>JAJONO010000041.1 GCA_021323535.1 Bacteroidota bacterium
CGGGGATCACCTCTTCCCATTCCGAACAGAGAAGTTAAGCCCGCCTGCGCAGATGGTACTTGGCCTAAAGCCCGGGAGAGTATGTCGATGCCAATTTTACAAGTAAACCCTGAGTAGTAATACTCGGGGTTTTTTGTTTTTATTTTGTCCGTAGGTTAATTCTTCATCCCGACTCCGCTTCCAGATTCCAAAAGTTTTATTAAATTTACTTATAGCCAACATTAATTTAACCTCATGAGAGCAAAATTATTTTTTATCCTTTTCTGCTTTTTCCTCACTAACGTCAAATCACAAAACTGGCAATGGGCAATTAAAGCAGGAGGGATTTACAGCGATAAAGCTTCAGATGTAGATGTGGACGCTAATGGTAATGCATATATTTCGGGCTATTATAATGTTGGACAACCCGCCGATATCAGTGTTAACTTCGGAAGCACCTCCCCGGCCACCAATTGGGGAAAAGAAGGTTTTATTGCCAAAGTAAATAAACAAGGTCAATGGCAATGGGTAAGAACAGCCATTGGTGGATACGATGATCGTGTACTTGGAATCCATGTGGATAAAATAAATGGTTTTGTTTACGCCACAGGAACCCAATGGGGCTGGGGTTCACCCAGTAATAATCTCAGCTTTGGCAACTGTAACGATAATTACCCCAACGGAAAAGATGATCAGATCTTCGTTGCTAAATTCGATTTAAATGGAACTTGTCAATGGCTCATAGGCGCTGGTGGCGATAGCGATGATCATGGTTTTGATCTGACTACCGATAAACTCGGAAACATTTACCTGACAGGATTCATTTCAGATAAAAATATTTTGGGTACCCCTGCTGTTTTTCAAACCTATTCAGTTTACGCACCACCCGGAGATTCTCTAGGGTTCGTAGCAAAAATTTCTCCTTCCGGCGTTTTTCAATGGGTTAAAACATTCGGTGGAACCGATGGGGAACGCGATAACAGAATTGCTGTTGATAGCACCAATAACGTTTATGTGGCCGGAGGTTTTTATGGAACTAAAACTTTTGGAACAACAACTCTTACGAGCACTAATGGCGGCCTGGATATTTTTGTAGTGAAGTACGATAGTAATGGAAATTTCCAATGGGTAAAACAAGCAGGAGGAATTCTTGATGATCGCGCCAATGGAATTACGGTAGACCAATGGCAGAAAATTTATATTACAGGCGAGTTCAGAGATAAAGCCATTTTTGGAACCGATACGATTAATAACAACGGCGGACCAAACGGCCGCGATATTTTTGTAGCTAAAATGAATGCTTCAGGGGCCTGGAAATGGGCAAAAAAAGCGGGCTCCAAAGAAGGTGGTGAAAGAGGAAACAGTATCTGTACCAATAAAAAAGGAAATATTTTTATCACCGGACAATTTGCTGACACCGCTAAGTTTGGAGGCGTTACCATTATTACAACTCCTACTGTTGATGTTTTTGTTGCAGCAATCGATAGCCTGGGCACCTGGCGCTGGGCCATGAAAGGTGGAGGAATATATGAGGACCGCGGTAATGGAATTGCCTGCGACGACTCCTGTAATCTTTATACCACGGGCTATTACGAAGGCACAGTAACCTTTGGTACAAACACATTAGTTACTTATGGAAGCAAAGATATTTTTGCAGCAAGACTCACCAATGCCTGTTTTAATTACATTATATCGGAAGTATCTGAAACCAGAGAAAACTATTTTTCCGGAACTGCATTTCCTAATCCTGGGAGTGAGCTCATAAGGATAAAAATGAACGCAGAAATTTCTTCAGAAAAAATACAATACGCTTTCACAGATCTTTTAGGACGAAAGATCAATGTTCCCGTAATTTCAGAAAAAGAACTGACATTTGATGTTTCCGGTTTACAGAATGGCGTATATGTTATTTCACTTTCATACGAAGGAAAATCTGCCGCTATCAAATTTGTAAAACAGTAGATAAAACGGGGCCTTACAGCTGCGTCTTATCCTCTTCCCCACTCTCCTTATCATCTCCTCCTAAACTGTAATAATTATTTTCCTCGTCTTCGCTACCCGACTCTTCCATAATATCATCAAGTTCAGAACCCGGAACATCCAGATCATCCCCTGAAATTTTAAAATAAAGGTCGGTTTCATCAATGTCGATTTCTTCAACAAGATCTCCGGATTCATCCATTGTTTTCAGCTTCTTTGTGTTTTCCGGGTCGACATCTATTTCTTCCTTATTCTTCTTATAAATATCTTCTTTCTCTTTATAATGCGGGTAACCGGGAAATCCATTTTTCTCAGCTTTATCTTCAACTTTATTCTTTATCGTTTTCATAACTTTCCTTTTAAAACATTCTGAAAAACAAATGCCATTGATCTTCCTTTACCTTTAAATTATTTAAAGCTATGTTAATCTATGCCAATTCAATAATACCTTCAGCATTCCAGAGGTTTTTCGCCGTTTTAGACGTATATTTGCAGCCTTAAATGGATACCAATTTTGTTGATTATGTAAAGATCTGTTGCCGCAGCGGAAAAGGTGGTGCAGGATCCATGCATTTTCACCGTGATAAATTTACCGCCATGGGCGGACCCGACGGCGGAAACGGCGGACGAGGAGGACACGTGATCATTCGCGGAAACAAACAATTATGGACGCTCATCCATTTAAAATATCGTAAACACGTTATTGCCGAAGAAGGACAAAGCGGCTCCAGCGCCAACAGCAGCGGTAAACAAGGTGGAGATGAAATTCTTGAAGTTCCTCTTGGCACCATTGCAAAAGATGCCGAAACAGGTGAAGTTCATTTTGAAATTACGGAAGACGGACAGGAAATCATTCTTGTTCCCGGAGGAAGAGGCGGACTGGGAAATGCGAATTTTAAAACAAGTACCGTACAGGCCCCGCGCCACGCACAACCTGGCGAACCTGGTAAAATAGAATGGAAAATTCTTGAATTAAAAGTTTTAGCCGATGTTGGTTTGGTTGGTTTTCCTAATGCAGGTAAATCTACATTGCTTTCAGTTGTAAGTGCGGCTAAACCCGAAATTGCTAATTATCCTTTCACAACTCTGGTTCCAAATCTTGGCATTGTAAAATACCGGGATTTTAAAAGCTTCGTCATGGCCGATATTCCCGGAATTATTGAAGGCGCACACGAAGGAAAAGGAATTGGCTTACGTTTCTTACGTCACATTGAGCGTAACTCTACCCTACTCTTTATGGTGGCTTGCGATGCAACCGATATTATTGAGGAATATAAAATCCTACTGAACGAATTAAAACAATTCAATCCTGAACTTCTCGATAAAAAAAGACTTCTTGCTATTACCAAATCTGATTTAATGGACGATGAGTTAGAAGAAGAAATGCGTAAAGATCTCAATAAACGTCTGAAAGGAAAAAACAAGGTTCCTTTTATTTTTATTTCTTCGGCAACTGGAAAAAATATCATGCAACTGAAAGATATGCTGTGGGAACAATTAAACTGATCCCTTCACCTTCGAAACCTGTACCATTTTGCTAATTCGTTTTGTTTCCCTTCAAGAAGATCGGTAATGATCTCCATTCCCTGAACAGAAAATATAATTCCATTTCCGCCATAGCCAAGAACAAATAAAGCGTTCTTGTATTCAGGGGAATATCCGATGTAAGGCAGACTGTCTTTTGTACTCCCAAAAACACCGGCCCAGGAAAAATCTTCAATGAAGTTAACCCCAGGTAACCTGGTATTTAATGCTGCGAGCAGATTTTCGCGATCACGTTCTTTTACTTTAGCAGAATGATTATAGGATGAATCCTCGCCACCAATCAATAACCTTCCATTTAAATAACGCATATAGAAATAAGGAGAGCCTGTATCCCAAACCAGTGCATCTTTTAATTTTTCAGGAAGACGGATATCGCATTCACTTACGCTGGCGTAAGTATAAAAAAGATCGGCTGTTTTTTCTTTTAGTAATTCCTTTGATTCGTAACCCGTACAGAAAATTATTTTCTGGCAATTGATCTCACAACCGCTTTCGGTGTGTACAGTTACAAAGTCTTCTTTCATTTCAAATTTCTTTACTTCTGTCTGATCATACACTTTCATTCCTTTTGAAACATTAAAAGCGATAAGGTCATGACAAAGTTTGTATGCATCTACTGTGGCAGCTGCTTCTGAAAGAATGGCTCCATGCGAATTAATTCCGTAATCACTTTTTACCCGTTCGGCATCCAGCCATTTTACACCGAGAGCATATTTGTTGCGTATTTCAAATTCCTCATATAGCCATTGAGCATCTTTTTCATTGAGCGAAATATAAAGTGACTTTTTTATTTCAAATCCACAGTCGAAATTATTTTCTTTTACAATTTCAGCCAGCTTATTAATGGCGGTAATTCCAGCCTTATAACACGTTACGGCTCCTTCTTCTCCTATTAATCCCGATAACCTGTAAAGCGGTATATCTGTTTCGTATTGCAACATGCTTGTTGTTGCTGCTGTGCTTCCGCTACCAATATCTCTTTTATCTACCAGAATAACATTATAACCTTTTTTTACAAGAGCGTAACTGATCAATGCTCCGGTAATTCCTCCACCAACCACCGTAATTTCGCAAGTTTCATTTTTATCGTGCAAAGAAGGATAACTATGGAGGATTCCATTGCTGATTAATCCGAACGATTCAAATGTTCTCAGGCGCATGTTTTATGTGAGTTAAGAACAGTTTATCCGTCTTTTCTTTTGTATTTTACTGTAAGAACAAGAGTAATTACATTAATGATCAGGGAAGTTAAATTTGCCAGGATAATGATAGGATCCTGCTTTAAAAATCCGTAACAGATCCAAAGAACAATGCCTGCGAACAAGACCGCAAGCATTCCGGTTGAAACATCTTCGGCTTTTTTTTCCTTTATTAATTTAAATAACTGAGGAAGAAGTGATGCCGCGGTGAGCACACTTGCCGTTATTCCTATAATCATGATAATGTCCATTCGAAATTATATTTGTATTTCACCCCTTTTACAGAGAGTGATTATTTTTTGATCAGTCCCGTTACATCCAGGTTCACATTCTGCAAATACTTATTTAAAACATCGGTATTTTCCTGAACACGTATAGAAGTAATTTCCCTGGTGTTTTTATCAAGATAAATTTCAACGTAAAAATCATCCATCATAAATAATGATGTAAAATGATCGTTACTTTCAATTTCATTGATTATTTCTCCTGAAGAAATGAGATAGCCCACTTTGGCTGTCTGACTAAGAGTATTAAAGTTCTGCTTTTCCATAATACCGAAAATACTTACCAAGACCGTGCCGATGTGCCGATTATCGGTTGTTAGGACAAAAAACTCTGTGAAATACCGTTAAAATCCGGTGAAAAAAATGATGTGGAAAAAAATCATTCACTCTATGCCTTAAAAATTGCCTCAAAACCTATCCGTGATCCGTTTTAACGCCATACGTCGAAAAAATGATCCCGGATAGCAGAAAAAACATAATTTTAGCTTCCCATGAAGCCATCCCCCTTCCGGTTACTCATAGTTTTATGCCTTTTGGTTTTGTCATCTTCTTCACAGAACAGGATTATTGATTCTTTATCCACGCTTCTTAAAACCGACAAGGAAGACACAAACCAAGTGAATCATCTTAATGGAATTTCTTTTGAGTGCAGAGCTACAGATCCTGTAAAAGCTTTTGAGACAGCAAAACAGGCAGAAGCTCTGGCCGGAAAATTAAATTATTTAAAAGGAGTTACCACTTCTAATGTGTGGATGGGAACCGCAATTCTGAACCAGGGAAAAACAGAAGAGTCTTTCTCTTACCTGAACAAGGGAAATGAATTAGCAAAAGAATATAATTTTCCTTCGCTACAATCAAAAGCTCTGATAAGCCTTGCAATAGCGAACAGCAACCTGGGCAATTTTAAAGAAACACTTGCTGGTTTAAATGAATGCATTAAGATATTGGAAGTTTTAAAGGATAAAAAAAACATAGCCAACGTATATACACTAATAGGTAATACCCACAATTCGCAGGGGAACTATTCTGACGCGCTTACCTACCAATTAAAATCATTGACCCTTAGAAGAGAGTTGAAGGATAAAAACGGAGAAGCGGCTTCTTACAACAACCTTGGAAATGTATATAAAAGTCTTGGCAACCTTAGTGAAGCATTGGGGTATTATCGTAAAGCCGAAAAACTAAACATTGAAACGGGTAACAAAAGCTGGCTGGCAAATAATTACGCCAACATCAGTACAGTTTATTACCAGTTGGCACTCGCCACACAATTAACAGAAATAAAAACCCAGGAATCTTATTTTGTGGAGGCCCGCCAGGCTGCTCAAAAAGCATTAGACACAAAAGCAGGAATTAATGATGCCAATTTTTTCGCGTCGGTTTATCATAACATCGCTTTAATGGATGTATCGCAGGGAAAATTTGCGAGGCAAAGGGGGGATAAAAAACTGGCCAATGAAAAATTAAACGAGGCCCTGGCCAGTTATAAAAAAGTTTTAGAAATGCGCGAACAAACTCACAACAAGGACGGGCTTTCTAAAGTACTTGGCAATATAGCCATTGTTTATGGCGAACTTGGCAAATACGATGAAGGAAGAAAGTATTTTTTAGAAAGCCTAAAAATTTCTGAAGAGATAGGATCGCTTGAACAACAAAAATCGGATTACCGGAACATGGCTACTTTTGATAGCATCCAGGGAAATTATAAAAACGCTTTTCTGAACTACCAGATGTTTATAAGGTTAAGAGATAGCATGGATAACAAGGAGAATACCGAAAAAATGATCTCGGCTCAACTGAATTATGAATTTGAAGTAAAACGAACGGCAGATAGTGTAAAAACGATGGAAAGGGAAAACAGTGAGCACTTGAAACACGAACAGGAAATTAAACAACAGAAACTTTATACTTTCGGTGGGATTATTGGATTTGCTCTTATGATCGTTGTAGCGGCAGTTTCATTTAAAGCTTACAGGCAGAAACAAAAAACAAACGCGATTATTACCGAACAGAAAATTCGTCTGGAAGTAAAACAAAAAGAAGTAATGGACAGTATTGAATACGCTAAGAGAATTCAAACCTCGCTGATGCCTAATGATAAATACATTCAAAAAAAATTAGACGATCTGAAAAGGAAAGGTTAATCACTTATCAACTAAATTTCTTTAGCGCCCAGTTTTCTTTTTTTCGCATTAATTCAGAATCGGCTTTGCTTTTATCCTTATAACCACATAAATGAAGAATGCCATGTATCATTACACGTTTTAATTCTTCCTGGAACTCAATTCCCAGTTTTTTCGCGTTCTCCTCCACTCTCTCGACACTGATCATAATATCGGAGTTAATGGTTTTATCGCTCGTATAATCGAATGTAATAATGTCTGTGTACGTGTTATGTTTAAGAAACTGCTGGTTCACTTTTAAAAGCTCTTCGTCGGAAGTAAAAACAAAGTTGATGTTACCGGTCTTCTTTTTTTCAAGTTCAATAATTTTTTTGACCCAGGTTTTGATTTTTGGTCCTTGTTTCAACTTAAAGTCAATATTCTGATTATGAAAAAGAATAGCCATTATAAAGGGATTGAATCTTTGATGACGGTTGGCATCTGTCCGTTATTTCTCGACCGTATAAGAGCTTCTACACCGTTTAATGATAATTTAAATTCCTGCAGGTTGGCCGAAAATAATTGCTGCTGACCAAAACTGCTTCTTATCAGATGTTCGGCCTGCATTTTTTCATCTTTCGCAAACTGCATGAGCTTGTCTTCTTCAATAGAGTTTTGTTTCGCGTCCGTTATCAGTTTCGCTAATTGTGAATTGATCAGACTTCCTCTCGCTAAAATAGCTTTTCTGTTCTCAGAAAAGCTGACCAGATTTTTTCCGCTTGTGTAAAATTGCTGAAGATGATCGGCTTCTTCCTTGTTTACAGTATCATTTATGTTTTGCTGAATAAAGGACCTGTAATTAGAATATTTTGAAATGGCCTTTTGAAGAATAACAGTATCTACCTGTTTTAGCTCCGATAATTTCTGATTTAAAGCGCCGCTCAGACTATCCAGGGAACGGATTTGTTTTTCGCAGCTTTCGTTGGTGCAGGAGGCAACGGAGAGAGTAATTAAAAATGATACTAAAAATTTGCAAGGTATCGCACTACAAAGTTTATTACCACAGAGAAACAGAGAACGCAGAGATGAGAAATTTTGTTTCTCAAAACCTCCTCTGTATCTCTGTGTCTCTGTGGTTAAACTCATCATTAACTGATCATATCAAATCCGCAATACGGCACGAGTACCTTTGGGATTTTGATACCGTTTTCGGTTTGGTTGTTTTCGAGTAATGCTGCTACAATTCTTGGTAAAGCTAAGGCGCTTCCGTTAAGACTGTGCGCCAATTGTGTTTTTCCGTTGGCATCTTTGAAACGGCATTTCAGGCGGTTTGTCTGAAAGGTTTCGAAGTTACTTACACTGCTAACCTCTAACCAACGCTGTTGCGCGGCACTCCACACTTCCATATCGTAAGTAAGTGCGCTTCCAAAGCTCATATCCCCACCACATAATTTCAGAGTACGGAATGGTAATTCTAATTCTTTTAAAAGCCCTGCAACGTATTCACGCATTTCTTCAAGTGTGTCGTAACTTTTTTCTGGATGAACAATTTGTACGATCTCTACTTTATCAAACTGGTGAAGACGATTTAATCCACGAACATCTTTTCCATAACTTCCCGCTTCTCTTCTGAAACAAGGCGTGTATCCGCAATTCTTAACCGGGAAATCACTTTCCTTTAAAATAACATCACGGTAAATATTCGTTACCGGAACCTCAGCGGTTGGAATTAAATAAAGATTGTCGATACCAACATGGTACATTTGCCCTTCTTTATCAGGAAGTTGTCCGGTTCCGTAACCACTCTCTTCGTTCACTACAATTGGCGGTTGAACCTCCTGGTAACCCTGGGCAATTCCTTTATCTAAAAAATAATTGATAAGAGCTCTTTGAAGACGTGCGCCTTTTCCTTTGTAGACAGGAAATCCTGCGCCGGCAATTTTCACACCGAGTTCAAAATCGATAAGATCATATTTTGTTGTAAGATCCCAATGTGGAACCGCTTTCGCGTGGAGCGTTGGTTTGGCCCCATGTTCGAAAACAACTTCATTGTCTTCAGGAGTTTTTCCGTTAGGTACTTTAAAGCTTGGCGTATTTGGCACCTGAACAAGAAGCGCATGCATTTCGTCTTCCAGTTTTTTTAACTGTTCATCAAATTGCTTTTCCTTTGCTTTCATGTCACCGGTCTTTGCCTTGGCCTGTTCGGCTTCGTCTTTTTTTCCGGCTTTCATGAGCTCACCAATTTGTTTAGCGATCTGGTTAGCTTCGGCTTTAAGATTATCGCTGTCTTTCTGAATATTACGGCGTTCTGCATCTTTCGCAAGAACAGCGGTGATAATAGTTTCAGCGTCTTTAAAATTTTTAATTGCGAGGCGCTTGAGCACTTCGTCTTTATTTTCGCGTATGTAATTTAGTTGTAACATAAAATATTATTTATTTGAATAAGTCATTTCAGATTCATTTTTCTTCGGATTATTTCCTTTGATTCTTTTATAACTTCTTCATGAGAAAAAATTTTCCTGTTTTTAAGATCGTCCAAACCTTTCTGAATACTTGTTTTTTCTTCTTCTGTTAGAAGATCAAACCAATCTTTACCCATTAATTTTTGTTATCATGTCACACAAATTTAAAAATTTCTGCAACAAAAAAGCCTACCGAATTATCGATAGGCTTTCCATAAAATAATTCGTAATTACTACTTCGCTTCTGGATTCAAGCTCCGTAGTACGAAGTAATTAAGCTTGTGGAACAACCGAAACATAGGAACGGTCATCTCTTTTCTTTTTAAATACTACTTTACCGTCGATCAAAGCATATAAAGTATGGTCTTTACCAATACCTACACCTTCGCCCGGATTATGCTTGGTACCACGCTGACGAACAATAATGTTACCAGCAATGCAATTTTCTCCACCGAAAATTTTAACGCCTAAGCGCTTACTGTGTGATTCGCGACCGTTTTTTACTTTACCTTCGCCTTTCTTGTGTGCCATTTTCTATTAGTTTTTAGTTTTGAGTTATTAGTTTTTAATTAAACACTAAGAACTAAACACTCAAAATTGTTATTAGTCTTTTTTCTTAGTTGTTTTTTTAGCGGCTGCTTTTTTTGCAGGAGCTTTTTTAGTTGCGGCTTTTTTTGCTGGTTTTGCTTCTACTACTTCTTCAGCTGCAGGAGCTACTTCCTTCTTTTTACCGAAAACTTTTTTCTCGTATTTAGCAACTTCGATTTCATCTTTCAGAGTTTCTCCTTTCCCAAGAACTCCCTGGATAAGGATCTGCGTGAAAGACTGACGGTGGTTGTTCCACTTCTGAGTTGTTTTACGACGTTTCTTTTTGAAAACGATCACTTTATCACCTTTTAAGTGAGTGATCACTGTGGCTGCTACTTTAGCGCCATCTACGGTAGGGTTTCCAACTGATACTTTTCCGCCGTTATCAATTAATAACACACGGTCAAATTCAATTTTAGCACCCTCGTTATAGTCTAGGCGGTGAACGTAAACTTTGTTTCCACGCTCAACCTTAAATTGTTGCCCGGCTATTTCTACAATTGCGTACATGCTTTTAAATTTAATTTGTTAATACTATCCCTTTTTAAGGGGACGCAAATATACGTATTTACTATAAACCTGCCAAATTTTGAGTGCCCAAAACATCTAAACTCTATAATCCAAGAGTAAAGAATCAGGAAACAAGAAGTTTTTTGGTTTTAACTTTTTGAAATTCAATTATTTAGATGCTTCAATATGTTCTACGTCAACATAACCGTTCGTCATTACCCCGTAAATTCTCACTTTTTGTCCAGGTTTTAAAATATTGTTTTTGTTGTCATGAAACTTAATATCTGATTTTTTATAGTTCTTAGGAAGGTCCTCCATTTGAGATGCTTTGTTTCCAACAATCACCCTCAGTTTAACGGGCTCTTTGTTTCCCTTAGATAGAAGATTAATGTTAAACTGATTGCCAATAACGAATCCAAAGCCAGGAACCTCAATTACACCTTCAGAATAAATCAGTTTTTTATCGAGGCTCTTGTCCTTTGCGTTAGCCGGCGTTACTTCAATCGCTCCGGCTTTAGTATAATCGTATCCTGTATCTTCTATTTTTTCAATTTTAGAACATTTGAAGCGGTGAGTGGCCACGCCGGTAACTTTAACTTTGTCGCCACTCATTATCTTTTGTCCGTTGTTATCCGTAATCACAAGATCAGACTCAGCATATTTATCTTTCAATTCCACCATCGTATTATTCTCACCATTTCCTATTTTAATGGAGCCCGAGATATGTTCAGGTGTTCCGCGGATCTGTAACGGACGTAACCAGAGATCAAAATACGTTTCCTTTTTCTTATCGCTTGTATAAAATAAGAGCGGTGTTTTTACATACGCTTCAAAAATAACTGTTCTGTTTTTTAAAGAATCTTCAGTATAATTTTCAAAAGCAATTTCAACAGGAATGCTAAGCTTTACATCTCTCAGAGAGTCTTCAAGATGTTTTTGTTTGTAGGCAGCTGATTCTCTTACAGAATTTCGTTTTTCAGAAGATCCGCCGCCGCAGGAAACAAGGATCGATGCCAGGATAATGCCCGGGACAAGAATTTTTATTTTCATACTTTAATGTTTTGGAACCCAAAATTATTATTTCCCTGATGCTTTTGGGCGATTAATCAGGTAGACGCTAAAAATAATAATTAAGATGCTCAAAAACTGCATCCAGTTGACGTTTTCAGAATCAAACAGTCCCCACATAATTGCCACAACCGGTATAAGGTAAGTACACGTGGAAGCGAAGACAGCGCCGGCTTCCCGGATTAAAACGTTATATGCAATTACGGATAAAGCGGTGCCTACAACTGCAAGAATTGTGAGGTAGCCAAGCGAAGAAAGGGAGGCGGGATTGTTCTGAAAATGTTCCGTAAAATCACTGAATCCGAAAAGATAGATCAAACTCACAGGTCCAGTAAATGTAAACGCCCATACAGTAGCCTGCACAGGATTTACATCGTTAAGATATTTTTTAATACCGGTTACTGCAACCGCGTAACAAATTGTGGCCCCTATGATCAATAAACTGTAAAGAGCGTTTTTAGAAGATTCATTATTTGAATCGAAATACATTAATGCAGCGGCGGCAATTAATCCCACAATTATCCCTGAAACCTGCATACCATTTGGTTTTAACTTTAACCAGAATGATGCAATGATTATTGTGAAAAGAGGTGTTAAAGCGTTGAGCATACCCGCGAGGCTGCTGCTGATCTCTGTTTCGGCTTTCGTGAAGAGAAATGCAGGAATGAAATTGCCTGCAAAGCCCATAATTAAAAGACCGAACCAGTATTTTTTAAGATTAATCTTGTAATGTTTGATAAGCAAGGGCGAAAGAAAAAGAAACGCTATTCCAATACGCAGGGCCGCCACTTCATTGCTGGAATAAGCCTCAAGTCCCCGTTTCATAAGGATGAATGAACTTCCCCAGATAATTGACAAAATGATAAGTAAAAACCAGGCCTTGCTTTTATTCTGCATAAGAAGCTGCAAATTTAATCGTAATAACCGGCTTTTGGCAATACTTGTGAATTGAAAGTAATAACAAAGAAAAGAACACTGAATTAAACAGTACCTTTGCAGCTTAAAAGTCCATTCATGATTCATATAGGAAAAAGTAATGTTCTCACAGTAAAACGCGAAACCGCATCGGGCTGGTATCTTTCGGACGACCAGAAAAACGAAGTGCTGCTGCCGTTATCGAACACACGCTCACCATTAAAGATCAACGACAGTATTACAGTTTTTATTTATAAAGATTCCGAGAACCGTTTAATTGCTACCACTCATATTCCTTATGCCGACATCTACTCCTTTTCTTACCTGCGGGTAACAAGCATGTCGGAAGTGGGCGCTTTTTTGGACTGGGGCCTTGAGAAAGATCTTTTCATGCCATTTACAGAACAAAGCCCAAACATGCAGGAAGGTGAATCGTATGTAGTTTACATTTACCTGGATGAAGTAACAGAACGGATTATTGCCTCTTCTAAAATCGCAAAGTTTATCAGCAACGAGCACCTGCAGGTAGAAACAGGAGAGGAAGTTGAACTTATTGTTTTTGAAGAATCGCCTCTCGGATACAGTTGTATTATAAATGGTATGCACAGGGGTCTGCTTTACAGAAACGACATTTACAGGCCGGTTGAAATAGGAGACAAGCTTACCGGCTACATAAAAACAATACGACAGGACACGCTGATTGATCTTACTTTGCAGAAGATAGGATTTAAAAATGTGCTATCCTCTACAGATATTATTCTGGAATATCTAAAGAAAAATAATGGATTTCTTAGCCTCACCGATAAAAGTTCACCCGAAGAGATTTCAAAACTATTTGGAATGAGTAAGGCTACATATAAAAAATCAATAGGTGTTTTGTACAGGCAACGAAAAGTGTTGATCAAAGACGATGGTGTACACCTTGTTAAAGAAGATTTGAAAACTTCTTCGGTAAACAATGAAGATACCGGAGATTAAGGAAGATAAAATATTAATTTTGCCAAAAAATAAATTCAATGAAAATAGCAGTTGTAGGCGCCACTGGCCTCGTAGGAACCAAAATACTGGAAGTACTTACGGAACGTAATTTTAATGTGACTGAATTAATTCCGGTAGCTTCGGAAAAATCGGTTGGAAAAGAATTAGAGTTCAAGGGAAAGAAGTATAAGGTTCATTCGATGCAACAGGCTATTGATGCCAAACCTGAAATTGCTTTATTTTCGGCAGGAGGAGGAACTTCACTGGAATGGGCCGATAAATTCGCGGCTGTTGGAACAACTGTTATTGATAATTCTTCGGCATGGCGAATGGATCCCACAAAAAAACTGGTGGTTCCCGAAGTAAACGCCAATGTACTTCAGAAAACAGATAAGATCATTGCTAACCCTAATTGCTCAACCATACAAATGGTAGTGGTTTTAAAACCGCTCCACGAAAAATACAAGATCAAACGCATTGTTGTTTCTACTTACCAAAGCGTAACCGGTACCGGTGTTAAAGCTGTGAACCAACTTATGAACGAACGCAAAAACGGGAAGAGCGACGAGATGGCCTACAAATACCAGATCGATTTAAACGCGATCCCACAAATTGATGTGTTCATGGATAACGGTTACACCAAGGAAGAAATGAAAATGGTGAACGAAACCCAAAAGATCATGGGCGATGATTCTATCAAAGTAACCGCTACAACTGTGCGTATTCCTGTAATGGGCGGGCACAGTGAAAGCGTGAACATTGAATTTGAAAAAGATTTTGATGTGAATGAAGTTATCTCTCTTCTTAAAAATACTCCCGGAATTATTTTACAGGACGATATCAAAAACCAGGTGTATCCAATGCCAATGAACGCTCACAATAAAGATGAAGTTTTTGTTGGAAGGATACGCAGAGACGAATCACAGGCCAACACCTTAAACATGTGGATCGTTGCCGATAATCTTCGCAAAGGAGCTGCTACAAACGCAGTGCAGATCGCGGAATACCTCGTAAAATCGGGGTTGATCTAAATTCTATATTAAGCCACACGCTGAAGCTTTTAGCGTGTGGCTTTAAAATATGAAATTATTGCAGAATTATCTTTTGAATTTTTATACCTGCCGGCGTAATTAGTTTTACGAAGTAAACTCCCCTGGGCTCATCGCTCAAATCAACACTTAGTACATCACTGGTAATAAAACTGTCGGAATAAATCAATGCTCCTATCTGGTTATACACGAACATTTGCATATTGTCTCCGCTTTTACTGTTAATGTAAACAAGTCCTGAGCTTGGATTCGGGAACACTTCCAACTGGGATACAATTTGCTGCTTTTTAATTGCGTTAGCTATCGATGAATAATTATAAACCCCTGCGTCAGTACCTGCATATATCTTAACCCCGTCTGCCGATAAATTTCTTACATATAAATTTCCAAGTCCTGAATTAATCAGGCTCCACGATACGCCATTGTCGTTTGATGTGTAAACACCGCCACCCCATGCCGATGCATAAAGCACATTGTTCTTCATGCACAGGTCCGTAATATTCATATTGGTTATTCCACTATTTGAAGCAACCCATGCGCCTCCATTTACAGATTTATAAACTCCCTGTGTTTCGGTGGATACAAAGAGTAGAGTATCTGCGGCTAAAATTGATGTAATTTTTGAAGCAGGCAGGTTCTGGCTCATGTCCTGCCAACTGCTTCCGTTATTATTTGTTTTAAATAATTCTCCGGTAAAAGTTCCCACATAAATATCCTGATTTTTTAATCCCAACGCGCTCATACCTGTAATGGATGAGGTTGCAACAGAGGTCCAGTTAGATCCGTTATTGGTGGTCTGATACACTGCTTGTGGTGTGGCAATGGCGCCTTGTGTTATGGCAACTACCCTGAATGAATCGCTTTTTAAAACCGACGCTGGTGTTGGCAGGCCAGTGCTTGCGAGGGTCCACGAAGTTCCATTATTATTGGAGCGAAAAACTTTTTGACCCATAACAGATACATAGGCCCATGAGTTTGTAGTTGTAAGTGCCAATACATTATAGGATGTTAATCCGCTGTTTGAGCGTGTCCATGTTACTCCTTTGTCTGTAGACGTATATACGCCTGTGCCTTCGCTTCCGGCATAAATAACATTGTTGTTTGCAGTTATGGCGGTAATATCGGTTCCAAGTAATCCGCTTAACGATTGGGTCCATGATGATGAATTGTTGGCGGAATGATACAAGCCATTTACTGTAGCGGCAAAAACATTGTCGCCATTTGTTTCCAGGGCTTCCACCGAAGGATAATTATTTGGTAAACCTGTTGGGAAAGGAAGATTTGGGATGCCATTATTGGCGGGTGTCCAACTAGCGCCACTGTTGGTTGACATGTAAATACCTTCGGAATATGTTCCTGCAAATACAAATCCGGATTTAATAGTAAAAGACTTTGCCCACATACCCGATGGGAAACCAGTATTTGAAGAGCTCCAGCTCACACCGCCATCTGTTGATTTATACACTCCGGAATTGGTTCCTGCATACAATGTATTACTTTCTGCAGCGACAGCGTAAACAAATGATCCCGCAGGAAATCCACCGCCTACCACCGACCAGTTTGCGCCATTATTAATTGTAGAGTATAACCCTATTCCGTTCGTGGCGCCAAACACAGTACCGCCAACGGCTGCAAACGAATTAACAGGATAAGTGGCCGGAATACCGTTGTTGGCCAGGGACCAGGACTGACCATTGTCGGATGAAAAATAAACACCAGAAGATGTTCCCGCAAATAACCCTGATGGAGTGCTTATAAAAGCTGCAACATTCTGATCGGTGAGACCGTTGTTTTTTGGTACCCAGCTTGCTCCGTTATCCTGGGACAGGTAAATGCCATCACCATAACTGCCGGCATAAAGGGTGCCACCCGAAGCTGCAAGTGTATTTACTTTTTTCCTTTCCAATCCTGTGTTTACAGGCAGCCAGGTTTGTCCGTTATCGGCCGATTTAAACACCCCATTAATGGTTCCGGCAAAAATAGTTCCACTAACGTTTTTTAACGCGTAAGCAGGCCCACCATATGGTCCTTTTGTTTGCCATTGTGCCTTACAAGGCAAAATAGTTAAGAGGTTGAAAAAAAATACCGTGCAGCAAATTGTAACTAAGTTTTTCATGTCCATTGTTTTTTAATTGTTAAGTTTCAGGAATGTCGTCGGGTTACATATGTAAAATGTACGTCTGATTCACTCCGCAGACCTGCCAAAAATATTATGCCATATTTGACAGCACAGCAGGAGTAAAATTTTACGCGAAGGGATTTACTTTCCACATATGATTCATGATTCCGGTTCAATACTTACTTTTGAATTTTCAATTTTTAATTTCTAATTTGGTAGAATGGTAACACGCCCGTTTAATTTCAAGAAGTGGATCGACGAAAACCGTCATTTACTTAAACCGCCGGTTAATAACAAAGTTGTTTATAAGGATGCTGAATTCATTGTGATGGTAGTTGGCGGTCCTAATTCAAGAAAAGATTTTCATTATAATGAAAGTGAAGAATTTTTCTACCAACTGGAAGGTGATATTGTGGTTCAGATCCAGGAAGACGGAAAAGCGGTAGATGTTCCGATCAAAGAAGGCGATATTTTTCTTCTTCCGGCAAAAATACCTCATAACCCAAAACGCGGACCCAATACAATAGGGCTTGTTATGGAGCGTAAACGCCGCGACGACGAGAAGGACGGCTTAATGTGGTTCTGCGAAAAATGTAATCACAAACTTCACGAAGCTTATTTTAAACTCACCGATATTCAGACACAATTTCAGACGGAGTTCAAACGTTTTTATGAAAATAAAGACATGAGAACCTGTAAAAATTGCGGACATATAATGGAGCCGCCTCCTGTTATCAGTTAACCGAACCAAACAGGAAAATACCTTATCCCCTTTATGAATTACAGGATACAGATTGACGGCTTACGTTTTATTGCTGTATGTGCAGTTATGATTGGCCATTGGATGGCCTGGGAAGCTTACAATCCGATATTAAAATATACCCCGTGGGGGCACGGTGTGATTCTCTTCTTCGTTATCAGTGGATTTCTTATTACCAATATTCTGCTTCATCAAAAACAGGATATCGAAGATAAAAAAACAACAATTGGCAAATCGCTGAAAATATTTTACATCCGTCGTTTCTTCAGAATTTTTCCTATTTACTATTTACTCATCTTTTTCCTTTTCTACATTAACTATCCAAAGACCAGAGAAATTTTTCCGTGGCTCGTTACTTACACCACCAATATTTACCAAGGCATAACCAACGAATACATCGGCAACTTTAATCATTTCTGGTCGCTGGCTGTTGAAGAACAGTTCTATATTTTCTGGCCCTTTCTCATTTTTCTGATTCCAAGAAAACACCTGATGAAATTTTTTGTCATTACCATGATACTGTCGTTCGCCTCAAGGTGTTTCTGTTATGTTTACTTCCCCCACAAATGGATGATGGGCGCTTACTTCACACCAAATCTCATGTTACCGCTTGCTTTAGGAGCAGTTCTGGCTTATGTGAAAAAATACAATGTGGTTTTCTTTTACAATTTTTTCAAACCGGTTTATGCTTACATTGCTTTGGCAGTGTATGCTGTTACATTTTATTATCTGAACCACGTTTATAAGAATGGGATTTTCAACGGGATCTTTGACGAATACCTGGTTGCCGGTGTTAGCGCCTTCTTTGTGGCAACCGCTTCTATAAGCGGGTTCAGCGGTCCCACGAACTTTATCCTTACAAATAAATTCTCTAATTACATTGGAAAGATCTCTTATGGTGTTTACCTCATTCACCTTTTCATTCCTAAATATTTCTTTGATGTATTTACACATACGGTGGATTTATACACTACCAATAAAAAAACGGCCTGGGTGTGTTATTTTGTTCTTTGTTTTGCAGGAGCCGCGCTATCCTATACCATTATTGAAAAACCTATAAACTTGTTAAAAAACAGGTTTAAATACTGATAATTCGGAAGCTCTTCTGCCCTAAAATCACTATCTTTGTACCCTAAAATTATTCCGATGAAATTTGGCGTTGTAGTATTCCCCGGCTCTAATTGCGATGAAGATATGGTGTATGTCCTTAAGAACATTATGGGGCAGGACACAGTAAAATTATGGCACAAAAACACCGACCTGGAAGGTTGTACCCACATTATTTTACCAGGTGGTTTTTCTTATGGCGATTACCTGAGAAGCGGCGCCATTGCCAGGTTTTCTCCTATAATGGAAAAAGTAGTTGAGCATGCCAACAAAGGCGGATTTGTTTTTGGGGTATGTAACGGTTTCCAGGTGCTTTGCGAAAGTGGTTTATTACCCGGCGCTTTACTCCATAATGAAACCCGCAAGTTCATCTGTAAAAATGTTTACATCAAAGCCGAGAACAACTCTACAACAATTACCTCAAAAGTTCCTCTCAACAAGGCATTAAAAATTCCGATCGCTCATGGTGAAGGGAAATATTACGCTGACGCTAACACAATAAAAAAGCTAACTGAGAATGGACAGATCCTTTTCAGATATTGTGATGAAAACGGAAATACATCAATAGAAGCTAATCCAAATGGCGCCACCGATAACATCGCAGGAGTTTGTAACGCCGGCAAAAATGTTTTTGGAATGATGCCACATCCTGAAAGAGCTTCCGATAAAGAATTAGGTAACGAAGATGGAAGGTTTCTGTTCGAAAGTATAATGGAAGCGATACTGGCTTAATTTTATTTTAAGTCTTTGTGAATTTTGGGAATAAAATAAAAGAACATCTCAAAAATCCTTATTCGCTTTTTTTCTTAGTCAATCTTCTTTTATTTACAATCTTCTTAATTTTAAATTTAACCCTTCCTTTAGATGATGGAAGGTGGAGGGCCTATCACGATTGCCTTGATTATCTTAGTCTTTCAGGAACCGACCTTAACTATAATTTTATTTTTCCTGTTAAGAATGGTTACGCTTATCCGCACGGATTTACGGTTCCGCTTTTTTATAAGCTCTGGGGGCCCAATGTAAGTAATATCATAATTGGCCAGAGGATTGTTTACACCATAAGCGTGGCGGTATTTGCATACTGTACACATCATTTATTCAGTAAAAGATATTTAAAATACCTCTGGAGCCTTTCGTGCTACGTTGTTTTATCAAGCTGGGCCTGCCTCGAATGGAGCCAGTTTCCGCTTTCTGAATCCCTTGGACACAGCCTTACCTTATTGTGGCTGGCCACCCTGATTTATTATGAGAATAAACCTTCACGGGTAGTTCTTATCTTAAACCTGCTTATTCTTATTTTCCTGTTCTTTTCAAGAGATAATATTCCGTATATCGTTCTTACAATTTACGTTCTTATACTTCTTGTGAAACTCGTGACAAGAAAAAAAATAAGAGCCACACTTATTTCCCTGTGCTTTGCAATTGCCATTTTTTTGGTGCATAATAAATCGGTAATAGCCGGAGAAAGACATCGCCTGCCCCTCACCAATACAATTGCGGTGCGTATCGCTTCCAATCCTGATTACCTTGCGTGGTTCAAAAAAGAGGGAATGCCCATGGCCGACGAAATAGGGAAGAATTTTGTTGGGATAGATCCGGATGGCTGGAACAGAGAAAAAGTTTACAATATGTACGATGATTCGACCTACAAGCCTTTCTTTAAATGGGTGGTGGAACACGGAAAACCCACTTATGTAAAATTCATGCTCACGCATCCCTCCTATTTATTTCTTTTTCACGAGGACTGGAGTAAAATGAATAAAAAACTATTTAACGACAACAACTTTTTCTTTGGCGACATGCAGGGATATACTGCCGTTTTTCCAGCAAAACTTTTCCTTTTTCCTCCAGAGTCACTTTTGATCCTTTTTTTACTCAGCCTGCCTCTTATTCTAATCTCGAGACTTCATCTTTACAATTTTGGTGTTTTATTACTATCGCTGCTTGCTATGCTGCTTATCAATTACAACTCAGATGCGTTTGAAGTAAGCAGGCACATGTATCTCAATTTTTTCATAAGAGAACTTCTGGGTTTCCTGTTTATCTTCTTTATTCTGGATAATCTTGCAGGATATCAGAAAACAGTAACTTATTTAAAAAATTTAAAAACAAATCCTGAAACAAAAGAACGTTTAAAGAAATTGCTTCCCCTTTTAGTCAACCTTCTTCTTTTTGTTCTTTTCCTGATTTTTAATCTCAGTATTCCTTATGATGATAATCAATGGAGGTCCTTTCCTGATAGTTATGATTATCTTTCGCAGACTTCAAAAGACATTAATTATGACTTTTTCTTTCCAGTAAAAAACAGCTTGGCTTTTCCAAGGGGATTTACTGTTCCGCTTCTTTATAAATTCTTTGGATTATTCGGGCAACATGTAAATAACATCGTCAACTGCCAGATCATTTTATACTCTATAAGCGTGGCCGTATTCGCTTATTGCACCCAACACCTGTTTAAAAAAACATACCTTAAATATCTCTGGTGCATAGCCTGTTATATTGTTCTTGCGGCATGGTCCAATCTGGGATGGACACAACTGCCAGTTTCAGAATCAATTTCCATGAGCCTGTTTTTATTATGGCTGGCCACATATATTTATCTTGAAAATAAAAAATCAACTCTCCTCCTCATTTTTAACCTGTTTGTTCTTACGCTTTTATTTTTCTCACGTGATAACATGCCATATCTGATACTTTGTATTTATGTTTTGCATCTGGGGATAAAACTTGTACTAAAACAAAAAATTACAAGGACCTTCGTTTCATTGTGTTTCGCAATTCTGGTATTTATGGTACATAACAAGTCTGTTACCAATGGAGAACGCCATCGTCTTCCTTTAGTAAACACCATTGTTGTGCGGATCGTTTCACAACCTGAATATCTCAATTGGTTTAAAGATCAGGGAATGCCAATGGCTGAGATACTCAAAAGAAACTTTCCAAATATTAATCCGGATGATGAGAGCCACATCAAAGTTTATAACATGTATCCTGATTCGAGCTACAAGCCTTTTTTTGATTGGGTAAATCGTGACGGTAAATCAAAATACATAAAATTTATGCTCACTCACTTTTCTTATCTGCTTCTTTTGGAAGAAGACTGGAGCAAAATGGATAAAAAATTGTTTTTTGACAACAGTTTTTATTTTGGAGAAATGCGGGGCTATAGTGCTGTTTTTCCATCTAAATTATTCCTGTTTCCACCCGATTCTTTACTCGTGCTCTTCATACTAGCCATTCCACTTTTGTTTGTCTCGCGGACCCATCTCCTCAATTTCATTTTGCTTATTTTTTCCCTCGCTGCCATGTTATTGATCAATTATAATTCTGATACTTTTGAGGTTGGAAGGCATATGTACCTTAATTTTTTTATAAGAGAACTTCTCGGTTTCTTGTTGATATTCTTTATTCTTGATAATTTAGCCGCATACCCTAAAATTGGAGTGTACTTAAAAAAACGTTTTCCGAATTTAATTACATAAAAATCTGACATTATAATTAACCAATAAAAAATTGAAGAAGCTCTTGACATATTTTAAAACGCATTGGTTCGCTATCTTAGTGTTAATGGCTGGGCTTCATATTGTCTTTTTTCAGGTGTATGGTTATGATCTGAAAAATATTGCGGGAGATCTGGGAGATTCGCGTTTTATCATTGCCATTACCGAATACAACCATCAGTGGTTTACTGGTAATTATGACAATTACTGGGATGGTTTTTTCTTTTTTCCTGAAAAGGAGGGGATAAGTTATTCGGATAATTTATTAGGGATAACTCCGTTTTATTCTTTAGCCAGATTGTTTAGCGGCGGAAATGTACTCACCGCGTTTCAACTACTTCTTGTACTTTGTCATGTACTTAATTTCTGGGCATGTTACTGGACCTTCTCAAAAATTTCAGGGAACCGATTTGGAGCAGCGGCCGGAGCATTCATTTTTGCATTCAGTATTGCTCTCAATGGCATTCACAATCACCCGCAGTTTACATTCAGGTTCTGTATCCCTTTATTTTTTTATTTCCTGTATTTGTATCTCAGTGATAAAAAACTCAAAAACGCGATATATGCTGCTCTTATGCTGCTTTGTCAATTTTACCTGGGCGCATATCTGGGTACTTTCCTTATGGTCATTGGAGGCTTCTTTGCTCTATGTTATCTTGTGGTTAATAAAGTAAATCTCAAAGACCTTAAGCGTATTTTTATTCATGGGGTGAGTATCGGGCCCGTTATAATAGCATTAATGGCACCATTGCTCTATTTTTATTACAGGCGTGTAAAAATTACTGGCTTCTACGCCACGTACGATCATTTTATGGAAACCGTTCCAAGATTTTCTTCCTATTTTAAATCTTTTCCAGGATCATTATTATGGGCAGGGCTCGAAAAAACCGATGTTCACAGTATTTTCTCGTGGCAACATTATTTGTTTCCCGGGGTAATAGTCCTCGTGTCAATACTTGCCGGGATTTATTTTGCATTCAGAAAAGATAAACTTTACCTCCTTCTCATTGCTACGATTACATTGTTTTTATGTTTTACAATCTGGTATGATGGTCACACCATGTACGGGTTTATTATGAAGATTCCGGGAATAAAAACCGCAAGAGTGGTTACACGTTTTATTACTGTATTTATTTTTTTTGCAGCATGGCTCGTTTGTTTGAACGCCAACAAATTAACACAGTCTTCATCTAAACCGTGGCGCCTGATTGCTGCCATGCTGATTGCTTTTATGATTGCTGCCGATAATTTTTGTTTTAGTTCGGGATTCAGAACCTTCTCTAAAAAAGACTGTGAAGATCGGGTTAACCTGGTTGTAGACAAAGTAAAGAATGCCCCCGGAAGCCACAGCAAAGAAGCATTTGCTTACATTCCAGGAATAAAAGAAAACAGTCACTTTTATCACCTCGATGCCATGCTTGCCGCCCTGGAACTTAAGAAAAAAACAGTGAATGGTTATTCGAGTTCATGCAACAGATATTACGGGCCAGTATGGACCAACATTGATTCGGTTAGTGTTGATTTCTGGTGCCGGCACATGAATTATCCGACAGATTCTGTTTTACTTGTAAAATAAAGACAGGGAATTAATACGCGTCAAAATCAGTCAGCTCAAAAAAAGTAGTGTTCTTGTCTACTTTCATTTCGTAGCCACCCAGCGTTTTAAATATCAGGTTCAGCGGCGATGGTTTCAGTTTATCGGGTAGGCGGAACTTCACTCCCCTTTCAAAATTTTTCATATTTAACCCGATTGCCATCTTAAATATGGATCCTTTGTTGCTTAATGCAACTCCGGCAAATTCTTTTCTCTCACTTAAAATGGCATCAATAAAACCAATGTGTGTGCGTGAAGTAACGGCCTGCTTATTTTTAAAATATTTTGTCTCGGGATTATTCACCCTCCATTGTACTTTTTTTTCATCCCATGCTTCGCGAAAATAATTTACAGGATCGTTCGCTGAAGATAACTTTCCCGGAAAAATGTATACATCAAGAGGAGCCACCACTTTAAACCCGAGGCGTTTCAGGTAACCATCGGTAGTATTCTGGTTTGCAACACCTGTAACAAATTTGTAACCCAATTCTGCAGCGTAATCATAGGTCATTGCGGCAAGTTTCGTGAAAAGGCCCTTTCCCCTGTGATCATTATGTGTAGCAACGTTAAGCGCAAGTATTCCTTTTACAATTTGTCCATTATAGAAATACTCTGTAGGAAGTGCCACATAATGCGCGATCAGTTTTCCGTCATAATAAGCATCGTATCCAACCACTTTGCCCGAAGGATTCTGATTGTATTGCCAGTCGAGAAAAGCGGGCGTATATTTTTTTGTTTCTGTAAATACTTCTGTCAGCAACTCCGAATAAGATTGAATCTTTTCTTTACTGACTTCTGTTTTTGAAAACGTATATTCCATTTAAATAGTTTTTAAGTAATCCTGGTATGTCATTATTTTTACATCCATCTTTAACAAAGCATCCAGCCTGTTGATCAGGTTTTTCCTGTTATAATACATCAAAAAATTATAGAAGCGGCTGTTATTAATTCCCGCGTGCATATAATGTTCCTGTTCGGTATCAAGATCGTAAGGATGAAAATAACTAAGCACAGGTTCTGAGCTTGCGAATCGTTTTTGAAAAGATTGTCGTATAAAGAAAAAAGGAAGACAACGGAAATAAACTCCTCCGGCGAACGGAATTGTAAGTGGCCCGAATTTATTGAGTGACATTGGTATTTCAACTATAGAGTTGTTCACCTGCTTTTTACTTTGTCCGAATTCCTGCCAGCCATACAGTGGATTTTGTGCGGGTAGCACCGAGCTTGAATAGGTAATTCCACAGGCAGCCATCACATCGTAGGCCCATTGCGTTTCTTTTGTAAGCGAAAATACTGGCGCCCTGAACCCTGTCACAGATGATGCTCCGCACTTATAAAGCGCCTCTATGTTTTTTTCAAGATCCTTTTTAAATGATTCAGGATTCTGCTTGTTCAATGGAACATGGTTCCAGGTATGACAGGCAAGCTCATGCCCTTCATCAATGATTTTTCGTATAAGGTCAGGATATTTTTCCGCGACTTCTCCAACCGTAAAGAACGTGCAATTGAAGCCTGTTTTTTTGAGCCAGTCGAGATAGATTTTCGTATTGGCCACTACCCTGTCTTTATATTGATGGCCGTTAACTACGCCAACACGGGCGTCTTCAAGATCGATACTAAAAAGAAATATGTTCTTAGCTTTCAAGTTTCTTTTTCTCCAGTTCCAGTTTCATCAGCGCGTGTTCCTGGGTAAGGTCCTTAATTTGTTTTTGAAGTCTTGAATTGGTAACTGATAAATGCACCAGGAAAATAATAATAGCAAAGATTGCGGCAAGAAAAATAAGTGCGGGAGCGTAATAAATGCCCAGCATTTTAGCTACAATATCAAGGCCGTTCCTCCAGATGGCAAACACCAGTAATAACAATGTGCAGGCAATCCATACAATAGAATATTCTTCGCGTAATTTTCCTTTAACGATGAGCCGGAAAATAAAAAACATAAACAGCAGTGAGCCAATGATGCTCAGCAATTGTATTTTAAATGGTACGACGTTTTCCATTTGCTTTTAGTCTTATATAAATAAATAAAATACCTAATGAAACTTTCATCATGTAATAAATACTGGAAAAAGTTCCGATCGAAGATGTGCCGCTTTCTCTTGCTTTCATTACCACCGGAATTTCTTTGATAACAAGCGAGTTCATATGATACAGGATAATGGCTTCGGGCTCGGGATATGTGTCGGGATAATAATTACATACTACATCAATGGTTTTTTTATCAATGGCCCTGAATCCTGATGTACTGTCGCTGATAGTAATACCAAGCAACATTCTGATAACACGGCGAAAGTAATTTATTCCGGACCTTCGAAGGTAAGATGATTGAAATCCTTCTTTAGCAAGAAACCTGGAACCAATAACAACATTTGCTTTATCTTCAAGCAGAGGTTTTATTAACTCGTGGATATACTCGACCGGGTGCTGACCATCGCCATCAAACTGCAGAGCCATATCATACCCGTTTTTCTTTGCATATTTATATCCTGACTGCACTGCTCCACCAATACCAAGATTCACCGGGAGGTTAACATACAAATGCGTGTGTGATCTTATTTCTTCAAGCGTATTGTCTTTAGAACAATCATTAACCGGAAGCGCGGTAATTTCAACTCCCGGAATAGACAATTGCGACAAGGCGTTGAGGACCTTACCGATATTTCCTTGTTCGTTATAACAAGGAATAACGATCAGTAGTTTTTTATTGATCCCTGTCCTCTCCATTTTTAAGTTTTTTGTAATCCGGTTCTTTCAGGTCGCGCCACCATTCACCGTGGCGTTGATCATCGAGATAGTACTTTCCGAACACGCTCCAATATGTTTTTTCGGTCATAGAATTAAAGTGGATATAGTTTTTTGTATACTGATAACTTTGTCCAACATTAAGGCATATCCCTGAAAAAACAACTGCAAAAAAAAGTGGTTGCAGAATTCTCAATGATTTTTTAAAGTTACTGCTTTCAAGGAAAAAATCACACATGGAAGCGATCGGAAAAGCGAGGAAAGCAATGTGCTGGCAAAATCCTCTTGCCCCGAAGCAGCCGCCGAAGAACCAATCCCACCAACAACTTAAAATGTAAAGATTAAGCAGTAACACGATTAAAATTCCCCATCTGTATTTTTTCATTTCGCCTCTCATGAAGAAAAAGCCAAGAAATGCAAGGCTAATTAGCGGCGTGTATGTGATCCAGCCCTTTCTATAACTGAATAAGATGTTCAGTATTTGTGGGTCTCCCCAATAAAAACGCTCACCGAGTGCAGCATACGATGAGTAAAAGTATAATCCGGTATAATGTTTCCAGAAAAGTAATTGTGGGATCCAGATAACGAAGGCTGCCGCCATCATAACGAGCACAAGTTTCCAGTGTTTCAGAAACTTTTGTACCTGCAACTTAAATGAAGCTTTGTCGCTTACTCCCCAGAGTATAAAAATAATAACAGTCAGAATTTCGGTTGGACGAATAAGACTAATGAAACCAATCAGTATTCCCATCAAAATGGTTTTTCCAAGGGTTGGCGATTTATGCCAATGGTAACCCGTAAGAAGCATGGCGCTGATCAGGAAGAACAAATATCCATGCGGCATTTCGTTTTCGCCGTACGTATAATAGAAGAGCATGGTACCAAACAGCGTAATGGCAAGTGTAATTGTTACCACGCGTTCCGAATAAAACTTAATAAGAAGATTTCTCAGGAGAATAAGGCCCAAAAGCCCATAAAAAATACTGCCCCAGTGAATGCAGGTAGCAAAAGGCTGGGAAAATCCGTCAAGCGGAGCATTTGTATTTGAAGCCACTTTGTAGCCCAATGCAAAAAAAGGTGAGTAAAACACAGCCATGCCATAGGTACCGCGCGACATGCGTTCGCCATTGGGTCCTATTGCAAGAAAGTGTTTAACATTGTCACCCTGGAATTCGAAAGAGTTGTTGTTACAAAATTTAGCAGGCAGAAAACTATAATAGTTAGCCACATCCCATACAAAATTATTCTGATCGAAGTGCCACTTTCTCCATAGATCCATTGTAAAAGCCGAGAAGCAGAAACAGAAAATAATGAACAAGCATGAAGGTTTCATGAGTACAGAAAAATCGACGTTCCAATTAATTTTTTTCACTTGAACCTTGCGTTTATCTTAGTTTATAAATTATTAATCCCCTGTGATAACCAATTATTTTATCACTGAAATTTTTCTGAAACCTTTGGTTGAACTTAGCCGAATCATTAAGAACAAGATATTTGATATCAGGCATCTTCAAAAATTTTTCTACCGAGTCCCGTGGATCGTCATCGCTGATATTAATTCCCGCCTGATCCATTAAATACATACTGCTAAAATACGTGTTATCGAAAGCATTCATAACTCTGTCTGTACGTTTAATACCTTTTGCTCTCATTACCGGTTCAAGATCATGGTAGGGCCTTAGATCGATTCCTGTCAGATATTCGTTTTCGTACAGGTTCCTGTTATAATAACTGGTCTTGCAATTAATAACCGATTCCTTCATATTAAAAAACAGAACTACCAGAAGAATTAAGGCAACAGGACGAAAATAGTTTATAGTAAGCCTGTAGGCAATGTCTCCGGCAGTAAGGAACAGGAAAAAAACGCATGGCAACATAGCGATAATGTAATAGTCGTGATGCTCGAACTGATAAGTAAAAAAATAATAGTAGCAGCCAGATCCAAGCGTATAAAGAACAGTAATACTAAACAGAAGCCTGTTCGCAAACCTGGCGGAGAGTATGATCACAATAAGATAGGCAGCCATAAGCACATACGTTTCATAAGAAAAATACTGCAGTCCCCAATATTTCACCTGGTTATTCCACACTCTCATCAATGCCTCCCAGCTATCTACCATAAGCGGTTTCATGGCAAAGGTTTCGTTACCATGCTTCATGGAGAGATATCGCGCGTAAAAATACCAGGCAAAAACAAACATGAATCCAATGAAAATTCTCAGCAACACTTTTCGTTTATTCTCAAACAATCTTCCTTTTTCTGTCTTTTTAAAAAACTTCATCGCGTCAAGAACCACCAGGCAGATCACCACCATAAATGCCATGAGGGCGACAGATTTGATCAGCGCACCCAGCGTGCCAAATAAGATGAAGAAATTCAAATCCTTGTTCCTTCCTGAACCGAGGTATTGAAAGAAAAAATACCATGACGCGAGAACAAAACCAAGGCTTGGCGCGTCGGGCAGATAATTAGGCGTGTAATAAAGAAAAACAGGTGAAAGAACTGCGGAGCCAACCATAAAAACAGTGAGGATGCTGTTCTGAATATATTTGAGACATAAGCGGTAAAAACAAAATAATCCAAACACAACAATAACCAGACTAATAAGTTTAAGGAAGACATCGTTGAATCCGAAAAGCTTATACATCACAGCCGCTGCATAATAAACAATTGGAAATTCAAGACCGGTAACACCATCGCCAATAGAATAACATTGTATACGGGGCACGAAAAAATTCATATCGGTTTTATAATAGTTCTGTGCCACCGAAGCGCGAAGGCTCTGACTAAAGGCATGCACGGAAGAAGGGCGGTTCTCCATGAATTTATAAACGCCGATAGTAACAAATAAAAGATGGAGCGCGGCAAAAAAAACAGCGAACCTGAAAAGCGTGGCCATTTTCTTGTTGCTTATGGAAAACTTCCCGAATAAGGCGTCCAGCGGCCGGTTCACTTTTCCGGCAAATGATTTAATACGCTCAACAATCATATATAGCTCACTTTTTGCCTCACTGTTACTACCAAAGAATCTACATCGAATTTCTCGCCGGCGGAAGGACCAAGAAGTACGAAAGTATTAATGACGTTGTAGGTTTTAAAATCTAATTGAGCAGGAAGGAAAATCGAATCTTTGAAATGCGACCATGTGTTTACATCGATCAGGTGACTCTTCAGAAAACGGGCCTTCCAGCAAAGTGTTTCATTTTTTTCATTCGATCCAACAACTGTTATTGTACCGTTAGAATACGGGTAGTTACTTCTTGCCCTGCCTTCAAACACCACCCAGAGTTCCTTTTTAATATTCTCTTCGGGAATATGGAATGTATTGTAAACACCAAATACACCCGGACTTACTAACCTTGAGAAATAAAACTTTCCAATGCTGTCGAACAATAGAGAATCGTCGTGCAGTTTTCCTTTTTCAGGTACTGATATTTGCCGGCCCACGGTTTTGTAACTTTCTCCGCAGGACGAGAGTAGCACTCCCAGCAAAAACAGAATAGCTGCGAAATATCTCATTGTTAAATGGTCATTTCTTTTATATCGCCTTCAATGATCAGTTTTCCTGCAGTTGCGTTTTTTATCTGCTCCACAGAAATACCAGGGGCGCGCTCAAGTAATTTAAATCCTCCTCCGGGAACAATATCATAAACACCAAGTTCTGTAACGATCTTTTTCACGCACTTTACCCCGGTAAGAGGTAATTCGCATTTTGCCAGAAGCTTTGATTGACCCGCTTTGTTCACCTGCTGCATGGCTACAATAATATCTTTGGCGCTTGCCACAAGATCCATGGCTCCACCCATTCCTTTTACCATTTTCCCTGGAATTTTCCAGTTGGCAATATCTCCGTTTTCGCTTACTTCCATTGCTCCCAGAATAGTAAGATCCACTTTCTGCGAGCGGATCATTCCAAAGCTCATGGCACTATCAAAAATGCTGGAGCCTTTAAGAAGTGTAATGGTTTGTTTGCCGGCGTTAATAAGATCGGCATCTTCTTCGCCTTCATAAGGGAAAGGACCCATTCCAAGGATTCCATTCTCAGATTGTAATACCACGTCGTAACCATCGGGAATATAATTAGCCACCAACGTAGGGATCCCTATTCCGAGGTTAACAAACATTCCGTTTCTTACTTCTTTTGCAATGCGTTTTGCGATTCCATTCTTATCTAACATAATCAATAAGCTGCTTTATAATAATTATTAAACTGTGTTCTTAATCCATTGGCGAGGTTTTTAGCAATCGCCATTCTTCCTTTGTAACTGTAATGCTCGGTGGTCCAGTTCTGATCGGTATATTCTTTCCCCGGAACTGCCTCCAGATTATCAATCACCTTGCAATTATTCTTATTGTAACGGTTTACTAAAAAGTCTCTGTTTTGCTTCATTAAAAATACTAATTCTTTACCAACCAGACTATCGGCATATTGAAGGTTTTCGGCAAGAAGGTTAAAGTAAAGATTTACGTTATTTTTATGACACCAGTCCGCCATAAAATCAAAATCTTTAACACGGGGATTATTTTCCTTAATGTTGAAGGCGTAGGTTTTCACATAATGGCAGGCCAGCGTTATTTTCTCCGCATCCCACGAACCGTCGGGTTTAGTGTAAGTGCCCTGGGCCATATGATAATCCCACTCGGTAACCGTTTTATATTTGAATGGAAAAGGAAATTCGAGTTGAGTAGTTTCCCATTCTTTTATCATATCACGTTCTCTCTGCTGTTCGGTTTTATTATCAAAAGCATTTAATGAAAGCAAAAAACGGTTCAATAGTTTAGGATACGGTTTTAAAAGTACTACTGATTCCTGTAATGGCGTTTCAAGTTTGGAATGTATCCAGTTGGCGTCGAAAGAGCGCAGGTTCAATGTAATGATAACCGCCTTTGGTTTATTTTCAGTCAGATCGATATGTGTGAGCCAATGACGATAGATCCCTCCATGAGTAGCAGGTTTGTTTATAGCCGTAATTTTTAATGAAGGATAGAAAAAATTAGTGATCTCTGAAATAGATTGTTTAATGGAATCATCCTCCCTTACATTAAAGTTCGAAGACTCTGCAAAATAAAAAATATCGGTATCGGGTTGTTTTTTCCTGAGCTCTACTACCTGCTCACATTTTTCTTCAAGATCTTTTTTGTAAAATGTAAAATTATAAATAAGATTAAGCCCGGCGATTATAATCACCAGCGCAAAAATCCTTATTATAATTTTTTTAAACATCAGAACTGAAAATAAATGAATGTAAATTTTTGCGTGCCCGAAAGCGCCATTAAACAAAATATCAATACAGCGTATACGGCCCAGCGAACAGGTATTTTTGTAACGCCAATACGTTTATCGAATCTTGAATTATAAAGAAAAATATCAATGACAATAAGCACTATGCTAAAAACGAAAGCGTATAAGTAAGGGACATCTGTTTTTTCTATCTTCCAGTTTTTCACCATGGCTTTAATGATCAGTTTTGCTTTCGGAAAATCTTCTGCCCTGAAAAAAATCCAGATAAAGGACGCTACAATAAATGTTTTAATGGTAAGGAGAACATTAACCACGTTCCATCCTTCTCTTATTTTAAATTTCAGAATTTTTGAAGTGTATCTTTCAGTCAGTATCATCAATCCGTGCAGGGCGCCCCACACTACGAATGTCCAGCTGGCACCGTGCCATAAACCACTTACCATAAATACAATTAAAATGTTGATGCTCCATCGTGGCAAGGTAACCCTGTTTCCTCCAAGGGGAATGTACAGGTAATCTCTGAACCAGGTACTGAGCGAAATGTGCCAGCGCGTCCAGAATTCGGTAATACTTTTTGAAAGATAAGGCGTGTTAAAATTATCCATGATCTTAATATCGAGCATCCGCGCGCTTCCAAGAGCAATGGTAGAGTATCCAAAAAAATCGGCGTAGATCTGGAACGAAAATAAAAATACAGCGCCGAGCACCTGCAGCGAATTATATTTCATAGGATCGCTGTAAACCTGGTTCACAAAAGGCGCAATGTTATCGGCTACGGCCATTTTGATAAACAAACCGAATAAAATAAGTTTAAATCCGTCGGAAAAATTTTCGTACTTGGGTTTATGCTCCTCCCTTAATTCATTCCCCAGAGTTTCGTAACGCTCAATTGGGCCCGCCACCATTTGCGGAAAGAACAACACATAGTTCGCGAAATAGCCAAGATGGCGTTCGGCCTTTTGGCGGCCGCGATACACCTCAATAGTGTAGCTCATAGACTGGAACGTGTGAAACGATAAACCGATCGGTAAAATAATATCGAGATTTACAGGATGAAATTCTTTCCCGAACCAGCTGAATACAGTAACAAGATTTTCATTGGCAAAATTAAAATACTTAAAGAAAGCGAGCATTCCTATGTTCGCAATTAAACTCACGACAAGGTAAAACAACCGTAGTCGTCCTTTTAACTGTTCAATGGTAAGAGCCGCGAGGTAATCGATTAAAATAATAGCGAAGAGGATCAGGATGTACTTTGGCACAAACACCATGTAGAAGTAACAACTGATAATGAATATCCATATCCACCTTAATTTGTGTGGTATAAGATAGTACATGCCAACAGCAATTGGCAGAAAAAATAAAAAATGTAAAGAGTTAAATAACACGTATTAATCAGCTTACTACGCGGTTTTTTTTCTAACCGTACGTTGCTCAATTCGTTTTTCATATTTTGCCCCCTGGAAAATACGATGTACGTAAATTCCCGGTGTATGAATGTGATCGGGATCCAGTTCGCCGGCAGGTACCAGTTCTTCTACCTCAGCAATTGTAATTTTTCCGGCCATGGCCATCATTGGATTAAAGTTGCGGGCCGTACTTTTAAAGATCAGGTTTCCGGCGGTATCACCTTTCCAGGCTTTTACGAGAGCGAAATCCGACTCAAAGGCTTTTTCCATGAGGTACTCTTTTTCCTGGCCATTGAACGTGAATTTTCGCACCTCTTTTCCCTGTGCCACTTCAGTTCCAACACCGGCCGGGGTAAATATCACAGGCATGCCATAACCGGCCGCCATACATCGTGTAGCCAGTGTTCCCTGCGGAACCAGCTCTACTTCCAATTCGCCACTCAGCATCTGGCGCTCGAACTCATCATTTTCTCCCACATAACTGGAGATCATTTTTTTAATCTGTTTGGTTTGCAATAATAATCCAAGTCCGAAATCGTCGACCCCCGCGTTGTTACTGATGCAGGTAAGGTTTTTTACACCCATCTTCACCAACTGGGCAATACAGTTTTCAGGAATTCCGCAAAGACCGAACCCACCCACCATTAAGGTCATTCCGTCTTTAATATCTTTCGTTGCTTCTTCTACGTTTTTTACTGCTCGGTTAATCATGGCTGAATTTATAATTATTTTTCTATTAATTTAGGTAGGAATTCTCCTTTTCTGTAATAAAATTTTTCTACAATAAGGAACTCATATTTGCTGGTTTTTATTGTATCCTTTATGACAAAATTCTTTTTTATCGCCTCAGGATCAAAAGAACCATTAATGACAGGGTTATTGATCAGAAAATCAAATTCCCCTTCGTAGAACCAGTTAATGTTTGAGCCCTGTTCGTAAATATTGCCTTCGGGGAAAGCCGAGAGCACCTGGATATTATTTTTGGAAAGCACAGAGACTTTTTTTCCAACCCAATACCTGGATAGTCCGCGTTTAAGATTATGTTTCTGACAAACGCTGTCTGTTATTCTGACTTCTTCAGGATAATACGCGAAAAAATCGTTCAGCCTCCTGGGCTCCAGGCTGAACAAGCCCACCAGCAATGTAACTGCAATTATTCCGTAAGGAAGCACCGATAAAACTTTAATCTGTTTTAATCTTTCCGAAACCCATCCTACGCAGTACAGTAGTATAATACCAAACAAAAAGAACGTGTGAACGCAGTAACGCATGGTATCGTAGCCGCCATAACTTCCTCTTAAAACAGGAGCCGCGAAGGCCGCGCCGGTAAAAACCACGAAAAACCAAAGCATAAATAACATGGGACGAGGAATGGTTCTTCTTCTGAAAAACGCCACAATGGGAATAATCAGAAACGCGGCTAATGTGAAGATGATGGTAATAGCCCGCAGCCCTGGAAGTGTCATGTAATTAATGAGCTGCGTTTTTAACATGTTAAAAGAGGAAACTACGTATTCAAACCCTTCTAACCTGTAGGGTTCAATGAAGGTGAGATACCTGTTTTCTTTAATAAAATTATAAAACATAAGGGCAGCAACGGTTCCCGTAATTATTATGACTATGTTTATAAGAGCCTTTACCAACTTTCCTTTTTCAAGAGTAAAAACCGAAGCAACAATGAATGGAGCAACGAACATTACAACGAACAAAACATCACTGAAAGTAAACACTAATACGCAGAGAAAAAGCAAAATATATTTTACCCGGTCCTTTATTCCGGATACACAAAGGGCAATAGCGATGAGGGTGTTAATAAAGGCCCCGCCATGGTAACATGGGTTAGTGAAAAAGAATGCGAAGGAAAAATCATGCGTGAAGAAAAAGCTTTCAAAATAAAAAGTAGATAAGAACACCGGGATCAACCATGAATGTTTTACCCATTCAGGCTTTGCTGTTCTTTTAAAAATGTAAACCATCAAAAACGCGGCTACGAATAATTGAACCACCTGGTAAACAAATGTAGCAAGAATCACTTTTCCTCCGCAAAGGTAGAGGAACGTGAAATAAAAAAGATAATCCGGAAAAACACATGGAGCAGCGGCGAATTGCCATCCTTTTATGTCTCCTCCGTCATAAAAAATGTCTTTGTAGATACAATAGGTTCCAAACGTATCAGAATTAAAGAGTGTCTCAAACTGCGTGATCGAAAAAAGAGAATAACTGCACAGTACCGTGATTAACAGAACAAGATACGATAACGCGAGAAGATGATTTTCTTTTATTTTTTTTAGCATAGAAACCGGGCGATCTCTGCGTTTCTTACAACCTGGATCTTATTTTGAGTTTACTTGATTTTGTCTTACAAATATATTGATTTTATCCTTTTTGTAGGGAAAGTATCTTTGAAATTCATACTCCTTTAAAAGGTCAAAGCCTTCTTCTTTATCAAACTGAATAATAAATAATTTATCCTTTGAAAAATAACCGAAAGACATTAAAAAACCCTGGTCTGTCCAACATCCCGTTTCAAAACCTCCATTGATATATTCATGAGGAACTTTATGCTTCTCGTTAAGAAAACGATAGGCCTCCCATCTTTTTTCGTTCCAGGTAAAATAATCTTTCGTTCCGGCCACCGAAATGTAGGTCATTGCAAGAAGCGGGATCATAACAAGAGAATATTGCATCCTGAAGCTCTTTAACATGTAAGCAAAAAGAATAAAAAAAGTGACAATTAACGGAAGATTATACCTGTCGAAATAACTTTCGGCGATCAACAATAAAAAGATGTAAGACAAAGTAAAACTGATAAGAAAAATAATTACCGGATGAAACACCCTGGGCTTATCATTGCTTCTGAAACGTGTTATTATCCATAAAAAAAGTGTGGACAATGTTATAACCAACCCTGTGAATTTTACAATTTCCATAATGTCACCAAATGTGTCGGATGTAGCATGATGGCGCCCTTGAATAGATTGGTAAAGGGTTTCGGGACCAACTTTCATATTCATGAAAATATTCTGAGAAGGGAAGTTTTCGTTCCTGAATAAAAAATAAGCAATGCCAAAAGATATAATACCAGCGGATACACTCACAATGACTTTATTCCTACGGATAAGATCGACCACAAACAGCAGCGCCACCGGGAATGAATAAACAAGAATGTGAAGAACAACAGAGAGAAAACGTTCTTTGAACGCGATGGAAAATTTGTCCCAGAAAACAGGACTGAGTATATCAAGTCCGCTTGAAAATTTATAGGTAGAATCTTTCGGCAAGATCCTGCTTAAATAGCCTTCATATATTTTAAACAATGTCATAACAGCCGCCAGTACAAGAATTGCCATAAGCACGCTCTGCCATTTTTTTTCTTTTCTGAACAAACAGGAAACAATAAAACAAACCGGCGCTATAATTCCGAACTGACGAAGCAACACTAACAGAGACGAAAAAAAGAATACAGGGAACATATACATGAGTCGCCCTGTTTCATGATAACGATAAATGTAATAACAACACAGGATGATGAGCGTACAGAAATTCACATCTGTCATGTATGTATTGGTAAGATTAAAAAAGATAGGATTGAACAGAAGCACGGCGCAAAGCATAACCGCTGCCATTTTATTTTCATTGATCTTAATTACCAGTTTGTACAGGAACAAACAGGCAATGATGGCCGAAACCATTGTTGAAATGCGCAGAACAACATGCGAAAAGCCAAATATTTTTGTAAAAAAACTACCCCACAGAATATGAGAACAGAGGGTCATGGCGGGCCATCTTCCGAAATTGAATTCAGCTTTTTCATTAAAGACCTGAACAGCTTTGGCGTAGGACCAATCATCGTTAAGTGGAAAATCGCCGAGGGGAGCGATGAGAATTTCGGCGATTATAAATATGATTACTAAAAAAGAAAATTGTTTATGCTCTCTGAAAAGATGTTTCATTTTATTGTAAAGCATAAATGAAATAGCAGATTTACTTACTACTCAAATTCATTGATATCGAGCGTACCTTCCGTGTCTTGCGAATCGTATACACTACAATCCAGTTCCAGGTTCGGATCAAGTTGTTTTGGACGTGGGAAATCGCCTTTGCTTACTTTCAAGGTTTTATCGGCATATACTTTACTAAAGAATTTTCCCCAGATCGGGAGCGCCATAGAAGCTCCTTGTCCTTCTACCATCGAATTAAAGTGAATGCTGCGATCTTCTCCTCCAACCCATGCGCCACCTACAAGTTCGGGGGTAAGGCCAATGAACCAGCCATCAGCATTTTTCTGAGTTGTTCCTGTTTTACCTGCAATCTGGTTCATGAGTTTGTGGCGCGATCTTAAACGACTTCCGGTACCACCATCTACAACGCCACGCATAAGCTGTATCATAACGTAAGCTCTTTCTTCGCTGAACACCTCATCGGTTTTTGGAATAAATTCTTCAAGAACTTTTCCGTTCTTGTCTTCAATGCGTGTAATAAATGTGGGTTCAATGTATTGTCCTTTATTAGCAAAGGTTGAGTTGGCGGCCACCATTTCAAACACGTTTATATCGGCTGTACCAAGGCAAATAGAAGGCACTTCGGGGATTTCGGAGGTAACACCAAGGCGACGAGTTAACTGTACCACGGCGGTTGGTCCGTATTTTTTCATGATGAATGCCGTTACGTAATTCACTGAATTAGCCAGCGCTTTTTTCAATGTAAGCATTTTGCCATCGAGTTTGCTGTTTGGACCGTCGGAGTTATTCGGACACCAGTTTTTTCCATCAGGTAATTCAATACACGTTTTTACATTGGGCACCTGGTAACAAGGCGAAAGTCCTTCCTGGATGGCGAGCGCATATACAAATGGTTTAAATGTTGATCCTACCTGCCTGCGGCTCACTTTTACGTGATCGTATTTAAAGTGTTTGTGATTGATGCCACCTACCCAGGCTTTAACATAACCTGTTTGTGGTTCCATGGTCATGAACCCGGTTTGTAGAAAACTCTTGTAATACTTAATACTGTCGAAGGGCGTCATGGTTGTATCAATATCTCCGCGAAGACTGTATACCGTCATTTGAACCGGTTTATTGAATGAAGCCACAATTTCACTTTCGCTCATGCCCGCTCTTTTTGCAGCACGGTAACGGTCGCTTCGTTTAATAGAAGAGTTCATAATATTATCGATCTCCTGTTTATTTACATTCCAGGCAAAAGGATAATTTTTCTTTTTGGCAAGATCTTTATTGAACAATCTCTGAAGATCCTGCATGTGTTCGTACACAGCTTCTTCGGCGTATTTCTGCATACGCGAATCAATTGTGGTATAGATCCGGAGTCCGTCTTTATAAATGTTATAAGGTTTTCCTGTAGCTGGGTTGATGTGTTTTTCGCACCACGATTTCATGAAATTATCACGGAGGTATTCCCTGAAGTAAGGCGCAAGTCCATCGTTATGATCTTCGGGATGAAAACTTAAACCCAGGGGCAATGTTTTAAGGCTGTCGTATTTTTGTTTTGTGAGATAACCGTATTTCACCATCTGATTTAAAACCACGTTGCGGCGGTGCAAGGTTGTATCGGGGTGTCGAATAGGATTAAACAGCGAGGGATTCTTTGCCATACCAATAAGCATAGCGGCCTGTTCAATTTTGAGACTATCCTGTGTCCTTCCAAAATAAATCTGTGAAGCAGACTTAACACCAACGGCAAGATTAAGGAAATCAAATTTATTGAGGTAAAGCGTCATGATCTCGTCTTTGGTATACAATTTCTCAAGACGCGCGGCAATAACCCATTCCTTCATTTTACGGATAACAAGCGCGGGTTTGCTGAGTTTTTCGTTGCGCGGAAACATCATTTTAGCGAGCTGCTGCGTGATGGTACTTCCACCGCCTCTGCTTCCACCAGTAAAAATTCCGGATGCGGAACGGCCAAGCGCTTTAATATCTACGCCGCTGTGCTCATAAAACCGGGCATCTTCTGTTGCCACAAGAGCTTTTACAAGATCGCTGTCGAGTTGGGCGTAATTAACGTTCACCCGGTTTTCGCTGTAATATTTACCAAGTATTTTCATGTCGCCACTATACACAACGGTAGCGAGGCTGTTTTTAGGATTAAGTAGCTCGTCTACTTTAGGAAGAGGGCCGAAAGCGCCGGTAGTGATAAGGATAACAAGAAGAAAGATGATGAGAACAGGACTGCAAAACAGGATCCACAACCATTTTACGAATTTACTGCCGGGAGTCTTAGTAGTCTTTGGAGCCTTAGTAGACATATGGGGGTAAAAATACTAAAAAGCCCGACTGGTGAAAGTGAAATAACGCAAAATTTGTAAGCGGGTGGCTGAAAAGATTATTTGGAAACATCTATAATTTGTAGTAATTTTAAACTATAATTTATAGCAATGAGTAAAATAGCACACAATATCCGTTTTTTGCGCCAGATGAAAGGCTTGTCACAAGAGCAACTCGCCGATGAGTTAAAAGTAACGCGTTCCCGTATCGGAGGGTATGAAGAGGCCCGCAACGAACCGCCGATAGATCTTTTAATACGTTTGTCGGAATTTTTCCATATCGCTATAGACGCGTTGGTAAGGGGCGATTTACGTAAAACCAATCTCGATGGTTTAATGAAAATAGGAAAGAACAGGATTCTTTTCCCTATTCTTTTAGATAATGAAGGAAACGACATGGTTGAGCTTATTCCATTAAAAGCTTCGGCTGGTTACCTGAAGGGTTACGCCGATCCGGAGTATATTGAAAAATTACCACAAATGCAGCTGCCTTTTCTGCCAACAGGTAAGCACCGCGCTTTTCCTATTAAAGGAGACAGCATGCCGCCAATCAGGGAAGGTTCTTTTGTTATTGCAAAATATCTTGAGAAGTTTGATGATGTAAAAGTTGGCAGTACATACATTGTGGTTACAAAAGACGATGGCCTTTCTTATAAGCGCATCATGAACTACAATAAAAAAGATGCCTCGCTTGAGTTACATTCCGACAATAAAATTTATCAGCCATACAAAGTAAAACTGGAAGAAGTTCTGGAACTCTGGGAATACACCTGCTGCCTGAACATGAACCAGTACGATAACGAAGAACTAAATCTCGACAGCATTATGAATATGTTAAGGGGATTGAAAGTGGAGATTGAGCAGATAAAGAGGAAGTAGTTAGTGGTAAGTGAAGGACCAACATTCACCAAGCAAAAATACTTTGGCAGACAATCTTGAGATATTCAGAAACGACTTCTTAGGTGCAAATAGCTGGCCTCAGAGAAAAGACGGTGTGCCGCTTGAACTCTTGGACAATCTATCTCCCGATGAACTCAAAACAGCGGAACACGAGCTAATTAAGGCTGTGAGTCTTCGCGATGATTGGCCAATTATCGGCCTTGGACATATTAAATCAAAAGAGTCGTTACCTATTTTATACAATTTACTTAATAAAAGTAAAGGTGCTATGAAAGTAATAATAGCGCATTCAATTTTTCAAATATCCCAAGACGAAAAAATGAGAGACCTGGTTCTTGAAGTTATGCCTAAAATAACAAATGAATTTGAACTCATTGATGTTCTTTATTACCTACCCGATTTCAAAGACAAGAGAATTACGGACCTGCACCATAGTTATTGTAATCATCACAAATATTTAGTTGCTTACAACGCAACGCGCTATCTTGGTCTCCCAACAGACGAAGTGGTTAAAAAATTTCGAGAAGAGAAAACATAGACCCTTTTTGAACAAACTATTTGATTAAATAATCGCGATTCGGCCGATACGTCAAATTGACGTATTTGGTTGCCTCCAGATACCTAACACCAAGCAAAGAACCACTTTTTGCGCGTTAATAAACGGACGCCTGCTTGCAACCGCTAGGCATAATTACATGAACAAAATAATAGACGAAATAAGCATTGACAGAATTGAAAAATCTCGAAAATTCCTTTTCTATGGGGCAATCGTGACAGCGATTATTGCAGTATTGAAAATCTTCATGAATCCCGAAATTTTAACTGGAGGCGGAAAACTGGCTGACTACCTGATTTCCCTTTTACCAATATATTTGTACTTCAGTTTTCGTAAAAAGACTTCAAGTCGAAAGGGTCAATTTATTAAATGGACAGAGAATTCTGTTGTATTCAAATCAAGAGGTTCCGAAAATCAAATCCTCCTTACAGACATTCATAACATTAAAATCACCCTTGACAATATTGATTTACATTTGAAAGACGGTTCAACTAAAACAATAAATATTGAGGACTACTCGGACTACGACGACCGAATGCGAATTAAAGGGAACTTCGAAAAACTAACAACTAGACTTAACAGCTAACTAATACTATCGAGCCGAGAAACAGAATCAATGCATTTTGTACGAGACCCCCATTTGCATGATGGGACCTCCTACTCCACCTTCGACGTGAAACGCGATATTTTCACTGAGGAAAAATCGTCCTCCTACCGATACTCTTATGGCAACCGGAATAATATCATTTAAAAGATTAGAGCTGGAAAGATACCCGTCTTTTGTTTCATAAGTAAATTGCTTAAAACCAAAACCCGCGGTACCATAAGCATCAAAGCGTTCGCTGATATTAAAATGCATGCCCACTTTTGCGAGGAAACGTACTTTGGTGACTTTGGCAGTAAATATACTGTCTGTTG
>JAJONO010000138.1 GCA_021323535.1 Bacteroidota bacterium
CACTTTTATCCAGCATCGCGTGATCAGCTTTATCTTTACCTGTCCAACCGTTACCCGCGCCAAATTTTGTATGGGCGATCAGTTCACGTTTAAACTTCGATTGGTTTTCGTTGAAGTAATCTTCGTGAATATCATAAATGCTTAAACACATACGACACCCGATATCTACACCCACACCGTAAGGAATCACGGCGTTGTTAGTCGCTAAAACTCCACCGATTGGCAGTCCGTACCCTTGATGCGCGTCGGGCATTAAAGCGCCGGCAACAGTCACAGGTAATTTCATAGCAGTGTTCATCTGGTTCAATGCACCTGCTTCGATATTTTCTTTTCCGTAGATAGAATAATCGTCTCCTTTTTCTTTGATAGGAATTTCAGGACGACCATCAACCATTTTTGGTTTCTCGATCAATTCATCCGCTAATTTTCCAAAAACAGAATCTTCCATGAAATCTGCAGGAGCATCAAGCACCTGTTTCATTTGTGCAAGAACATCTTTACGTTTCGCGTTACGGAATTTTTGCTCGATCAGTTGAATCGCGATTCCGATAGCTTTGCTTTGTGGATACCCTAGTTTTTTTAAGTCCTCTCCTTTGATGTTTAACTTGTTCATGTTTTCTAAATTTAATTTGTTTTATTGATGATACAAAGGAACAGACAAACTACGCAGAGGAATTGCGTAGATTTAAAGATTTTTTGAAATTCAGCATAAAATACTGATAATCAACATGATCAATTGTATTCTTACGCCGCAGATTTCATAGATTTACGCATATCTAAACTCAAAAAATTCGTGCGAATCTGCGAAATCTGCGGCTTCCTAAATAGAAGTTTTTTTAAGAAATTTTAAGAATCCAATACAAATTTATACATTTACTTTGTAATTCAAAGTGCTTTTAATAATAAAGATGAATTTCAAACGTTACACATTTAATTGAAAAGAGAATGACAACCACACAACCCACACCATTTAAAGTGACTTACATCACAGGTCTTATTATGAGCCTGCTTTCCTTTCTCATTTATTTACTGGCAACGCACAAAGCTGATGATATGGGAATTTTTTCAGGAACATTTTTCGTGAATTACGGAATTGCTATTATTTACATGATCCTTCTCCTGGTTAATAAACTCCGGCTCAGCAGTCCGCGACCAAACATCACATTTGGTTGCTGGGTTAACGCTGTTATTCTTTTTACCATCAGCGCCTTCTCGCTGAATAAAGAAATGCATGTGTTTGCCGCTTTCCCGGTATGGCTCAATATTTATACACTGTCCATGGTAGGATTATTTTTTTGTTTCCCTTTCATTGATCGCTTTCCAAACTATTTAAAAATTTTCTTCTATCTTCTCACGGGCGCTGCGCTCACGCTTGCTGTTTACATGGCCATATTTATTTGCCCGATTGTACCAATCACCTGTTTAGTATTCTGGTTCTTTGGAATTTCTCTTCATACGTTTGTGCCTTATATATGGATCTGGCTGATCATTGCTTTCCTTGCAAAGAAAACGAACGCGCCCCGTCTGAAACATTTTACATGGGCCGGCGCTGTTCTTCCAATACTGATCATTGTTTTTTATCTTCATAAATGGAGCGGCATTCAAACCCAGATCAAAGATATTCTTACTGAGAAAAACTTACAGTTGGACCATCAACTTCCGAATGATATTATACTGGCGCAAAAACTTCCTTCTGATCCAATGACGGATGAAATTCTTATCACACCATTTAAATCGCAGCGTTTTTTTGGAGATATGGACATCATGGGAGGAGCCGACGAACAAAAATTTCACGACCCTCTTTCACTTATTGCCATTGCATTTTTAGGAAGCGTTGATCTTGATCTGAATACTACTGAAACTTTATTGAACATCCGTAAAAATTATCGCAATAAAACGCGCGAACGCTTATGGACCGGCACAAGCTTATCTACAATTTCTGTTTCGAACAACATCAAATTATTTCCGGATTTCCGGATGGCGTATCACGAAAAAACATTGGTGATTCACCACGATGAAGATAAACATGACAGGGATCTCTGGTTCATCGCCGACACAGAAGAAGCGCTTTACACATTTCATGTTCCGGAAGGAAGTGTGGTGACTTCACTTTCATTATGGATCAATGGTAAAGAAGAAAAATCTCGCCTTACTACCTCACGAAAAGCAGACAGCGCCTATACTCAGATCGTTGGTGTACAAAGACGGGATCCGGCAATTGTTCACTGGCAGGAAGGAAATTCCATCACTGTAAATGTTTTTCCTTGTACATCAAATGAAGACAGAACCTTTAAGATCGGATTTACTTGTCCACTCAGACTAGAAGAAGGTAAAATGTGGCTGGAGAACATCTGGTTCGAAGGTCCTGATTTCAGCAACGCGCGAGAAGCAACGCAGGTAATGTTCGCCGATAAACAAATTAAACCATTTGAATTACCTGATGGATTTGACTCAAACGCCAGTGGAAATTACATTTATAAAGGAGAATATAATCCCGATTGGAAAATGGCCTTTGATATTGTTCCCCTTTCCAAAAACATATTTTCTTTTAATGGGAATGATTATGCTTTGAAAGACATTGCATTTAAAGAAGTTTCGCAACCTGTTTCAAAAGTATTTTTAGACGTTACCAAAGAATGGACGAAAGAAGAATTTGAAGACGCTTTAACTGATTTAAAAGGAAAAAAAATTTATACCTGGCTACCTGGAAAAGTTGAAATTACGGAAGTGAATAAAGAAAAAGTGTGGAACGAAATTTCTGTCAATCATTTTTCGATGCCGTTTCTTTATGACATAAAAAAACCTGAAGAGACGATCATTCTGACGAAATCCGGAAAACAATCTCCTATTCTTAATGATATTAAAGAAAGTTCTTACGCCCAGGAAACCACAAACTATTTATTAGGAGCGAAAGGTTCGGTGAGAGTGATCAATTTCGGAGAAGAAATTTCGCCTTTATGGCGATCGCTTCACGAATTAAGATTGATCGATTACCAGAAATGTCATTTAAAGACAGGGATTTCAATAAAGGAAAATTCTTATCTGCAACAGAGGATTCATCTACAATTTCATTAGTTGAAAGCAGGATGAGTCTTGTGAAAAGTAATCGCGATTCTTCCGTTCAGTCTCTTGCTCCCGACCATTTGATACGATTGTTTGCGTACAATGATGTATTGAGAAAAATAGGGAAGCGTTATTTCGAAAAAGAAAAGTATGAAGAAGAATTATTCAGGGAAACAGAAGAAGGTTATGTGGTAACGCCTATCAGCAGCATGATCGTATTGGAA
>JAJONO010000042.1 GCA_021323535.1 Bacteroidota bacterium
ACCTCGTCTACCGGCTATTACGGCAAAGACGATTACGAACAGAAAATCACTTCTATAAACCTGGAATTAGGGTTGAATGTGATTATTGGGAGGAAGTAACTTTGAGTTTCCTATTTAAGGTTTCTGGTTATTTGTTATTCGTTTCGGCTGACTCAGGTTTATTTCTGCGATCGCAAAATTTTTCCCTGGTATTATCCATAATAGTATCATTTCCTGATTTAACTATTACAGCGTCGTGCGGACCAATAAAAATAGAATCCCCAATTGCAAAACAGGAACGCCCCTTGCGGAGCATCTCTTAACTTATTTAGGTTTTTTCTTTTTAGCAGGATAAGGTTTTGTAAACTTAAGCGCATTTATTTGTTTGTACTGTGGTGAGCGTGGACCGTAAAGTTGTTTTACGTAAGACTTTACTTTATTAGCTACATCGTACATGCCAGTGTATTAATCAATTCATATTTTGTATACTTTTATTCATAAAACGTTATCAAATGGCTAAGAAGAAAGCTCCCGAAAAATTAAAAATCAACAGAATAAAAGTTGTTTTAGCCGAAAAAGAAATAACCCATAAAGACCTTGCTAAAAAAGTCAAGAAAACTCCTAATACAATTACAAGGATCTGCAACAATGAAAGTCAACCTACCTTAAAGCTTCTTCGTGAAATTGCAATTGCTTTGAATGTGGATATTCGTGAACTTTTAATTCCTACTAAAGATAAGTAAGCTTCTATTATTCTTTTGAACTACTTGAAAAAATATTTTTAGTATTTTTTAATACAGAAATCTTTTCCCCTATTTGAGGATCAAGCCAAAGAAGTAAGCATAGTATTAACCAGCCCGCACTAATTATAATTGGAATTCCTTTATAATCCTCTGGAATTAAATTCGGTGAGTACTTATAAACATATACTGCACCCGTAATTGGTATTACAGCAACAAAAATACCTTTAAACGAAACAAGTAAAGACTTCTTTTTAATTCGAGATGCTGCTACAGATTCATCTTTGAGTTCTTGGAAATTATGAAGTAATATATTCTTGAAAATATTTTCAAACCTGTCATATAATAATTTCGAAGAGTTTTCTGATGGAATAATTATCTCCCTTTTCAATCGTCTAATACTATTTGCTATCCCAGTTAAAGTTTGTCTCTTCCATTTTTCAGTTTTATCATCACCGCTTACAATATGCGAGCTCCAGTCATTCTCGATTAGCCTAGCTAGACGTTCTATTTCACTTAAAACCTCATTTCTCTTAGATCTTTTTCTTATAACCTCAGACCAGTTAGAATTGTAAGATAGCTTATAAGTGGATTCAATAATTAATTCATCGGTCAAAACGGTCTTTTTAGAATAATAATAGATATCCACAAACATTCTTACTAAAAATGATCCAATTACCATTCCATCAATTAAAACTAAAGATCCTAATAAACTCATTAATAACAGTATTTCAAAGTTCGTATCACAAGTATTATAAGCATGCCAGGTCAAGAAATGTAGGAGACCAAACAACATAAAATCAACACTAGAAGACCCCAGTTTTGTTATTTTAGATTCTAAATGCGAAAAATACTCAGAAAAAAATGACACCAAAAATCCTATTCCAAGCCCAATAAATGCAGACGCAAACCACATACCTCCAAGTAATAAATAGCCATTTGATTTCAGGAAAGAAAAATTTTCAAAACAAAACCAAATAGGACAAGATACAAACACTAAGAAAAAGAAACTTGAAAGGAGATTCTCACCTAATTCCTTAACCAAGTTCTTCTTTTTCCGAAAGATGGAAGCTCTTATAAACAAATCTATTAAACTATCTGGTAGTTCTTTTGTGGAATTTTCAAAAACTTTCTTTGCTCTAAGGTCAAATTCCTCTTTTTCACGCTGCAATGACTCTTCAGCTTCATTTATTTCTTCTCTTAACTCATTACCATCAAATCCTAAATGACTTAACATTTTAATCCACCATAAGTTAAATTGTTTTTTTTCACTCATCTTTATTGATATAAGTTAGACAAACCTAACTTAGTAAAATTCTTGTAAACTTGAAATCAGTAAAAACCCTGATTCCAACCCTCTTTTTTTGTTCATATCCTGTTCATTTCAACAAATTCTTTACCTTCACCCTATGCCCTCCTCCAATTACATAAAAGATCTCCTCTTCGGAATAGCCATTGGTGATGCTGTGGGTGTTCCTGTTGAGTTTAAAAGCAGAGAAAAAATTAAAAAGAATCCTGTTACGGATATGATCGGTTACGGAACCTATAACCTGGAGCCGGGTACATGGTCGGATGATACCTCGCTTACTTTATGTCTTGCTTACTCTTTAACCAAAGAGTTTAATCTGCAAACCATTGCCAATTCGTTTGTGAAGTGGCGCTATCATAATTCATGGACAGCAAGAGGACATGTTTTTGATGTGGGTATTGCCACGCAACAAGCGATTGACAATATTAAGCGTGGGCACAAACCCGAACTTGCCGGAGGAATGGATGTTTATTCGAATGGAAATGGTTCGCTGATGAGAATTCTTCCTCTGCTTCCCTATATCAAAAATAAATCGCTTAAAGAACGTTACGAGATCACCAAACTGGTTTCTTCTATTACGCACGCGCACATTCGTTCCGTCATAGCCTGTTTTTATTACCTGGAATTCGCCAAAAAGATTTTAGAAGGAAAAGATAAGTTCAAAGCTTACGAAGAATTAAAAAAAGAAGTGAGCGATTTTTTACATCAGTCTAAAATAAATCCTTCTGAAATTGATCTCTACCAGAATCTTTTAATCCTGGACATTCATCTCTTCGAAGAAAACGATATTAAAAGCAGTGGCTATGTATTACATACGCTTGAAGCAAGCATGTGGTGCATTCTTACAACCGATAATTACAGAGACGCTGTTCTTAAAGCCGTAAACCTTGGCGAAGATACTGATACCACCGCCGCTGTTACTGGAGGATTAGCTGGATCACTCTATGGCTTCGAAAGTATTCCACCTACATGGATTGAACAATTGGCGAGAGCTAAGGATATTGAAGAACTCTCGCGTACGCTTCTCCATAAATATCCATAGATTATTCAACCCCTTCAGGGTTGTAACTGTTTTGTTTTACTCGTCTATTCATATTGAACTCCTTTGGAGTTCCGCATAATTACAAGACGCTCCTACCTTGAAGATATATTTGCTTGAAAATTTTGTGAAACAAAATCTCCTCTGTGCACTGTGTGAAATTAAAGCATAGTTCATATCCTGTTTATTTCCTGTTCATAAAGCACGAACATATTGAACCAATGGAAGATGGAAAATTGTTGTGGCACACCAATCCATTTTCCCTTTTACATCTTACATTTTAAGTCCGGCTATAAAATCCCGGTTTCTAACCACAGGATTAAATGCTTTATCAATTAATGATTATGATCCGCGGAAAAAGTATGTAGTTTTACAATAAGAAAAGAAACTAACTAAACACAAAGACAAACCCCGCATCGCCTTCGCATAAAGCTCCGGCGAACACGGTAAGATTCAAATTAAGCTAAAGACGGACTCCGTAAAGTCCGCAAACACAAAACTAAAACGCATCCCGCATCGCCTTCACTAAGCTTTAGCGGAGCGAGGTAAGATGCGCAGTAAACTAAAAGACGGACCCTGCGTGTCCCACGAAGCTTTAGCAAAGTGGGATAAGGTTCCAAAGAACTAAAGACGAATCCCGCATCGCCTCCGCGAAGCTTCAGCAGAGCGAGGTAAGATTCGCAGTAAGCTAAAGACGCACCCTGTAAGGTGCGCAAATGAGCCCCGCTCGCCTCCGCATAAAGCTCCGGCGAACACGGTAAGGCTCGCAGTAAACAAAAGACGGACCCCGTAAGGTCTGCACACAAAAGACGAGTCCCGTAAGATTCGCAAAAAAAAGAGACCCCGTTCGCCTTCGCTCAAAGCTACAGCGAACGCAGTAAGGTTTCAAAACACAACAGAAAATTGAATAAAAGTCCTCACTGAGAAAGTGAGGATTTTTGTTTTTATCTCAATCCTCGATTCTGAATTCAACAGGAAACTCTTTTTGTTTGAGGTAATGATGCAGGTCGTCAATTGTTTTTTCAGTCCAGTTTTCATCGTACGCATCCAAATCCAGTCCTACACAATAAAACATGGTTGTACTACTATTTGTTTCGATCTTCACATAGTTTCCACCAATCATTATCATCAAACTTTGCCACCTGATTTTTTTTGTATCAATAAGGATATTCTTTATTTCATTCTTTTCAAAAACCAGTAATTTCCTGAACGGAAAATTTCCATTCACCACAATAAACTTTTCATCCTCTATAGCAAAAGAGTTAGAATTCCTGGCATTCAAAAAATAAGAAGCAATAGCATAAGGAACTAACAACAAACTATACCATCCGGCATAAATCATGAGTGGATATGCCGCGGAAGCTAACATGATTAAAACCATTATCCAGCTTTGAATCGGGCTATAAAAAACATCTTTTGTAGAAAATCCATGAGCACGAAGCATTTTATCAACCTGCTTATCGGTTAACTTTAGACTTACTCCAACTAGTGGTATCATCGATTTTAATCTTTTGAAATTCTCTAATGTAAAAGTGAAAAATAAATACTTTAAAGCAAAATTAAAGATGTTTCTGGTTTAGCAATTTTTAAAATTTCTCTTATACTTATACGAGTTGATAGTCGATAGTTTATAGTCAATAGTTCTGGGCTGCCTAAACTATTGACTCGGGCTAAAAGTGTAGAGGGAGTTCTCGCAGAGGCGCGCAGAAGATTTCGCAGAGGTACGCAGAATTGTTATTCCCCGCACTCACTCTGACACTTCCTCTCAGATGTTTCTCGCAGCGCCTACGCTGAAGCTACGGCGTAGCGTCAAAGAAGCGCTAAGGTTTTCGCAAAGTTTCCAAAGCTGGATTTGGTTTCAAGCAGAGGCTCGCGATCATATCTACAAACCTTCTAATTTAAAATCACCATGATCATGCAGAATACATTTCTCATAAACATTTTTCCAGTTTTTATAAAACTCTATATGAGGTGTCCAATACAGCCAGGATTTCTTTCTTGAGCTCCAAGTAAGATGCACTACCGCGTAGTAGTTAAAATACAATTTATAAAGTACATCATCGCTCCCTCCCCTTGCCAGGGTTTTTCTAACCAAATAAAATAAAGGGTGAAAAGGGCCTACCTCTTTTCTTAATTGACCGTTCAGGTTGTGATCATCCCAATACCAGGGAGCAGGCAGTTCTATTGTTTTATCAGGCGCTTCCTGCTTTTTATAAACCGTTATAAAGCCATCGGGGTCGTGAAACTTTGTTTCGTATCCAAGAGAATGAAAAAGGCCGCTCAGCCTTATTTTAAAATCATACCAGGCCGAACCGTTATAATGTTCCCGCGTTTTAATACTATTAAAAATTTGTTCGATCTTTTTAAGATCCTGAAATTCAAACGTTGTTTTAGAAAGGATAAACTCAAGAATTTTTTCAACTGTTTCCGCTTCAGGTTTAAATAACCCTTCACTGTTAGCAGAATAATAGTTCTTCATCTCCCGAAGATTTTTTATTCTCTTATCCAGATCCGGTGCCATATAATTACTATCCTTCCACCGGCGGCGCTCCACCAATCTGTGGTTGTTTGATCTTGTCGGTTTTTTTTATGCCTTCTGTGATCTCTATGTTGATGCCGTCTGAAAGCCCGGTTTTAATTTTACGTTTCTCGTATTTCTGTGGGGCTACTTCTACTTCTATAAAAGGAATTTCCTTTTCAAATTGTAAAACACTTTCAGGGACAGCGAGTACCTTTTCTTTTTTAGAAAGAATGATATCCGCGTTAGCGCTGTAACCTGCTCTTAAAAACGCGCTGTTATCTTTATCTATAGAAGCGCGTATGAGAAACTGAATGGCTCCATTTTCAGTAACACCTTTTGGAGCGATGTATTCTAATTTAGCTTTGAATTTTTCTTTGTCGATGGCGCCTATGGTGAGTACAATGTCCATTCCCGTTTGCACCTTACCTACTTCGCTTTCATCGAGTTTTCCTTCAAAGATCATTTCGCTCATGTTAGCAATCGAGGCAATGGTTGTTCCTTCGTTGAAGGTATTGCTTTCAATGACTTGTCCGCCTTCTTTTACCGGAACATCGAGTACCATACCTGTAATTGTAGATTTTACAAATGTGTTGGAAGTGGAACCTGACGTTTTAGAGGCGCCTTCCTTAATAATCTGCAGTTGATTTTGTGATGCGGATAATTCTTCCTGCGTGGTTTTTAATCGCAATTCAAATACCTGAAAATCGGACTTTGAAATTACATTCTGATCGTGAAGAATTTTATTTCTGTCGTATTCAATTTTTGCATTGTCGTAATTGAGTTGCGCAGAATTTATTCGGTTCTCTGCATTGGCAAGATTAAGCATGTTAGGAATGATCTTGATCTTGGCGATAACATCCCCTTCTTTTACCTGTTGCCCGGCTACGATATACAATTTTTCAATGATACCGCTTACCTGTGATTTCATGTTGACTTCCTTTCTTGGAATTACAGAACCTGTGGCTACCGTTTTTTTCACAATAGTTGTATCAAAAGGCTGAACAGTAGTAAAGACGATTGGTTGTTCCTGCGATTTCTGGAAAAGGAAATAGAAGGTCCAGATGAGACCACCCAGGAGTATTACAATTAAAATAAAGTTTCTGATCTTTTTTGCCATATTATGGTTCTAAAATTAATATTTTTTGTTTACTTGTTATGTTTAACCGCAAAGACGCAGGTTCTTCGACTCCGCTCAGAATGACATCGCAATGGACGCTATAGCAAATTGCGAACTTTGCGTATTCTTTGCGTCTTTGCGGTTTAAATTTAGAGCCCTTCATTTTATTCTGCACGTAATGCTTCCACGGGTTTAACATCTACGGCTTTCTTAGCAGGAATCAATCCTGCGAAGGCTCCGCTCACAATTAAAATTATCAGGGCCTTTACTGCCACACCAAAATCAACCGTAGGGTTCCTGAACATTTCTCCCGAATCGCCAATCATAGCATTCAATCCTTCCAGCAAAAGAATCCCCAACAGCAATCCAAAATATCCTGCAATAGCCGTAAGAAAAATAGCTTCGATCATAATTTGACCAATAATCTGTGAAGGAATTGCTCCCAACGCACGCTTCACGCCTATTTCTTTTGTACGTTCTTTTACAACAATGAGCATAATGTTACTGATACCGATAACACCCGCGAGTAAAGTTCCTGATCCTACGATCCAGATAAGGATCTCAATTCCCATAAATAGTCCATTCAATTTGTTGTATTCAATGGAACTGTTCCAATGACCAATCCCTTTATGATCGTCGGGAGAAATTTTATGGTGCTCTCGTAAAATAGCGAGTACTTTTTGCTCTGAAATTTCGGCCGGAACTTCTTTCACCGATTTTATTTCGAACCAGCCAACCAGATCACCAGTATGATACGCCTGTTGAAATGTTGTAAAAGGAAGATTGATACGTGTAGCTTCTTGCCTCCCTTCTCCTCCACCCGAGTTAGCAACCGTAACGCCAATCACCCTGAAATAAACACCATTGATAAGAATATATTCTCCAACAGGATTTTTTCCTTTCTCAAATAACACTTCTTCAATCCTGCTGCCAATGATGCAGACTTTTCGTTTTTCTTTTATATCAAGATCGTTGATATATCTTCCTTTACTTAACTTTACTTTTTTAATGGATTGCGAGATCGGATAATTTGCATGTACTTCTCCCGACGTTGCTTTTAATCCGCAAATAATATTAGTCGCTGTTTCATAATCACCAAGGGATATCATAGGTGAAATGACTTCAAGTTCTTTAATTTGTTTTAATACTTCTACATCGGCGAGATTGAAATTATAAACTCGTCCGGGTTTCATTCCCATATAAGATTTTGTAGTTGGCTGCGCCCATATAAAAAAGCTATTGGTTGCGGTTCCGCCAAATTCCTGGAGCACGCCATTACGTAAACCATTTCCTGCTCCAAGCATGATCACCAACATGAAGATGCCCCACAATACACCGAGCATGGTGAGTGTGGTCCGTAATTTATTCTTACGGATGGTTGCAAAAATTTCCTGCCAGTTATCTCTTTCAAACAACATTTAATCTTCTCTTAACGCAGTTATAGGTTCAACTTTTGAAGCCTTTAATGCAGGAAACAATCCTGCCAAAGCTCCGGCGATAATAATTGTTATCACCGAAAATAATGCAATGCCAATATCTACATCAGGATCTTTAAAAAAATCTCCTTCGAGCCCTGCCTTTTTTATTATTTCCACCACTCCGATACCAAGCATTAATCCTACATAGCCTGCAATGAATGTAATAAAAACAGATTCCTGAATGATGAGCGAAACAATGGACCATGGAGTTGCACCCAACGCTTTTCTTACGCCTATTTCTTTGGTGCGTTCTTTCACTATAATCATCATAATATTACTAACGCCTACAATTCCGGCGATGAGGGTTAGTATGCCAATGATGTAAATAAAAATCTTAATGCCGTCGAGCATACTCATTACACGTTTAAATTCCATGTTATTGTTATAAACGCCAACGGCACTCGGATCTCTTGGATCGTAATGATACTTTTGCGCGAGCATGTTCCTGATATTGTTCGCCATTATTTCGCTTTGCTCGGCACTCACTGTTCCTGTTGTGGCCCATACTAAACGAACATTATCTTTTCCATTGGTGATTCTTTGCGCCGTTAACAGCGGAATATAAATACGGTCGTTATCACCGCGACCGCCATCATTGAACACGCCAACAACTTTGTATTTTGTGCCTGCTACGTCAATAAATTTGTCAATAGGATCTTCATTGCCAAATAATGTTTTTTGAACGGGTAATCCAATAGCGCAGACTTTCCTGAACTCATTAAAATCTATTTCGTTAACGAATCGTCCTTTTACAATTTTTGCTCTTTCAAGAATACAATGTTCTGGAGCAACCGGACGAACTAAAAAACCTGCGTGTTCATTTTTATAAGAAAGAATTTTATTTCCATCACCTGAAACCGCGGAAGCATGATCCACTCCTTCAGTTTTATTTTTGATATTATAGTAATCAACATTCGTCAGCTGAATGGCTCGTCCGGGTTTATAACCTTTATATGCTATGCTTGTTTGTCCACCTTCGATCCAGATACTGTTGGCGGCATCGTTACCAAATTGTGCCTGGGCGCCGTTACGCAAACCTCTTCCTGCAGCAAGCAAAACAATAAGAATAAAAATTCCCCATGCCACGCTAAAAGCCGTGAGAATGGTGCGAAGTTTATTCTTCTTAATGGTTGCGAATATTTCCTGCCACTTATCTAGGTCGAACACGTTCGAAGTTTTGAGTTCTTAGTTCTTAATTTTTAGCATTGTCAATTATTTTTACGTACAGTTCGTTATTAAGCACTAAACACTAATAACTAAAAACTATATAATAAGTCCGTCTTTTAATCTAATTGTCCTGTCCGTTAAAGCTGCAATATCATTTTCGTGGGTAACAAGTACTATTGTTTTTCCCTGCTGGTTTATTTCTTTGAAAATTTCCATCACTTCTAACGACGTTTGAGAATCGAGTGCTCCGGTTGGTTCATCAGCAAAAATAACTTTAGGGTTTCCTATCAAAGCCCTGGCAATAGCAACACGCTGCTTTTGCCCGCCGCTCATTTCAGCCGGCGTATGATTGGCCCAATCTTTCAGTCCCATACGATCGAGATATTCCAACGCTCTTTTATTTCGCTCTTTCCTTGACACTTTCTGATAGTATAATGGCAGCGCTACATTTTCCATTGCATTTTTAAAACTGAGAAGATTGAATGACTGAAAAACAAAACCAATGAACTTATTTCTAAGCTGTGCTGCTCTTTTCTGTGAAAGATCCTTGACAATGGTATCATGAAGCTGATATTGCCCGGAGTCATAGTTATCGAGTATTCCCAGAATATTTAGAAGAGTTGATTTACCTGAACCGGAAGAGCCCATGATGGAAACAAATTCACCTTCTTTAATATCAATATTGATTCCTTTAAGTACCTCCATGGAAGAATTTCCGAGGTGATAGGACTTGCGGATTTCAGTAAGCTTGATCACGACTTAAAATTAAATATTAAAAGTGTATTTAGCCATAAAGTGGCATCTTTTGTTTTACCGTCTTTGGGGTGATTTCCTTTTTTGGCTTACCGCAGAGAGCCAAGAACACAGAAAAGGACAAGCCCTCTGCTTCTCTGTATCTCTCTGCGGTAAAAACTAATTAAATGTTTTCAGAAGCACAAAAGCTGCCCAATAGAAAGGATGATTATAGGTTTTCTTCACCTGGGCCTGCGCTAACTTGAAAGAAGCTTCAACATTTTGGGTTGACGCGTAGTTCTTATAAAATTCTGTCATGAGTGTTTTGGTGGCATCATCATCCACCGGCCAAAGACTCATAATAATGTTTTTTGCCCCGGCAATCGTTAGCGAACGTTGCAATCCTGCCACACCCTGACTACCCATTTCATCTCCGAGACCCGTTTGACAAGCCGACAAAACAACTAAATCTGTACTGGATAAATTTAAAAGCGATGCCTCATACGCCGTAACAATTCCGTCGTTCTCAGAGTTTCTGTTTGTACTGTCTGAAGTAGCTGGTCCAGCCCCCGCAAGAATAACCCCCGAGCGCAGCATGCTATGGCTTTTAATAGTTGAACTTTCGAACCCAAGGAAAGATTTATCCTCTGTTTCAATATCACTGAGGTAAAAACCATGCGTGGCAATATGAAGTACTTTGGGTGAATTTATTTTACGCAGATTTTCTTCGCTTGCGAATTCATTCATATACACTGTAGAGCTCCATTTACCGCCGAGCAATTCTTTATTGATCTCTTCTACTTCTGTTTTTGTTCCGGGAAGCTTAGAAAGATTGGTGAGGCCAAAACGTTTTGCCACCATCGCTGTTACTTGCTTATTCTCCAATGCTTTTTTCTTTTTGAAATCATAGTCATAATCCGGGTATCCAAACAGAACCGCAGACAATGTTGACGATTTGTTTTCTTTTTTCGCGTTTACGATAGAAGCAATATTGGCTGTCTGAAAAATTTCTATGTTTTCCTGTACATATTTTTTTGAAAGCGGATCATACAGACCAAGAAGATTTACCTTTTGAAAAATCCCATCGGCCGAAACATACACGCGGTTTATATCTTTCAACGATTTTTCAAAATTCTTAAAATAGGCCGTGTAACTTATTGTATCATGTTTCTGATTGTCGATCTTGTCAGAGTAGTTTTCGAAAGATGCGCCATCAAGTGCATTTCCATTTTCGAAGATAACAAGCTCGGGTTGATTTGAATTTTTGCGGATAACAAAAGCGCCATATTTGATCTTATGTACCGAATCATTGAGCCATTCATTCGTTTTAAAAATTTCCACCGTAGCTTCCTTTTCACCGAGCGCCGATTTCAGCGCTTCAAAATTTACTTCAGGCTGTTTTCCAAAACCTTTGAGTTTACTTTTGAGAACGACTTCCAGATCCGATGCCTTTTTTACGAGATCATTATTTTCGTAAGCGGGTTCCGTTGATTTAAAATTATTGATCATCAGATTTTTTACGTTCATCCAGTCGCTGTACAATTTGATGAGATCCGCATTACCCGAAGCAAAAACCTCGCGTGATACTTTAGCCGACTTGCTTGTAAGAAGTGATTTTAATACAAGCTGGCAACGTAACGATCGTTTGATGTGTTCGGAAAAATCTTTACCCGGCTGCGCCAGTTTATATTTTATTAAAAACAGATTGTAGCTTTCAAAAACAGGATCCACAAATGAATAATAACTTATCTGATCTTCTTCGCTCATGGCGTCAAAAAAACTATTTAATTGAGAGAGATAATAATCCAGGCAGTCAAAATACAAAGGTGTTGCATCTTCATAACGACCCGACAAGGAATATAATTCTGCCAGCGAGAATTCGGTACGCGCATACATTTCATGTTTCTTCCCGAAATTCTTTCCAACCAAATTAAGAGCTTCTTTCAGATTTACTTCTGCTCTCTGAAGCTGATTGGTTTTTCTGTACAGTCCACAGGTTGAAATAAGATACGACGCATAACGGTAATGATTTTTTCCAACCGTTTTTTCAATGATCTCAAGCGCTCTTGTTTTACACTCTTCAGCCTTTTTATATTCACCAAACTGAATGTAACACAATGAAAGGTTATTGAGACTGTTAGCGTAACCCTGGTGCATTTCTCCCGTGGTGACTTTATAAATAGCATTTGCTTCCAGATTTTTTTCCAACGCTTCTTTGTAATAGCCAGCGTCGAAATAAACTATGGCAAGATTGGATAACGCGTTGGCGTAATTCTCAGTCTGTGTACCAAACCGTTGCTTACGTATTTCAAGCGCGGTGAGAAGAAGTTGCGAGGCCTCACCTAATCGTCCGAGTTCACGATACAGATCGGCTTTGTTACTCAGCGCTGTGCAGTAACCCTCTGTATTTGCCTCGCCAATATCTTTATAAATGGCTATGGTATTGTTATAAGCGTCTTCTGCCTCTTTCACATTGCCAATAGCTTTATAACATAGCGCCAGATTATTTTCAATAGACGCGAGCGTGCCCCGATCCTTGATCTTATACATAAAAAACATCTGTTTCGCTTTTTTCAGATTCATGATACCAAGTTCGTAATTACCCATTTCGCGGTAAACATCACCTAGGTTGGATTGTGTTATGACATAAGAAGCCGTATCTCCAAGAGTAAGCAACGTTTTTTCTTCTACAACGCGCGACAGAATATCAATGGCTTTTTTGTATTCTCCTAAATTCTGGTAAATGATCGCCTGGTAATTCAGTAAAGTGATATACCTGAAGTTTTTTTCTCCATCGAGGGTTTTATAATAATACAGAAGTGCATCCACATAAGGTTGCGCCTGTGTATGTTTTTCAAGATTGACCAGAAGAATAGTATAATTAAAAAATATTTCAGTGTATTCTCGACTCGATTGTCCATACACTGCTGCCATCCCGGCCATGCACAATACATAATATTTCTCAGCCTCCAGGTAATTATGCTGGTTGTGATGAAACACAGCGAGATAATATTCTACAATATGTTTGAGCGAAGTATCTCTCGCCGATTTGGCATAAGAATATGAAGTCAGATAATTTTGTTCCGCTTTCTGAAAATCGTTCTTCTCATAATTGAAACTGGCGATTGAACTGTATAATTGTGTGGAATTATCGTTGTATTTGGAATGTTGTGTTTTATACTTGGTAGCAAACATTTCGAGCTCTTTCAGAGATTGTGTGCCTGCTTCCATTTTTTTCCAGAGTACGTCCCAGTCCTTTTCGTAAGTTTGAGCGTTAAGAATACCCCAAGAAATTATTACGAAAAAAAGAATTATAATTTTTAACTTCACCTATCAAAATTACGTTATTTTATGAAGAAAGTATATTATTTATCTACCTGCGATACATGCGCCAGAATTATCAAAGAACTCGATCTTAAGAAAAAAGGATTTGAGTTCCAGGACATCAAAACCGAAAAAATGACGGCTGCACAAGTAGATGAAATGAAGGCTATGACCGGCTCTTATGAAAGTTTATTCAGCCGCGTGGCTTTAAAATACAAAACACTGGACCCGAAACCCTCCACTGAAAAAGAATACAGGAAGCTGATTATCGAAGAGTATACTTTCCTGAAACGCCCTGTGATCATCTCCGGTAAAAACATTTTTGTAGGTAATACAAAGAAGAATATTGAGGCGGCAAAGGAGTTTTTGGGTAAGTAAACTCTATGTTTTAACCATATCTTCTTTTTAGCACAACGGACAAATTACGTTTTTACCACAAAGTGACGCAAAGAATTCACAAAGTGGCACAAGGGTTTTGTTAAATCCCTAAATTACAACTGGGTTTTCTGTTTTTATTTGCTTTATGAATGAAAATGAATTATCGAAACTTGTGATTGGGATTTCAATGAAAGTACATAATGCCTTAGGACCGGGTTTACTCGAGAATGTTTATAAAGAATGTCTCTTTTATAAGCTACAAAAGGAAGGTTTATTTGTAGAAAAGGAAAAAGGATTACCTGTAGTTTTTGAAGAAGTAAAGCTTGATATTGGTTATAGAATTGATTTACTTGTAGAAAACAGATTGGTATTGGAGCTTAAAAGCGTAGAAAGCTTAAATGATGTTCATATGTCACAAATTCTTACTTACTTAAAATTAGGTAACTACAAGCTTGGATTACTCATGAATTTTAATGTGATGCGATTAAAGTATGGAATAAAACGAGTCATTAACGGTCAATTAGATGAATCTTAGTGAACCTTTGTGAATATCCCTGTGAACCTTTGTGGTTAAATGACAAGAAATAAAAAAGGCCCTCCTTCTAAGAGAGCCTTCTTTTTATTTGTAATTACATTAGAGCTTAATCCTCATCATCCAGATCATGCTTATCCTTTTTATCCTTACGGGCAGCCTTGCGTTTTTCTTTCATGGCCGTCCATTTTGTTTTTTGATCGGCAGTTAAGAAGGCGGTTACAGTAGCGTCAAATTTATCGATATTAACTTTTCCCTGCTGATGTAATGTTTTACGTTCTTCGGGCGTAGTTGATCCCTTCATTTTTTCATGAATTGGAGCGTTGGCCTTTATTCTTTCGAGGGCAGCTGCTTCCCATTTTGCTTTCTGATCGGCATTAAGTCCCAATTCTTTTTCAGCGTGAGCCGCACCTTTTTTGGCGCGTTCTTCAGGCGTCATCTTTGATTTTTCAGTTTTTGGTTTAGAACCAGCCGCATCCTGGGCGCTGATGACTCCTGTCATACCAATTACGAGGAGAAGTGATAAAATGATTTTTTTCATACGTTTAATTTTATTGTTCGACGCTACAGATTTAATAAAGTTTAATCACAAAATTAATTTTACATTTTTTAGTAATTACTCTACTATCATTTTCTTAACCACCTCATTTCCTTCAAACCTCAGCTTCATGAAATAAATTCCTGACGCTTTTCCTCTGAGGTCGATTGACGAGTTAGTTCCGCCCGCTTTTGCTTCTTTATACACCACTTGTCCTAATGAATTAACAACTTCCACCGAAATTTCTTTCTGATCAGGATTTGTAAGATTAAACAATCCATTAGAAGGATTCGGACTCACAATAATATTTTCGTCAAACATGATGTTGCTCTTTACTCCTACAGGAACGGAACTGATCTTTCTGATCCAGAGATCATCGAAATAAAATCCGTCTTTATTCTCGAACCCATCTGAAGTAAATGTAAATCGTACAAGGAAATTCTGCCCGATATAAGCGCTGATATCCACATCTTCTTTTACCCAACCATCCTGTAATCCATCATATTCAGGATTTGTATTTCCTGATGACGCCGGCGATGTTTGGTATTTTGTACAAAGGGGGTTCCAGGTGGCTCCATTATTGATGCTATAAAACACTTTGGCGAAGTCGTAATTCTTTTCAGTCTCGAAGCGTGTGTAATATTGAAGACTTGCATAAAGCGCGCTATTGAGATTTGCCGCCGCGTTTAATGTAATGGACTTATTTGCGTTAGAACTGTAATTGCCAGCGGGACTTTCGGTAATACTACTAGGCGGCGAAACAAATTTTGAAGTGCTCACTCCCCAGGTACCCGAAGTTGTAAAGTTTGTTGCTGTTGCATTCCCGTTATTATAAACAAGTGTGATTGGGGTTCCGTAAATTTTCGAGATGGTGTCGTTCTTTACATACGTTCCATTATCTACACTAAGAATATATTTTACAACCTGTGCCGGAGATAATCCTGTATTTAAAGTAAACGAAATAGAATCTTTTACTAATTGGTTTTGCGCGAGTGAATATGTTTTTGCAGGACCAACAGAAGAGATATCTCCTCCAACCGGAGTTATGTTAACTGTGAAGGTTGCTCCTCCCAATCCCAAACGCTGAACAGAGTATTTAAGATAACCGCCCGCGGGAAGATACCTGTCGTGTTCATCTCTTGCTATAGCATATTTGGCCGCAACTTTAGCGAGGTAATAATTCTGATTGAATGTTGTTTTACATATATCAATGATCCTTGATTGCGCTGGCCAGAATCCGTCACTTGCAGAACCTGCCTCTGGTGTCATGGATAAAATTTTTGGTTTTGTTCCCTGCTCACCATACATCCAGTCATCGCTATCTCCATTGGTAACATAAGCCACCGTTTGATCGCCTGTTCCATATAAGAAACGACTATCTTCAGTAAGATGAACGCCCCAGTTTACAAACGTAGCGCTGTCGGGAGTATAAAAACTCGGAAGATATCCCCATGGATAAATTAGGAGATTGCTATAAGTGTGCGCATTTAACGCGGTGACAAAAGTTCTTGCATTACAAAAATTTCTCATCGCCTGCGTTTCCGGCTCACTGAAGCCTGCTGTTCCACGATAAGTATCGCTCGAGGGATTATTAGAAGAACCTACGTTATCGTATCCCCAGAAGTAACCGTAATTCCTGTTTAAGTCAACACCAAATGTACTTCCATTATTACGGCGGTTCTTTCTCCACATTCCTCCACCATTAGGATTCGTAGTCTGATTGTATACATAACCGTCAGGGTTTACACAAGGAACAAAATACATTTCGGTGCTGTTTACCGTTGCCTGGATATCGGGATTAGTTGCGTAGTTTTCGAGAATGTACCACATGTAGAAAATAAGTTGTGATAAACTGGCGGCTTCACGCGCATGGTGCAACGAGTTATAAAGCACTTCCGGCTCCGCTTCATCTACATTCGGATTATCGCTGATCTTAACCATCCATAATTCACGGTTCTCGATACTAAGCGGACTCAAAGCTGTTTTCACGGTAATTAAATTCGGGTACAACAATGCCATACTGTCGAGGATCTGCTTCATTTCATTATATGTGAAAAATCCACCCATGCTTCCTAAATGGAAATACGTTGGCTTTACAATCGTTGGAGCGTTACACACCGGTGGCATCATTGTTTTTCCGGCAATGTCGGCTTTGTTTCTTTTTTCGTAATAATCTGCGAGATCAGTAATAAGCACTTCGTGAGAAATATTATTCTGTTTTACGATGGCAAGTTCACTTTCGCTGATCTCCGCAATAATTGTACCTTCGTGAGCGTCGGAGTGATCAATGGTGATTCCCAACTGCAATAGTTTTATCGCGAGATCATTTCCACCCATCATTTTTACTTTGTAATATTTTGGTGGATTGACCGGGGTATTTCCAATCTGTTTTACAGAAGCAAACGGCTGACGAAAATCTTTAAAGTCTGCTTTATCAACCTCGATAAAATTTGAGTAACTCGTCGAGTTTGCATGAATAACTTTTATGTTATCATCTTCGATTGTTTTCTTTTTAGATGTCTGAGCATTTACAACCAAAGTTGCAAGAGACAGAACTGCTATAATTGTTTTTTTCATTTGTCAATTTTTAAGGATTCATTCCCAAATGATGGAACGTAAAGCTCCACATGTCCGCGAATTCATCAATTTGTTTTGATGTGGGTTTTCCAGCGCCATGTCCTGCATTTACATCAATACGAATGAGCATAGGATCACCACTTTTATTTTTTTCCTGTAGGGCCGCTGCAAATTTGAACGAGTGCGCAGGCACAACTCTATCATCGTGATCTCCGGTTAATACCATTGTTGCCGGATAACGGTTCACCGCTACATTATGATACGGCGAATATTTCATGAGGCAATCAAATTCGTCCTGATTCTCACTGGATCCATAATCAACTGTCCACGCTCTGCCTATAGTAAATAAATGAAAACGCAGCATATCCAATACACCAACAGTTGGTAAAGCTACTTTGCAAATGTCGGGACGCTGTGTCATAACTGCTCCGATCAATAAACCTCCGTTGCTTCTTCCGTGAATGGCAATTTTTTTATACGATGTGTATTTGTTTTTTACCAGGTAATCACAGGCTGATATAAAGTCATCGAACACATTTTGTTTTTTGCATTTAGTTCCTGCTTTGTGCCATTCTTCGCCGTATTCTCCGCCACCGCGTAAATTAGGAACACAATAAACTCCCCCCGCTTCAAGAAATACGGTACGGTCGATTCTGAATTCGGGAGCCAGTGAAATATTAAACCCTCCGTAACCAAATACGAAGCAAGGTGTTTCGGGAGAGATCTGTAATGTTTTTTTGTGAGTGATAAACATCGGGATCTTTGTACCATCTTTACTTGGAAAGAAGACCTGTTTGGTAATATAATCATCCGAATTAAATTTCATATCCGATTTAAAAATGAGTTTACTTTCCCAGGTCTTAGCATCGAGATAATAACTTTGCTCAGGCGCTACAAAAGAAACCGTGCTGTATGTTGCAAAATCAAACGTTTTTTCAGTATTGAAAGAACCTAACTTGCATAATCCTGGTAATTTGATTTCTTTTTCCAGTTGCCCTTCCATGTTGTAACAATACAACTTAGAAGTTACATTCTCGAGGTAATTCGCAACGATCTTATTATTACAAAATCTGACGCCTTCGAGTAGATTATTATTTTCAGGCAGGATCATTTTCCAACCACCCTGTTCCGCGGCATCAATCGAAAAAGAAACCAATTTGTATTTTGACGCGTTGTTGTTCGTACGCATGTAAAATGTTCCATCAATATTATCTACAATGCTGTTCGAGAAATCAAAATTATCGGCAATGGTTACAAATTGCGCTTTTGGATCGGTAAGGCTCTTAATCATGAGTTTGTTTCCGCTCGTACTCTGGCTGGTATAAAGACATAAATAATTTTCGTCTTCAGTTACATCTGCTGAAAAATTATAATTGCCGTGTTCTTTGTCCTCGTAAATGAGAATATCTTTTTCCTGTTTTGTTCCCAGCTTATGAAAGTACACTTTGTGAAACTGGTTCTTTTGCGATAAAGCGCTTCCGGTTGGCTCATCGTAACGGCTGTAATAAATACCATCCCCCTTCCAGCTCATACCACTAAACTTTACCCATTTCAAAACATCCGGCAGATCTTTTTTAGTAGCAATGTCGCGAAAATGTATTTCCACCCAATCGCTTCCCGCTTTTGAAATTCCATAAGCCAGGGTTTTTCCGTTTTTAGAAATAGATGTTTCACTCAGGGAAACCGTTCCATCTTTTGATAGGGTATTCGGGTCGAGGAGAATTTGTCCGGCATCTTCCACATTTTTTTTAATATAAAGAACGCTCTGATTCTGGAGTCCGTTATTCTTATAGCAGAACCATGAATTTCCTTTTTTATATGGAGCCGATTGTTTGTTAAAGTTCCAAAGCTCGGTGAGTCGCGATTTTACTTTATTACGAACCTCCACCTGCATCATGTATTTTTCGGTAATGTAATTCTGTTGTTTTACCCATTCACCGGTACGATCACTGCGATCATCTTCCAGCCACCGGTATGGATCCTCGATCTTACGGCCAAAGTATTCATCCTTTACAGGATCCTTTTCGGTTTTGGGATAATTATACGCGTTCTGAGAATTAGAGGAAAGAGAAACAGTGAGCAGGGCAGATATAAACAATATGTTCTTATACATTTTCAAAAGCGGGATGTTAATAGATTCATTAAATGCTCGAAAAATAGCTCCAAAGGGCCTATATTTTTGTAAATGTAAATGATAAAAGTCAGAATCTCAACACCATCCCTAACAAAAAAAGCTAAGATCCTTAGCCTGGTTTTTCTGGCACTTTGCACGTTCCGCGGCGCTTCCACCAACGATCCCATACTTTTAACAAAATCCTATATCAGTTGGTATTCCGATGAAGCCGTTAACCAAATGATAGAACATCACATTCCTGCGTCTGTTATCCTGGCCCAGGGCATTTTTGAGAGCCGTTGCGGAAGTAGCGAGCTTGCAAAAAAATCGAACAATCATTTCGGGATCAAGTGCCACTCTGAATGGGGCGGCGATACAGTCACTAAAACCGATGACACGCTTAATGAGTGTTTCAGAAAGTACAAAAGCGTAGAAGAATCTTACACCGACCACAGCCTGTTTTTAAAATCGCGCAGCAGATACTCTCATTTATTCAAACTCAGTATAACAGATTATAAAGGCTGGTGCCGTGGTTTAAAAGCCGCCGGATATGCCACTTTTCCTGCCTACGCTGAAGAACTCATCCGGATCATTGAAGAAAATAAATTGTATCTTTTTGATGCTCCTGAAGCTATGGAGCCTGCCATTGTGTTGGAGAATAAACAACTTGTGAAAAGTAAATTATTATCAGGATATTTTACAATGAAAGATTTCGCAAAAGCAGGCGCTCTTTTTGTTGACGAACACAATTCGCTCATGCGAAGCCTTGATCTTATCACTGAACCGCAGGACGACGCGACGGAGATTATTGCGGATAAATAATTCTATATGCTTCCTGTTTTTTAGCCACAGATTTCGCGGATTTTCGCGGATTTAATTTTCATTAATTTAGTTTCAAAAATCTGCGTCATCTGCGTGAATCTGCGGCTCCAAAAAACGTAGAAACTGTTCATTTCTAAAATTTGCTCCCGCCGTTAAAAATGTTAATTTTAGCCATTCAATTTTTATGACAATGGAAGTAAAGACTATGGATTTCAGAATAGAAAAAGACACAATGGGCGAAGTAAAAGTTCCTGCTCATGTATATTGGGGTGCGCAAACAGAACGCAGCCGTAACAATTTTAAGATCGGTCCTGAGGCCAGCATGCCAAAGGAAATTATTTATGCTTTTGGTTATTTGAAGAAGGCCGCTGCTCTTGCAAATGCTGAATTAGGAGTTCTTTCAAAAGAAAAATGCGAACTCATCTGCAAAGCCTGCGATGAAATTCTCGCCCATAAACTTGATGATCAGTTCCCGCTCGTTATCTGGCAAACCGGATCGGGTACACAAAGTAACATGAACGCTAATGAAGTGATTGCTTACAGGGCCCATGTGATCAGCGGAGGGAAATTAAGCGATGAACCCAAAGTTCTTCACCCGAACGATGATGTAAACAAATCTCAAAGCAGTAACGATACTTATCCTACCGCTATGCATATTGCGGCTTATAAACAGGTAGTAGAAATTACAATTCCGGGAATGGAAAGACTTCGCGACAGTCTCCAGAAAAAAGCCGAATCATTTAAGAGCATTATTAAAACCGGACGTACGCACTTTATGGATGCAACACCATTATCGCTCGGACAAGAGTTCAGCGGATATGTTCAGCAGATAAACATGAGCATTCGTGCTTTAAAAAATGCGCTCGAAGCGGTGAAAGAACTCGCCCTTGGCGGAACTGCTGTTGGTACAGGATTAAACACACCTAAAGGATACGATGTTTTAGTTGCGAAAAAAATCGCAGAACTTACAAAACTACCTTTCGTAACTGCCCCTAATAAATTTGAAGCGCTTGCAGCACACGATGCCATGGTTGAGTTAAGCGGCGCCTTAAAACGCAGTGCAGTAGCGTTAATGAAAGTAGCAAATGACATTCGCATGTTGTCATCCGGACCACGTTGCGGAATTGGTGAGATCGTTATTCCTGATAACGAGCCCGGAAGTTCAATTATGCCTGGAAAAGTTAACCCTACGCAGCCTGAAGCTTTAACTATGGTTTGCGCACAGGTAATTGGTAACGATGTTGCAGTGAGCATTGGCGGATCTATGGGACATTTTGAACTTAACGTATTCAAACCGCTTATTGCTTCTAACGTACTTCAATCTGCCAGATTAATAGGCGATGCCTGTGTTTCATTCACAGAAAAATGTTCAGATGGTATCGAAGCTAATCTTCCTGAAATTAAAAAACATCTCGAAAACTCTTTAATGCTGGTAACAGCTCTAAATACTCACATTGGCTACGAAAAAGCGGCAAAAATTGCCAAAACCGCTCATAAAGGAAACAAAACTTTACGCGAAGCGGCCATCGAACTTGGTTATGTTACTAACGAACAATTTGATCTGTGGGTGAAGCCAGAGGATATGATAGGCAGTTTAAAATAAGCTAATTATTGAAAACCCACCCCATTAAGGTGGGTTTTTTATCGACCAAAAGGTATTTATAGGTTATAAACAGAATCGTCTTAACAAGTTTTAATGGGGTCTCCAACCTTTTTGCAGGAAAAAATGTTAACTTAGTTGGAAATTAAATTACCATGCTGATTAAAGAAAATGGTTCTATTTTAATTCCAATAGACTACTCCAAGCAGTCGCTTAGCGCGATTAAGCACTCATACTCGTTAGCTAAGCAGACCAAATCCAAGTTGATACTGATGCACGTTTTTGCAAATGCTGCAGACGAAAATAAAGCCAATCTTGAAAAACTCGCGCAGGAAACTGCTGCCGAAAGCGGACTAACGGTTGAGACATTATCTCTGAAAGGCGATATTTTTGACCAGACAGATAAAATGGCTGAAAAATTAAAAGCCACTTTAATTGTTGCAGGTCTTGATACGCATGTGCGGTTCAGAAGTTTTATGGGTAGAAGTTCTGCTTCTAAATTTATCAAGAATGCGCCATGCCCTGTTCTTACCGTGAGGACGCTTGATCATAAAGAGACTTTCAAAAACATTGTTCTTCCTTTTGATCTTACACCTCAGTCGCGCGAAAAAGTTCCTATCGTTATCCAGGTTGCACAGTATTACAAGGCCGATATTCGTATTGTTTCTGTATTTGATCCAAGTGATTCTAAGTACGAGAACAAACTTTTACCTTATCTGCAACAGGTTAAAAAATACATTAAAGAAAAGAACGTGAATGCTACCAACAAATCTATCCCTGCTAAAAACGTAGCGGAAGCCATTGTTGATTATGCTAATAAAAATGAATGCGACCTGATTGTTCAGATGAATAAAACAGACACCAGCTTTGGTGAAATGTTCAGCGGAACAGCCAGCCAGGAAATGGTTGATATCAGTAACATTCCGGTATTAACGATTAATCCTATGAAGCGTGCCGATATGCCGCTTTCGTATTAATCTATCTTATTTCTTCCCCTAGTTTTTTGAGATAAGCGGGCAGGTGTAATAACCTGCTGCCATACCAGCTGAACATCTCACCATCTACGATGATTACTTTTGTTTCAGGAAGAAATTCCTGCAATTCTTTTGCATGCTTTTCTTTAAAAGGAAAAGGTTCGCTTGATAAAAAACAATACTCAGGTTTTATTTTTTTCAGTTGCTCGATTGTAATTTCGGGGTAACGCGAAAGTCCGGATGCCGCATTGCTTAAACCAATGTGATTGAGAACAGCATCAATATAAGTATCAGACGCCGCTAACATGTAAGGATCCTTCCAGATAAAATACGCTGTTTTCTTATTGGGAAAAATAACTTTAATGGATGGTAGAAAGCGATTTATTTCCTCTGTTATTTTTTCTGCTTCGCTTTGTTTTCCTGTGAGATCCCCAATACATTTCATCATTTCCAGAGCGTCTTCAAAATTAAAAATATCACTCATCCACACTTGGAATTCTTTTCTCAGCAATTCAATCTGTTCACGTTCGTTCTCTTCCTTATTCCCAATGATAAGATCGGGTTTTAATTCGCGGATCTTTTCAATGTCAAGTTTTTTTGTCCCTCCCACTCTTTCCACTTTTCTGAACATTTCATTTGGATGAATACAGAATTTTGTGATGCCAATCAATTCTTCGCGCAAACCAAGATCCCACAATAACTCCGATTGCGAAGGAACTATTGAAATAATTCTCTTAGGAATTTTTTCAAGGCTAATTGTGTGTTTTGTTTGATCTGTAAAAGTTAGCATACCGCAACAAAAATAAGCATATTTGTACTGTTGTGACAAACGCACTCAAAGGACATATTGCCCTGTTCGTGGCCCAGATCATTTACGCATTGAATTATTCTATAGCAAAAGATCTCATGCCAAAGTTTATTGGTCCGCTTGCTCTTGTATTTTTACGCGTATTAGGCGCTGGACTTCTTTTCTGGTTAGTTTCCCTCTTTGTAAAAACGCAGAAAGTCGAAAAAAAGGATATGGTGAAAATGCTGTGGCTCGCCGTTTTTGGAGTGGTGATCAACCAGGTGTTTTTTATTTACGGATTAAGCCTTACGACACCAATTAACTCCAGTATTATCATGATATCAAATCCTATCATGGTTTTTATTTTCACGCTCATCGTCCTCAAAGAAAAAATTACCGGTTTTAAAATTTCAGGACTATTGCTCGCTATTACCGGAGCATATCTTATTCTGAGATACCGTGGAAATTTTGAAGTTGGCAGTGAAACTATCGTAGGAGATTTAATGACGCTGATCAATTCAACTTCCTGGGCCATTTTTGTAGTCATGGCCAAACCAATCATGCTGAAATATAATACCGTGACAGCAATGAAATGGATGTTTTTATTCGGAAGTATTTATATGCTTCCGATTGGTTTGAATGATACTATTCATACTGACTGGGGCGCTTTTACGAAAGATGCCGTTTATGCTACCTGTTTTGTAGTGATAGCGACCACGTTCTTTGCATATCTTTTGAATATTTATGGGCTCCAGGAATTGAGTCCTTCTACCGTAAGTATGTATATTTACCTTCAACCGTTTCTGGCAACATTATTTGCCGTGCGATTTGGTAAAGATAGCCTTACACCAACAAAAGTGTTTGCAGGAATTTTAATCATTTGCGGATTATACCTGGTGAACATGAAACCTAAAAAGAGAGAAATATGATACGATCAATGACCGGCTTCGGAAAAGCCTCAGTAGAAATTGAAAACAAAACTGTGAGTATTGAAATCCGCTCCCTGAATAGTAAAGGGGCCGATGTAAGTCTTAGAATGTCTTCTTCACTTAGGAATTATGAACTTGAATTACGTAACGAAATTGCGCGCAGGCTCGAGAGAGGAAAAATTGAACTCAGTATTTTTATTGAATCGAAGGAAGCAGAAGCTCCGGTAGAAATCAATTCGACACTTGCCAAATCCTATTACACACAATTAAAAAAATTATCCGGTGAATTGGGCGAACAACTCCAGGATCCTTTATCACAAATACTCAAATTTCCGGACGTTATGAAAACAGAACGAAAAGAAATGGATGAGAACGAATGGAAGCAGATAAAAAAAGCAGTTGATTCGGCCATGAACGACCTTGACAAATTCAGATTAAAAGAAGGAGAATCTCTTCGGATTGATTTTGAAGAACGTCTTGGGAAAATTGCGACCTACCTGGAAGAGGTGAAAAAACTGGATGTTAATCGTGTTGGCATCATTAAAGCAAGGATAAAAAACAACATTGAAGAAATACTTGGAAAAGATAAATACGATATTAACCGGTTGGAACAGGAACTCATTTATTACATTGAGAAGCTGGATCTGAATGAAGAGAAAGTAAGATTGAAAACACACCTTGATTATTTTATTTCCACAATGGTAGAAATTTCTGCAGGAAGAAAACTTAATTTCATCGGACAGGAAATTGGCCGCGAAATAAATACCATTGGTTCAAAAGCAAACGATGCCGGTATTCAGAAACTGGTGGTTCTGATGAAAGACGAACTCGAGAAAATAAAAGAACAAACCAATAATGTCTTATAATATCCTTTTTTTAGCAGCAGATTTCACAGATTACCACAGATATTGGATCTCCGGAATCCGCGAAACCTGTGACAGAAATATCATGTATGCGTAAACTTTTCAAATTCACTTTCTGGACAATCGCTCTCTGGATCTTCGTACGCGTTTTTTTGTTTCGTGTTTGTTCCATTCCTTCAAACAGTATGCAGGGAAATTTATTTGAAGGGGAACGTATTATTGTAAACAAACTGGCTTACGGCGCCCGCGTTCCAATGACACCACTTTCCATTGGAAGTTCTTATCTGGGTCTGATTAAAATTCCTTACGTACGTCTCCCTGGTTTTTCAGATTTTAAGCGTAACGATCTGATCGTATTTAATTTTTCACTCAGTGATGAAGATCCGATTGATATCCGTGAGGAAATAATTAGCCGAATTATTGCATTGCCAGGAGATTCTCTACTTATAAAAAACGGAATTGCCGAAGTAAATTCACAGATCTCTGAACCTGCAAATATTTTTCTGCCTTACACTATTGTTTCAACTGCTGGAATTGATTCAAATCTTAACATTGTTCCAAATAAAGAAATTCAACCTACAACTTATAATTATTTTACGTCGACAGAAAAAGCCGCTGACCTTTTAAAAACAGGAAGCGTGCGATCAGTAAGTGTAAATATTCTATCGAAGGATGAATCTCAGCAATTTATATTTCCAAATAACAACAACTATAAGTGGAACGTCGATCATTTTGGTCCGCTTTGGATACCACGGGAAGGTGACAGCATCGCTCTTACATCAAAAAATATTATTCTCTACAAAAGCACAATGGAACGTTTTGAGAAAGCAATAATAAAAGTAAAAGGCGATTCAGTCTTTGTGAACGACCGGTTTGCATCTCATTATATTTTTGAACAAAATTATTTTTTTGTGATGGGAGACAATCGTCACAATGTGATTGATAGCAGAACATGGGGATTCATTCCTGAGAGTCATATTATTGGCAAGGTATCTGTTATTTTGTATTCTCCGAGAGAAGGAAGAAGTTTAAGTAGAGTAAAGTAAAGTAAAGTAAAGCAATGACAATCCTATGACATATTCTTGTCTGAAAATTTGCAAGGATTAAAAATATTTTATAAATTAGCAGTATATCTCCCCGGAACTGGCAAAAACCTGCTTAATTTTAACAACATTACTTTTTGATGAATTAAATTAGGATAAGTATATTTATCCGTTATTAATTTTAATAAAATAACAAATAAAAATAAAACAAGTAACATGAAAAAACAACTACTATTGGGTTCGCTCTTATTAGCAGCAGTAAGCGCGTTTCCGCAGCAGGGTAAAACAAAACCTGCGGGCCACACGAATGTGGCAGGGAACTATTTTAAAAGAATGTTGCAGGCGAACAAGATCACTGAGTCCACTCAGGCATCAAGCGCAGCTACTAATCCACAACCACAGGTATCTTCTGTTAGTACAGCAAGTGCTTCATGGAACATTATTGGTGGTTCAAGAAACGCTTATGGCGTTCTTTTATCGGCTTCACAGCCGCTGCAGTACAACTCTGCATTAAATGCAGTATCATTTATTCACAGATGTAGTGCAACATATACTGCAAATCCTGCCGATAACTCAGGCGCTATCGTAGCTGAAATTTCTACCAATTGGGGAACAACATGGGATAGCACAGCTCTCTGGAGCGATGCAGCTAACTTAGGACGTTACCCACAAGGCGCCATCTATAATCCTAGTGGTAACACCAATATCAATAACGCTTATGTTGTTGGTTCAGGTTGGGTAACCGATGGTTCTGCCTGGATTGGAAACTGGTATGCTTCGAAACAATTAGGAAGCGCTAATTACAATAATACTGCCAGCTCTACTCCTGGCGCTATGCAATTTGTAAGTACACACGCTCCTTTTACACATACGGCAATTCCTAAATCAAGCGCTTCACGTCTTGGTTTCTCAAGCACGGCAGACGGAAAAATAAGATCAATGTCACAGATCGTAAATAATCCTGATGCTACAACCAATGAAGATTTTGGTTTCAGAGGACTTAATATGGTAACAGGAACTTACAATGCCGGTGTGTTCAACTGGACGTCTGACTCTTTATCATTTGATGGAGTTGTTCATAAGCATACTTCGGCTACACCAGCAACTAACGATGACTGGTACATGGTTACAGGATCTCCTGCGATAGCGTTTAACGAGGCCGGAACTCACGGTTATGCAGTAATGATCGGAGTTCGTGCAACTCCTGTTAACTCGGCAAGCTCAGGTTATCAGCCTATCGTTTGGAAAACCGATAACTCTGGTATGTCGTGGTCTTTAATGCCTGCTATTGATTTTGCCGCTCCTACATTTTCGTGGATTCTTGGCCGCATTCCTGCAGCTGAGAATAACACCACCAGCGCAGTTACTATTCCTCAGTTTGTACCTGGTGAAGGTTTAGGAGCAGCTGTTGATGCCAACAATAAATTACACCTATTCTCTACAATCGTAGGAACTTCTAATGCTTATCAGGATTCAGTTTTCGGAGGTTACAGCTTTACACTGAGCGTTAACTCTTCAACTGCGACCTATGGTTGGGCTCACTTACCTGGCATGCGTCCTTATATTTATGATTTCATGTTAGATGGTACATCTTCTACATGGTCATATATGCGTGTTGACTCAATGTCTTCTGAAGCTCCTGGCGACGAAGCAGGTGAAGGTGGATTCTCTGAAAATCCTTTCGATGAAGATGCTGGTCTTAAATTAACTTCTGATGCCCGTATTCAGGCTTCACGTACAGCTGACGGTAAATTCATAATGGTTTCGTGGGCTGAATCTGACACTAACTTTACTAACAGTGGCGTAAAATACAACATCATTCCTGATATTAAAGTACGTTGTATTGACGTATTAGGTCAGGGTGGCGCAGGTCCTTACTTCGTATCACCAACCGAACTTAACGCAAGTAAGTTAGGAAGCAACCTTAACGTTGAGAAAAAAGCTGTAATGCACTATATGTCTCCGGTTTCAGGAACTATGATGATCGGAACAGGAGCAACAAAAAACAGTACAGTAACTATTCCTTTAACTGTTACGCATAGTGAAGGTCCTGGTGCACAACCAGGAACTATCTTTGCTCAGTTAACAAGCAATGCACACTGGTATGCTTCAGCATCATTGAACTTTGACCTTACTACAGGTATCAAAGAAAATGCTTTAGGAGCAGTAAGCAGTTCTGTTGTATATCCTAACCCTGCTTCGGGTAACGCTGTTCTTTCAATTGATATGAAAGACAACGCTACAGTAGGAATTGATGTATACAGCGCTATTGGCCAGCTTGTAAAGAGCAACAAAACAAATGCGCAGGTTGGTGAAAACAACATCAACATCGATCTTTCTAACTTAACTACAGGTATCTATTTTGTAACTGTAAAAGTTGGAGACGCTGTTAGCACTAAAAAATTAATCGTTGAATAATTAATTCTGCTATAATTTCAAAACCCCGTAGTATTTAACTACGGGGTTTTTTATTTTTGTCTATCAGAATATCACTTGCAAAACATCACTTGATATCTGATATCCACCGCATCAGATTGTGTCGTCGTCGAAAAACGACATTAAGACAATTACGGCAGTTTGTTTTCCAAAAAAAACTTCTTAAATTAGATTTACATCTCCGTGTAACTAAAGAACAATCCTTTTATTTAATGTAAAAAAAACTGTGGTTAGAATAACCCGCTAGGTTTATTTTAACTGGATTCTAAAAACTAAAACCAAAACACATGAAAAAACAATTACTTCTTGGATCACTCTTATTTGTATCAATGAGTGTGTTCCCTCAACAAGGAAAATCAAAACCTGCCGGTCAGCAGGATCTTGCAGCCAAAATCAATGCGGGAATGGCAAAGATCAATTCTCTTGCCGGGCATGAATTATCCGTTACTTCTAAGGCTAACTCTACTACACCTGCCGGCAATTCCAAAAAACAAATGGCAGTGGCGCAACCCACCGCTGCCTGGAACCTTATAGCAGGTTCGCGCAATTCATATGGTATGATCGTATCGGCATCAAAACCGCTGCAATACAATGCCGAGCTTAATGCCGTTACTTTTATTCACCGTTGCAGCACAACCTACACTGCCAGTCCCGCCGATAACACCGGCGCCATGGTAGCTGAAATTACCACTAACTGGGGTGCCACCTGGGACAGTACCTGTTTTCATAGCGAATCTGTTAACCAGGGTCGTTATCCGGGCGGAGCAATTTATAATCCCGCAGGTAACAGCAATATCAATAACGCTTACATTGTTGGTTCCGGACCTGTATTTACAACGCAATGGATCGGAAATTTCTGGGCATCGAAACAATTAGGAACAGCCAATTACAATTCAACAGCAAGTTCAACTCCGGGAGCGATGCAGTTTTTAAATAACACTTCTCCTTTAACGCATACTGCAGTAGGAAAATCTGATTTCTCGCGCTTATGTTTTACCGCTACCAACGATGGGAAAATGCGTTCGCTGGGCATGATGCTTAAAAACGCCAACGATGTTTCTTCAGGAGCCGCCTACGGTTTCAGGGGAGTAAACATGACTAACGGTTCGTACAATGCCGGAGTTTTCGATCTCTCCGGAGACTCCATTATGTTCGCAGGAGTTGTTAATCAGAATACATCGGGCACACCAAGCACCACCGACGATTATTTTATGACCACAGGTTCACCCGTAATGGCGTGGAACCAATCGGGGAGCCATGGATATGTTGTGGTGATTGGCGCGCGTTCTGCCGCCAGCAACTCTGCAAGTTCAGGTTATCAGCCTATTGTTTGGAAAACCGATAATTTCGGAGCTTCGTGGTCGCTCGTTCCGGGAATTGATTTTTCATCATCAACCTACTCGAATGTACTCACTCATATTGATCCGGTTGAAACCAATACTAATTTAACCATTCCGTTCTTTAACACCAGTGAAGGCATTGGCGCCGTTGTTGACGCCAATAACAAGCTTCATATCTTTTCAACGATTGTTGCAACCGGAAAATCTCATGCAGATTCGTTAGGCTATACCTATAGCTATACAATGAGTATTAACTCGCCCACTGCAACCTATTCATGGCCACACACACCAGGTTACCGTGCTTATATTTATGACTTCATGCTCGACGGTGGCACATCCACCTGGGACTACATGCTTGTTGATTCATTAGGAACAGAAGCTCCGGGCGATGAATCAGGCGAAGGTGGATACCCTGAGAACCCTTACGATGGCGACGCTGGTGTAAAACTGATCCCTGATGCTCGTATACAGGCCAGCCGCACACCAACAGGTGATCTTGTGTTTGTATCTTATGCCGAATCGGATACCAATTATGTGAACGGCCAGGTAAAATACAATGTCATTCCCGAAATTAAATTACGTACAATCGATATACAGAATGCAGGAGGTTATGGCAATTATAAAGTATGGCCAAATGAAGTAGTTGTATCTAAACTCGGACCAGCAATCAATAACCAGGTAGACAAAAAAGCAATGATGCATTACATGTCCCCTGTAACCAGCAGCTTGTCTCTTGCAACTGGAAAACTAGGCGTTCATATTCCTTTTACAGTTTCACACAGTGAAGGACCAGGTACTGTGCCGGGTTCTATTTATGCGCAACTAGGAAGCACAGCGCATTGGTACACTTCAGCGTTTGTGGATTTCAGTGGTGTTGGCATCAATGAAAATGCATTGGGTAGTGTAAGCGGCGCGGTGATTTATCCGAACCCTGCTTCGCGCCATGCAACTGTATTAATTGATATGAAAAATGAAGCTGCAGTTGATATTGAAGTTTACAGCACAATTGGTCAGTTAATGAAAAGCAGTAAAACAAATACTCAGATCGGCGAAAATAATATCCGCATTGATCTCAGTAATCTTTCTACCGGAATTTACTTAGTAAGTATAAAAGCCGGAAACGCGGTGAGTACAAAAAAACTTATTGTTGAATAACATAAATAAAGAGCCTTCTGAATCAGAAGGCTCTTTTGTTTAATCAGCCATAAACTATTTCCCGTTCGTTACATTTATTTCATTTTGTCACAAAATCCGTTTCGTGTCCCGCATATTTTTGTAATTTAGGTACTGGGTTATAACTAAACAATCCCCCTGTTTCTGTAAAGAACCTTATTGTTTAATTAATCTGATTTATTATGAAAAAACAGTTATCTTTTATTTGCATTTCGCTTTTTGTGATGCCATGTTTTTCACAAAACGAAAAATTAAAACCTTCCGGTGAAATCAACCTTGCTCAAAGGATCAACAGCAGGTTTGTTCTCTCTGAAGAAACACCATCGGCAACAAAGCTTTCAGGCAATAATTCGAACCAGGCACAATTACTTCAGCCACCTCCTACTTCCACCGCGAGCTGGAACACGATTGCAGAATCGAGGAATGTGTATGGGGTTACACAAGCTGCTTCAAGGCCGCTTCAATATAATGCTCAGCTCAATGCTGTTTCGTTCGTACATCGCTCGGGAGTAAATTACAATGCCGCTCCTTTTAATAACACAGGAGCTCTCGTAACTACGTTCTCTTCCGATTGGGGCGCAACCTGGGACACTACTTGTGTATGGAGCAGTAATCAGAATTCGGGAAGATATGCCAATGGAGGAATTTATAATCCTCCGGGCAATACAAACATCATTAATGGTTTTGCAGTTGTATCCAGTCCAATTGTGGATTTAAATCTCGGAGGCATTCCGGGAAGCTTATTTGCTTCAAAGCAATTAGGCGGTTCCAATAATAATTATACAGCCAGCGCTGTGCCGGGTGCAATGCAATATCAAAGTAACACTACTCCATCGATTGCCGCTCTTGGAAAAATTGATTTTTCACATTATTGTTTCACCAGTACAAATGACGGAAAAGTAAGAACATTGGGAAAATTAACATTGACCAGTGGAGGAACCGGTATGGAAGATGTCAAATATCGCGGAATTAACATTGCAAAAGGCAACTTTAATGCCGGAATCTTTAACTGGGTTGGAGATTCCATGATTTTTAACGGAATAGTTCACCTGAACACAAAACAAACTCCTTCCACCGCCGATGATTCTTATATGGTAACCGGTGCGCCCATGATGGCATGGAATGAGGCCGGAACTCATGGTTATGCTTTTGTAATTGGTGTTCGCGCCGCTGCCAGTAATTCGCAGAGTGCAGGTTTTCAACCCATCGTATGGTCAACCTCCAATAGCGGCAACTCGTGGAACTTAATGCCGGGAATTGATTTTTCTGCTACAACTTATTCCGCTATTCTGTCGCACATCGCTTCTGTAAAAAACAATACTACTCTTACAATTCCTTTCTTTAACACAGGCGAAAGTGTTGGAGCGGTAGTTGACGCCAACAATAAACTTCATATTGTTTCAACAATTGTGGGCACATCAAGAGCACACAAAGATTCCGCAGATTATGTACATACTTATACTATGAGTGTAAATTCTTCAACGGCAACTTATATGTGGGGACATGTTCCCGGCTCGAGGCCGTATCTTTATGATTTTATGCTCGATGGATCTACAACAACCTGGAACTATAAACTGATCGATTCCTTATCGAGCGAATCACCTGGCGCTAACGTGGGAGAAGGTGGCTATCCTGAGAATCCGTTCGATAACGGGGGCATTGGACCAAAAGTAATTTCAGACGCGAGGATACAAGCAAGCCGTACGGAAGATGGAAAATATATTCATTACTCGTGGGCCGAATCGGATACCAATTTTGTTAGCGGGGGTTTAAAGTATAATGTGATCCCCGATATTAAAGTACGTTGCATGGACATTCAGAATCAGACAGGCTCTGGTAATTATTACCTGTTTGCTAAAAAAATAAATGTTTCACACATGTTTCCTTTTGCAAGTACCCTCATTTCAAAAAAATCGGTGTTTCATTTTATGTCACCTGTAACAGGACCTGCAACGTTTACAACTTCGCCCATGAGCCTTACCTTTAAAATGCCTTTCACGGTTACTCATAGTCCAGATGGCCATCCTATAACCGGTTATTTCTATCAGCAAACCAGTAATCATCATTTTTACACATCAGCTCATCTCGACTTTTTATCTCCGGCTGATTTAGGAGTACCGACCCGGTTAAATGAAAATACCGAAGAAAGTTATGTGAACCTCTTTCCTAACCCAACGAGTTCTAATGTAACTGTTCATCTTTCTGTAAAGAAGAAAGGAACGATTTCGGTTGAAGTTTGTAATATTTTGGGCCAGCGAATTAAAACAACAAACATGGAAGTTCAGGAAGGAGAAAACAATCTACCGATAGACATCAACGATCTTTCTTCAGGAATTTATTTAGTAAATATAAAAGCAGGAAACGCGGTGAGTACGAAAAAACTGATCATCGAATAAACAACTAATTTCCCATTGCAAAAGGCTGTTTCTTATGAAGCAGCCTTTTTATTTTAACCCCTACTAAAAAAATTATTTCCTTTTTGTATCTTTCAGTATCCTGCTCCGTTCCACGACCGGAAACCCGCAATTAAATATGCCGACTGAACAAGAACAGATCAAAGCCGCAAAGTCTGATTCCCGCGCTTTTGAACCGCTTTACAACAAGTATTACGAGAACATTATTAAGTTCGTATATAAACGCGTTGAGGATATTGACAATTGTCGCGAGATTACCGCTATTGTATTTTCGAAAGCTCTGAACAACATTAAAAAGCATAACGACCTTGGTTTCCCTTTTTCGAGTTGGTTATATCGCATTGCCATTAATGAGATAACCCAGTTTTATCGCGACAAAACAAAAATGCGCATTATTAGTCTGAGTGAAAAAGGAATTAAAAATATGGCTGAAGAAAGCGGCGAACATCAGGCTGAATTAATTTCTGTTCTCAAAAAAGCATTGATGTACCTCGACGAAGATGAACTCAATCTCATTGAACTCCGGTACTTTGAGGAACGTCCTTTTGCCGAAGTAGGACAAATACTTGGCATCACAGAAAACAACGCCAAAGTAAAAACGTACAGGGTGATTGATAAACTAAAAGAAATTTATAAGAAGATCTCGTAACATGGAAAGATATAAAATCATAGAAGAGAGAAAAGACCCTTCAAGAGAAGAGATCGTTGCGGGAATGAATTTCGCCGCCATTACAAGCGGAATGGTTATTCTTCCAAAAAGATCATTTCCAAAATCATTTTTGATCGCAGGGCTTGGTATCGTTGCAATTGCTACGTCGCTGTTTATTTACAAACAATCAAATATTCCATCCCCTATTGAAAAACCAAAAAAAGAAAAGGTGAAGTGTGCAATATCCGATACAAATTCGCAATACATTAAAAACGTAAATAAAACAGTAGGCGCCGCCACATCTGGCACAACTATTATTAAGCTGGCTCCTGGAACTCGAACAGTTTCTGATTTGGTTAAATCTATTGATAGTATTTTTTCCGAAACGCCATCTGTAATTGTCGCAGAGGAAGCGACGGTTCTTCTTCCATTTAAAAAACTGATCAATGCTGATTCGAAATACGCCATTGAACTACCAATGACTGTTTACGGGCCTGTAAATGTTTCGCAGGGATATGGCGACGTTTCAGAATACAAGGAAAAAATCACGAAGCTCTATGAAGAAACGAATTCGGCCTGGTTTAAATTTACGATACCTAAAGATACCATGCTTACATTTCACATCGTCCCGCAGCTGCAAACAGACGATTTTGATTTTATTCTTTACAAATGTACGGGAGAAGGTTGTTTAAAAGAATTTATGCCGAAAAAACTTCTTCCGGTAAAAAAATGTCTTTCATGGAACACATCACACAACTGCAACACGGGATTATCACAAACCGCGAAGGACACGCTTTATGAAGCAGTTTTTGCCAATGGAGAAAAGCAGGGACAAACCTACGCCTCCGGATTAAAAGTAAAAGCCGGAGAAACCTATTATCTGATGGTGAACACAAACATGAACAATCACCAGGAGCCAAGTGGATTTATGATCTATTTCTTTAATCATCTTCCGAAGAAAAAAGCTAACACCTATAAAAAATAAATTATGAAAAAAACAATTGTAACAGCGGTTTTAATACTGACTGTATTGGCAAACCATGCCCAGAAAAAAGACACCACACTTATTGTTGAAGGATTTTACTCGAATAAAAACATTTTTGTAAAGAACTCTTACGGTCCGGGCGGAATCGGATTCTGCGTCACCGAAGTAAAAGTAAATGGCAGGATCACCAAAGATGAAATCAATTCAAACATTTTCCAGGTTCATCTCGATGCTTTCGATTTAAAAACTGGCGACAAAATTAAAGTGGAAATAAAACACCTAAAAGGGTGCGCGCCATTAACCTCTCCTTTAGTTCTGAATCCTTCTGCGTTTTCTGATAAAGACTCTGAAATGCTTATCATGGAAGGTTTGTTCCTTTGGCAGAATGTGTTCGTATTCAATCCACGTACATCTTCCGGAAAATATTCTGTAAAAGAAGTGATCGTGAATGGTAAACCCATTTCAGAAATCAACTCCGATATTTTTGAGATCAATCTTACTAAACTGGGATTAGAGAATGAACAAAAAATAAAAATCGAATTCAGGCACGAAAAGCTTTATGGTCCCGTTATTCTTAATCCCGAAGCCATTCGCTGATATTTGAAACTTAATGTTCTTTTTTCTACCTTTAGTTAATTATCTTAAGATGAAAAGAACCATAATAACATCTGCCGCGCTTCTGATAACAGCATTTATTCTTGTATCTGCCACTATCAGAAGATCGAGCAGTGGCGCGCCTCCTTCGCATACCGGGGCCCCTGATGAAGAAACCTGCGCCACATCGGGTTGCCACGACGATAACAAGATCAACTCAGGCACAGCTTCAATTGATATTTCTGTAGGAAACAACATTCACAAACTCGTTGCCGGAAAAACCTATTCTCTAAAAATAAAAATTACCGATACTGATGTTGCCCGCTTCGGCTTCCAGGTGGTGGCGATCGATGCCAACAGCAAATCCAATATTGGTAATTTCAATATTGTTGATTCACTTCGTACCCAGCTCGTGAAAAATTCTTACAAATTCACTGAGAGAAATTATGTGACCTATACGTTTAATGGAACCGACGCCATTTCAAAAGGGATTGGTGAATGGATCGTTAACTGGACCGCCCCTGCAGATCTTAAAACACCTGTTACCTTTTATGTAGCAGGAGTTTCGGCGAATGATGACATGTCTGACAAAGGTGACAAAGTATATACAAAACAACTAACCATTACTAATTAAAATGAGATTCAGGAAAACAACTACCCTTCTGGGATCAATGGTTTGCATTTTTGTACTTGCAAGTTACAGTGTTATAAAAACTTCGGGCGCGCATCCCGGAAGCACCGGCGCGCCTAAAGACCAAACCTGCGCGCAGCATGGTTGTCATAGCGCGCAAGTGATACAAAATCCTGTTGGAATAAATACGCTCACGTTTTCAAGTCCGGATTCTACCTATGTGGCAGGACAGATCTATACCATTACCATACAGGTTCAGAAACCCCTTGTGGATAAATTCGGTTTTGAAGTACAGGCCATAAAAGATGCAGACAGTACCGATATTGGTTCGTGGATAATTACAGATGTTGCAAGAACCCACATGTTAAATCACGTTGTTCCACCCGGACTAAACCGCAATTCGGTTACCCATAACGCTGCCGGAACTGTGACAACAGCGCCAAATACCAATCAGTGGACTATGAACTGGCAGGCGCCTCCTTCCAATGAAGGAAACATTACCTTTTATTACGCCACCAATTGTACCAATAACAACGGGCTAAGCACTGGCGATATGATCTATCTTTCATCTTTTACAATCAAACCAAAAATAACTTCGGTTAAGGAATTGTCTGATGTACACGAGCTCAAGCTGTATTACGACGTCGAAACAAAAGAACTTAATATTAATTACGATGTAAAAGGAAATAAAAACATTGGATTAAAAGTGTTTGACTGCGTTGGTAAAATGATATATGAAATGCCTGTTGTGAATTTATCCGGCAAACAAAAACAAACTGTGGCTCTTGGTAATGAACACAAGGCCGGAACTTATCTTGTTCAGCTCGGGATCAACGACCAGCAAACTTCCAGGAAGGTGGTTGTATACTAACAGGGCGGACACCGATGTACCGTTTGTATTAACATCCGTTATGCCGCAATTAACATGCAGTTTTAACAACTTACAGCATTTGGCTTTTGTGACTTAAGGTTTAAAAACTTAATTTTATTGCGTGAGAAAGAGTTATTTCATAAAAACGGTCATCGTTTTATTTATCCTGGGTGCTTTTGCGGCTCTCAGTAGAAACTCTATAACTAAAACCGTTCCTCACGACTACAAAAAAAATTCCCTGAAGGAAATTGCCCTTAAAAAGGTTTCCGGAAGTCACAAAACTGAATCTCTCAGGGTTAAGCGTCTTAAAAAAGAAAAGGGAACACAGGCTCTTATTCCATGCATACAAGCACAGAACTTCACAGTATCTTACAATATTAAAGATTATTATATTCCAAAAAGGGAGAATACACTCATCCCGGCTCTCTTTTGCACTAAACTTAAACGCGGTCCTCCTGCTGTTTAATATTATCAATTAAAATTATTTTTTACTTATTGAAGCTTGTCAGTTGACAGGTTATTAATGCGTTTATATGAAAGACTGGAAAGTGGTACTTCTACATAACGGAAAAACTATTGAGATTATCGTTCAGGCTCAATCCTACTCCGACGCGTACATTCGAACGGAGATACAATATCCTGAATGTATGATAAAGAGTATTAAATTAAAGAGTGAATAACGGTTTCTCAGAACTTAAAAATTAAAATGATCAAAACTGAAAAAATTATATATGAATGGGATCAGATAAATTCATATGTCCCATCTTATCTCGAAGAAAATATAAGCAAACTATCACCCTCGCTTCTCATTTATCTTATTACAACATTGATGGAACAAGAGGAATTTGAAATAGGAACATTTGAGGAAGGAAGACAAAAAGGCGCGTCAATTTGGTATACTGGTCCTGATAAAGACAAACATCTCGAATTACGGGTAAAGAAAAGTTCAACTTATGAATTTATTCTCTCTGTCATAAAACAAGAAGAAGAACCTCACTTATTCAGACACAGATTGGAGAAAGAAGAGATTGAATCGATCCCAAAGACACTTCGGGACCGTTTAGAAAAAGTAAAGGATCTGGGCGAACCTGTATCTTTTTACTCAAGTCAGATTATATTATAATGTTCGGAAAAAAACCTTCGTTTTCACGAAGTAAATGCCGGATTTGTTTGCGGAGCAGCGTTTGTGTTGTGTGTGTGGGCGGACCGCCTGAACTTCGGTTCGCCTGCCCTGCTCTGTTATAGCCTGAGCTTTTTATCTTAAATAAAATAATTCTATCTTCATGTTAGAATTATTTTATGAATAAAAATCTTTTCGGATACCTGAAAACCATCCCGGATTTTTCTTACCCGGATACGGAGTCGGATTTTGACGAATTCCATGCGGAAAAAGAATTTGGCTGTAAGTTTCCTGACGATTATAAAGATGTGATGAAGAATTGTTATTGCTGTGAATTTTATACAGATCATAACAATATCAACATCTGGAGCAGCAACGATCTTTACAGTATCAATACCGATCCTCTCTGGATGGTTCCTTTAAGAGGACTGATATTATTTGGCGGTGATAACGGTGGAAATTTTTACGCGTTTGATCCAAAGAACAAATTGGGTCGCGGCGAATTTGCCGTGTATTATATTGGGCGCACATCTCTCCGTTTTAACGAAGCAAAATTTATTGGTAAAGACCTTACTTCAGCAGTTGACCGCATCCTAAAAGAAGAAAACGATGCATGGGACTGGCCCGATATGAAACAAGAAGGCTTTCCCCAAACCGAAAATAAAGCAACTCCTAAAGCGATGATTAATTCGATGGAGGAACTGCTTAGGGCCATTCCTTCAGAAGTGAAGAGTGAAAAACACGGAGATGGCATTCTGGAAATAAAAGAAGAGAACGGTCGTGTTTCCGGATCGTATTATATTGCAAAAACCGACATGTGTTTGTTTTATACATTCAGCCGCTCTTACCAGGGATTTTATGATGCCATTGCCCCAGCCCTCGCCATGGATGGATTACTCTGATGCAAAGCGCAAAGAATATATTGCTGGTTCGTCCCGCCGCTTTCGGTTTCAATAAAGAAACTGCAGCGTCGAATGCTTTTCAGAACGAAACCAAAGAAACAGGTATTTTGAATATGGCAATTGAGGAGTTTGATAATTTCACTAATGCTTTAAGAAAAGAAGGAATCGTGGTTTATGTTTTTGATGACACTCCGGAACCAAAGAAACCCGACGCTGTTTTTCCGAATAACTGGATCAGTCTTCACTCTGATGGAACTTTAATTCTTTATCCCATGGCTGCGTCTAACCGAAGGCTGGAAAGAAGAACAGATATAGTTGAAACGCTCCGGAAAAAATTCATTGTAAAAAAAACCATCGATCTTTCGCATTACGAAAGTGAAAATAAATTTCTGGAAGGTACTGGTAGCATTGTGTTCGATCATGTGAGCAAAGTTGCTTATGCCTGCTTATCGCCGCGTACCGATAAGAGCCTTTTCATTGAACTTTGTGCTGAGATCAATTACATGCCCGTTTGTTTTTATTCGCATGACAAGAATGGGAAGGAAATTTATCACACCAATGTGATGATGTACCTGGGAGAAAAATTCGCGGTGATCTGTCTTGAAAGTATCAGTAACGCAGACCAAAGAAAAAATGTTGAAGATCTGCTTACATCCACACAGCATGAAATTATTGATATCAGCTTTTCCCAAATGAATTCATTTGCCGGAAATATGTTATGTGTAAAAAATTCTTCGAACGAAACACTTCTGGTGATGTCGCAAAGCGCTTACGATTCGCTGAATAAGGAGCAAAAGTTGAAACTGGAAAAATATTGCCGGCTCCTTCCCATTTCTATTCCAACAATTGAAACCATTGGTGGAGGAAGCGCCCGTTGCATGATGACTGAGATCTTTTTACCAGAACAACAGATGTAAAAGAAAGCGCATGTCAGTTCGAGCGTAGTCGAGAACATCCCACTCTTCATCAGTAATTCTTATATTTGAACCTTAATGGATACTTTTCTCTTATATCTAGAATTAGGTTTTACGCATATTATTCCGTGGGGACTCGATCACATTCTTTTTATTTTATGTCTTTATTTATTAAGTCCAAAATTGAAGACCATCATCTGGCAGGCCACGGCTTTTACAGTGGCGCATTCCATTACTTTAGGATTATCACTGATGGGGATAATTTCTATTCCTTCCAGTATTGTTGAACCCATCATTGCTTTGTCGATTTTATTTGTGGCCTTAGAAAATATTTTTACTGAAAGATTAAAACCAACGCGCATTGTTTTTATTTTTATTTTCGGATTAATGCACGGCATGGGATTCGCCGGAGTATTAAAAGATCTTGGACTTCCCGAAGGAGAATTCACTAATGCTTTGATCAGTTTTAACCTTGGCGTGGAACTCGGACAAATAAGCATTATCCTTGGAGCCTGGCTGCTCTTCGGAAAATGGTTCAGTGAAAAGATCTGGTATAGAAATTATATTATTATTCCCTTATCAGGTATCATTGCCTTTATTTCGCTTTACTGGACGATCGAGAGGATTTTTTTCTCTTAAACTCCTATTTTCTTATTTACAATTTCAAGAATCTCTTTCTCAGCCTTCACCGTTTTCTCTTCAATGGCTTTTCCCTGCGAAACGATATCGTTCACGAAATTTTTATCGTCGTATCCTGCGGCGTTAATTCTAACATTCATAAACGCACCCATCACCGCGCTCCTGGCACACAATGCGCCAACTCCGGCATCACTCACCGAAGCAGGATTTCCGTGTTCGGCCATAGCTTTGATCAGCTCCATGCTTTCGTAACTTAACTCCATGACTTTAAAAGGAACCTGTATCGCAAATTTTGTAGCATCCTGGATTGTCTGCGTTCTTATTTTCTTTTCTTCGTCTGTGCCTTTTGGTAAACCAAACGCTGTCATGATCTTGTTGAACGCTGCTGTATCGGCATCTACCAATCGCAACAACTCATCTTTTATTCTTTGTCCTTTATCCGCCCAGTTGCTAAACTCTTCCCAACGATCGTCCCATCCCTTTTTATGCGAGCTTAAATTGGCCACCATCGTTGCTAAAGAAGCGCCCAGGCTTCCGACATAAGCAGAAATGGAACCTCCGCCCGGGGCAGGGCTTTCGCTCGCCGTTTCATCAGCGAAGGCAACCAGATCCATGCTCACTAATTTCGAATCTGCTTTCTCTTTCAGCAAATATTCAATGATCCTTTCTTCAGGCTTAAATGGGCCGAGCTCATCCAGCCCCATCGATTTCACTGCAATTTTAATAAGCTCTTTTTCACTTATACCAGTGGAACGTTTTTGTTTGCGTAAAAAATATTTTCCTGCGTCGAGTAAAGCTTTCAACGGAATCAATCCAACCAATTCAGAACCCGTAACACGTAATCCGCGTTCTGAAGATTTATTACAAACTTCATCAAAAGCAATATGAACCGGCGTGATATTAATGTTGGTAAGATTCATAGAGATCTGGCAAACACCATATTCTTCAATGTACCAGCCAATAGCTTTCACCGATTTTAAAGTGCCCGGAATAAATTTCGGCGTACCGTCGGCATTTGTTACAATTTTTCCGGTAACAGGATTTCCTTCTCGCATAACCCTACCCGCTTCTCGCACATCAAAAGCAATAGAATTAGCACGACGTGTTGATGTTGTATTAAGGTTGATGTTGTAGGCTACTAAAAAGTCACGTGCGCCAATAACAGTGCCGCCGCGTTTCTCATCAAATTCATCAGGACCAAAGTCCGGTTTCCAACCCGGTGTTTTTATTTTCTTGAAGAACCCTTCGTATTCACCCGCACGGATAACAGAAAGATTGCTACGGCTCTTATCGGGTTGCGCTTCTTCGTATAAGTAAACAGGAATTTTTAATTCTTCGCCAACTCTTTTAGCAAGCTTCTTTGCAAACTCGGCAGTTTCAGCCATAGATATTCCGGCGATAGGAATAAGCGGGCAAACATCGGTGGCACCCATGCGTGGATGTTCGCCTTTATGTTTGCTCATATCAATTAATTCACCTGCTCTTTTAATGGCAAGAAACGCGGCTTCAATAACGGCAGAAGGATTTCCTACGAAAGTAACCACCGTTCTGTTAGTGGCTTTACCCGGATCTACGTTAAGAAGCTTAACGCCTTCAACACTTTCCACTTCGTTGGTGATCTGTTTTATGATATTAAGATCAACCCCTTCGCTGAAATTTGGAACACATTCGATCAATTGCTGCATAATTCGCTGTTTTTTGTTAGATAAAATTCAATTTTTAAAGCTACCAAAATTTGCAAAAATCGCAAAACCTCTTTTTTCACCACTTAAAACCCGCAAAAAAGTGATGTGCCGGACATCCTTCGTATCCGGATTCTTAAAAACCACAAATAGCTTATAAACACAGGCGTTTCCTGATTATCATACCCCTTTTTACTGCCCTAACTTTGACCTCATAATGAAGCAGAACAGAGTTCGCTTTATCATAAAGATCACTATTATAAACTTTTAAAACATAATAAAATGAAGACAATTATGAAATCAATCGCCACCCTTAGTTTAATAAGTATGGGCCTTATGCTAAATGCCCAGTCGGTGGTAAAAAAACAAAACTTAACAGTATTAAATATCGACGCTAAAAATGTTGGAGCCGACGCTGTTACCATGGGAAACATGGTACGCATTGAACTCGAAAAACTCGACACCTTCGCCGTAATGGACCGTTACGACGTTCAATACCTAGTTGAGAAAAACAAGATCAGTGTTGCTAATTGTTATGGACAAACCTGTTTAACAGAGGTTGGACAGATCATAGGCGCCGAAAAAATGTTTGGTGGTACCATTGAACAGATGGGAAAAACTATCATGGTAACCTATCGTTTAATTGACGTGAAAGAAAAACGAATCGAAAAAACGTATGTGCATGAGTTTTTAAATCTCCCTGAAGAGATCCAGAACATTGTAAAACTTTCCATTGCGGAAATGTTTGGAAGAAAATATGATAACGCTTTAATGGACAAACTTTCTAAAAAGTATGAATTTGATAACAGTAACAACAACCCTAACCAGGAGCGTTTAAGATTAGACGGGCCCCGAATGGGATTTGTTTCGTATACAGGCGGTTTATATGACAGGATACAGGAAGGCAAAAACTCAGGAGGATTTGATGCCTTCCCGGCCATGTTCCAATTCGGTTACCAGTTCGAAAAACAATATCTCAACGAAGGTAAAGTACAGGCCCTGTTCGAATTTGTTCCAATGATCACCGGTCTCGATCAGGGATATTTTATTCCAAGCGCCACTCTTTTACACGGTATCAGAAGTAACATTAACGGATGGGAATTTGCATTCGGACCAACATTCAATCTTATGCCTTTTGCTTATGGTTATTATGACGAAAGCGGAAACTGGAACCTGAACAGCGACTGGAACAAAAGCCCTGAAAACGCCGGGATAACAAACCCTCACGAAACCACGAAACGCCTTGATAGTCGTGGTGTGTACGAGTTACGATCGTCGTTCGTACTTGCTGCAGGAAGAACATTCAGATCAGGAAAACTGAACATCCCGGTGAACGCCTTTGTAATTCCTGGAAAAGATGGATGGAGATTTGGCCTATCGTTCGGATTCAATTCAAAAAATAAACCTGTAACTAGTACTAATTAAAAAACTAAGTCCGGGAAACCTGAATGCAGCCATGAGATTTTGTCTTCATATTTTCCTTGTGTTCGCTTCAGGTCTCCTCCCGGCACAAACTGCTTCCAGATTATTCAAGGGAGCCTGGGAAAGAGATTATCTTATCAA
>JAJONO010000043.1 GCA_021323535.1 Bacteroidota bacterium
TTTAGTTGTCTTCTTCCTTTTGTCCTCATGTTCGCATGAAGCGCCAAAAGAAGAGAAGGCAGAACTTACAACAAAAAAGAAAATAGGTCTTCTGCTCGTCAACCATGGATCACGTTCAGGAACATGGCGAAAAGCCCTGATGGATCTTGAGACAAACGTAAAAGATTCTATTCTTGCACAGGGAAAAATCGCCGGAACAAAAACGGCGCACATGGAATACACAGAGCCATCCATTGCATCACGGCTCAAAGAATTCGACAGCGAAGGTTATACTGATATCATTGTTGTTCCGGTGTTCTTAACTGTGAGTCCGCACTCCTTCGATGATATCCCAACTATTATCGGGCAAAAAGAAGATCCTCAATCGATGGAACTTCTTAAGCTGGAAAAAATAGAACGTTATACTCCAAAAGCGAAAACGTACATCACTCCAACGTTGGACTTCACTGCTATTCTTCAGAAAAATATTCTTCGTCGTTACCAGGATATTTCTAAAGACGCAAAGAAAGAAGGAATCGTTCTAATGGCTTATGGTGATGAAACGTATACCAAAGAATGGTCGGAACTTCTTACCAAAGTTGGAAATTATGTTGGAGCAATCCCGATTCAACAACGGTTGCCATTAAGCGCGTACTCAAGAAAAAAGATAACGCAGTTGTAATTCCTGTATTAGTAGCGCACGACGAAATGTTCCAGGTGAAGATCATTGGCGACGGTATTGCTAAAATAAACAACTCCAAAGAAAAAGTAATTTATAAACCGGACGCCATTTTACCAGATAAAAATGTTGAAGGCTGGGTGTTTGACATTGCCAACGAGTATGCCGGAAAAATTTTATCTGAACTGGAACTTGCGAATAAATAAGAATGAACCTTTCAATAAAGAAGATAAGAAGATTTAATATTGCCACGCACCGCGACCTTGGTTACTTTTTTTCGACTTTGATTATTGTTTATTGTTTGTCGGGGATTGCTCTCAACCATGTTGATGAGTGGAACCCCGACTTTGTTATTACCAAAAAGACAATTGAAGTAAAGGAAAATTTTGTAGCGAAAGATCTTAAACCCACTGATATTTTATTGCTCAGTAAAAAAGTAGATGAAACTAAATATAAGGTATTCGACTGCCCAACGAAGGACCAGGTAAAAATTTATTATGATAACGCGTCGCTTCACATCAACTTCACCACACATGAAGGAACTTATGAGAAGGTGAGCCGCCGTCCACTTTTTTATCAGGTAAATGTTCTTCACCGCAATAGTTTAAAGGGATGGAAATGGGCCTCCGATGTTTTTGCGTTTATGCTCATAGTCATTAACATAACGGGATTATTTATTCTGAAAGGAAAACACGGTATTGGCAGAAGAGGTAAGTGGTTAATTCTCGCTGGCTTTATGCCACCGTTGATAGCAATAATTATTCAGGCAACAATTTAATATGTGTTCATATAATACATTGCATTTAAATGAAGATGGTTACGTGATCAGCTGTAATGGTTGCAATCACCTTCAACTCGCATTCGGAACAACGGTTCTCATTTTAACACGGAATGAATTCAGTGAGTTCTGCGAAATGGTTGAGGATAGAAAAAACCTTTGGGACAGCGATGGTTTCCCAATGTCCAAATGCATTTACATACCCACTAAGAATAAAGATGTGGCGCTTGTTTTTAGTTACAAAGAATTACTGAAGCTGCATCATATTCTTGTCAGTGCGGGCTTAATTTTAGAAACTGAAGAAATACTTTCGAATGGTGGTCTTCTCAACTAAAATAATCCCCACTGTTTTTTTGTTTCTTTTAGCTGCAGATTTGATATCACAGACTAAAAAGGATTCTGTTAAAACCAACGCCCTGGATGAAGTAGTTGTAACCGCGCAATACCAGCCGGTAACGCACGATCAATCTGCTTTTAAAATTAAAGTCATTGGCGAAGAAAAGATTCAGTCGCTCGCCGCAGTGAGTTTAAAAGACGCTTTGAATAATGAATTGAATATCCGATTCTCACAGGATCCTGTACTTGGAAGCAGTATGAGTTTACAAGGATTGTCGGGACAAAATGTAAAAATTCTTATTGACGGAGTTGCCATGATAGGAAGGCAGAACGGAAACATTGATCTCTCGCAGATAAACGTGAATAACATTGAGCGCATTGAAATTGTTGAGGGGCCATTATCTGTTACATATGGAACAAACGCTCTGGCCGGTGTAATCAATATCATTACAAAAAAGCCGAAAACGTTGTCGGCCGGAGTGTATACGTATTATGAAACGAACAATAATTATAATACGGGTTTAAATTTTTCAATGAAGAAAAATAAACATGGGTTTTCAATGAACCTAAACCGGAATTATTTCAATGGCTGGAACATGAACGATAAATATTATTTTCTTCCTGTAAAAACTCTGGCTGATACCAACCGTTTCAAAAACTGGAAACCAAAAGAACAATATTTTGGCGACGTGCAATACGAATTCAAAAAGGAGAAATTCAGTCTCAATTACCGCGCCTCTTATTTTGAAGAACTGATCGTTAACCGTGGATACCCTTTAAAACCTTATTACGAATCGGCTTTCGACGATTACTATAAAACAAAACGGTTTGATAATACCGTTACGGCCGCGATGAAGTTTAATAACTTCAAATTCTTTAATGCTACTTTGGCTTATAATTATTTTCGCCGCGATAAAAGTACGTATTACAAAAACCTGACCGATCTCAGCGAACAACTTTCTCCCGATAATTCTTTACAGGATACAGCTGTTTTTAACCAGGTCATGGCAAGAGGATCGTTCGTAAGCAGTAAAGCTTTTGAAACCTGGGACGACACAATTCGTAGCTTCAATTATTTTAACTACGAAATAGGTTACGATTTAAATTATAATTCCGCCACCGGGAAAAGAATAGAAAATAAAACTCAGACCATTGGCGATTATGCTCTGTTTACAACAGCAGAAATTCTTCCGGTAAAAAATTTCATTATCAGGCCGGGTTTACGTTACGCGTATAATACAGCTTACACATCGCCGTTGATTCCTTCTTTGAATATAAAATACAATACAAGAAAATGGACCTTCAGGACTTCTTACGCAAAAGGATTCCGTGCTCCTGACTTAAAAGAATTGTATTTCGAATTTGTTGACATCAATCATAATATTCTTGGTAATACAGGATTAAAAGCCGAGACTTCCGATAATTATAATCTGAACATAAAGTATAGCGAGCGAAGAACAGAACAATCTAAAATTACACTCGACGTTTCAGGGTTCTATAACTCAATAAATAATCTTATTACGCTGGCTTTAGTAAATGGTACAAAGTATTCGTATATAAACATTGGAACATTTAAATCGTATGGATCTTCACTCAATGCTTCTTACAATTATGATGATTTTTCTATGTCAGCCGGGGCATCCATGATTGCACGTTACAATGAACTAAGCGAAACTTCAAATGGAGTAGATGAATTTTCATATACGCCTGAAGCAAGAGCTTCTGTTCAGTATAAACTAAAAAAATGGAACACCTCTTTTAACTGTTTCTATAAATATACAGGAAGATTACCGGGATATAACCAGACGAGTGATGGCTCAATTTATCAGACTGAAGTGGAAGATTTTCATATGCTCGACGCGAACGTTTCTCAACAGCTTTTTAAAAATAAACTTGTTATAAGTTGCGGGGCTAAGAATATTATGAATGTAAATAATGTCCGGTCGTCTCTGGCTGGTGGTGTTCACAGTGGAAACTCATCGTCAACAGCAATTGCTATGGGACGCACGTACTTTATAAAACTCCAATATGTATTTGAAAAGTAAAATTATTTTTGGAGTTTGTCTTCTTATTTTGGTTTCGTGCAGGAAGCCAGAGATTCCAGTGCAACCACTTAACAGGGGAGATGTACTCACTTCGTCGGTGGACATGGGCCCGGATTATAAACATCAATTGTTCTATTCACTCTCTCAGGATAAGATCATATCCTCTAATTTTAAAACCGAGTGGGATCTTGCATTCGAATGTGGAAGTAATGGCTTTCATGTAAAACTGAATTCATCAAAACTCATGTGCGCGTTCAATACGGGTGTGACTGATTTTTCACTGGTAACAGATACTGCAGGTTTTACTCCAGGAAAAAAATTTGATTACCCAACAGGCCACAAGGACAGCACCGCCTTTGGAAACTGGCAAACAAATACTCCTGTTTACATTGTAGACAGAGGGTATAACTCCGCCGGAACACACCTGGGATTTCGTAAACTGCAGATTATGTCTGTTAATGGAAATGAGTATTCTGTCAGAACATCAAACATCAATGGAAGTAACGAGGTAAATGTTGTTTTACAAAAAAGTAATTCTGAAAACTTTACTTATTTTTCCTTCGATTCAAATTTCACGATCAATATCGATCCGGGTAAAGAAGAATTTGATTTGATCTTTACGCAATACACGCACTTGTATTTTAATCCTTTTGAATCTTATCTTGTAACGGGGGTTTTATCCAATCCCAATAAAGTAAAAATTGCTCCTGTGTCTGATAAATTATTCAATGACATAACAATTGCAGATACAACAACGCATCCTTTTAAAGGTTTTGAAAACGTGATTGGCTTCAACTGGAAAACATATAGCTTTCAGACTTCCTCTTATGAAATAGACACTAAAATGAATTACATCATCAAAGATGTAAAAGGCTTTTGTTACAAATTGCATTTCATTGATTTCTATAATTCTTCCGGAATTAAAGGTTGCCCTAAGTTTGAGTTTAAGAAGTTGTAGCAACTGCACTTTTAACCACAAAGGTTCCAAAGTAAAATCACAAAGGTTCCTAAGCATTTCTTCTTTGTGCCACTTTGTGAGACCTTAGTGGCACTTTGTGGTTAAATGGTAGGAAATAAAAAAGCCCTCCATTTCTGAAGGGCTCTTTATTTTAATATGAATATTATTGTTTGATCAGTTTACCTTGTTTGTATGCCTGGTTATTCTCAACAGATGAAATTTTGTAAGTATACATTCCATTGGCAAGTTCTCTGATGTTGATGGTGTTCTCAGGTTTGTTAAGTGTTGCACTGTAAACCTGTTTGCCCGCTACATCAAATACTTCAAAAATGTATTTTCCATTATCTGTCGTAACAGTTATTAATCCGTAGTTAGGATTTGGATACACTTTCATGAAACTACCATCAATATTATTTTCGTTGAAACCAATACCACTCATTTCAATACTTGTAGTGGCCGTAGTCACACAACCAAAGTTATTTGTTCCGGTTACAGTATAAATTGTTGTTACCACAGGCGATACAAGAATGCTGTTGTTGTTTGATCCGCCCGGATTCCACGAATATGAGTTAGCTCCGCTCACGGTTAAAGTTACAACCGATCCCGGTGGTACAAATACAGTTGGAGAAACGTTAAGTGTAGGACTAGGATTTACTCCTAGCGTTGTTGTAGCGATTCCGTTACAAGCTCCGTCTTCTCCGTATACAGTATAAGTTGTTGCAACCGATGGGCTAACAATTACCGCCGAACCGGTTAAAGTGCCCGGGCTCCAGGTATAGTTAACCGCGCCACCCGCTGTAAGCGTTGCTGTTTTTCCTGAACAGATAGCTGTATTGCTATTTACTGCTGTTACAGTAGCTCCCGCTGCAACCGAGAAGGTTACCGGGGTCATGGTACTTGTACAACCTTGTTTTGTATAGAATAACGCGCCGTTAAAAATACGCGGCGAGTTTATCACTCCGAAATACGTGCCACCCTTTCCTTCATACAATGAAAGATCGCCGTTAGAAGTGTAGAGGTTGCTTAATCCCGTTCCGTTAGTATAGTTGGTTATAGGATTTCCGTTTACTGAAGTAATATACAGACCGTAAGTTTGTCCAGCCGGTACATTAATGGCAAATGTTCCTGGTATCGGTGTCATTGTACCTGTACCGTTTGTTACAACAGTGGTAGTGTGTGCCATTGTCCATCCGGTGTTTGCAGATTCGAAACCAACAAAACTTCCCGGGCGATACCATACTTCAACAGTAGTGGTAACACCCGCCATTCCGAAATGCATGTTACAGCTTTGAATTGTAATGTTGGCTGTAGGAGCAATGTCGAACATGTTTCCTGAAGAACCATTACCAGCGGCAAGCGTTGTAAATAAACTTCCTGTTGAAGTTGAACTTGCCTGAGCATAATAGGTTGTTGTTGTTGCTGAGCTTACCGTGAATGTATTTCCGGTTGCGAGCGAAGTAGTTGAAGTCGGGCTCGCATACCAGTTAATGATAGAAGGAGTAAATCCATTGGCAGTTAAAGTAGCTGTTGCAGGATTACCACACGCTGCTGCGTTTGTTGCAGTAATGGTTGGGTCCTGAACAGAAACAGTGAACGCTCCTGATGCAGTACATGATGCCGCACTTCCAATTACACTATACACGGTGTTTGTTGTTGGCGAAATCACAAGAGAACTTGTTTGTGCGCCTGTACTCCATGTGTAACTTGTAGATGTTCCGTTAATGGTGAGTGTTGCTGTGTTTCCTAAACAAACTGCCGATGGTCCGCTTACGTTCACGATCGGATTCACCGTAAATGTAGAAACGTTTTGGTCGTTATTATTGTTACCGTCACCAACAAGTGTTGTACTTGAAGAGAATGTATAAGCTCCACCTGCACTCATGTTGGCGTTACCAACAGTAAATGTGGCAGAAGCGCCAACTGCTAAAGGACCAGGATAAGTTCCGGTGATAGTTTGGTTGGTAGGACCAGTGATAACAACAGTTACAGGAATATTAGAGAGCGATCCAAGGCCGTAGTTGGTAATGGATACGGCCACGGGCTGACTTGCACTGTAACATCCGCTGGTGCTTGGCGAAATAACTGTAGCAACTCCACCGTCAATTGCAGTGAGGTTATAAAGGTTGATGTTATCAATATCAATGAAGTAATCTGCTGTTGTGTTTGATTGTTGTCTTACCGCAAGGAATTTGATTATTACATCATTTCCTGCAAGAGCGCTGAGAGGATAAGATTTGTTAGTGAAAGCTGTTGTAGCTATTGAATGGTTAGCAACAGTAATTAATCCTACAGTTGACCAGGTTGTGCCGCAATCAATAGAAGCTTTTACATATAACGAGTCGCCGTCAATGTCAATTGTTGGTGTTGCTGTAGAAGGATAGCCGCTCCAATTCACATAACGGTAATCAAAGCTGATAGAAGTGCTTGCCGTAACCGGACCAAGACGTAACATGTCTGTTGCTGCCTTATCGAAAGTACTAAACAGATTTCTTGTCATACCATTACTGTTCGATGTCCCGTGATTGTTCATGACATAGAACGGATCAACAGGATCCACTGTCCAGCCCGTAGGCATAGCAGTTGACGCGTTGAAGTTTTGTGTATAGGGTAATGGAGTTGTTGCAATAACTGTTCTTGTTACAAGAGGAACTAAAGTGTCGTTTCCTAAAGCTCCATCAGAAGGGAAAGTACTGAATGCTTTGAAAGAATAAGTTCCTGCCGCGCTCATGTTCAGATTACCAACTGTAAAGTTAGTGGTTGCAGTTGTAGCAAGAGTGGAAGTATAAGTGCCGGTTAAAGTCTGGTTAACAGCGCCGCTTACAACAACAGTAATAGGAATGTTGCTGATGGTGTTGCTTCCGAAGTTTTTAATGGTTACAGTTACAGGTGTTGAAACACTGTAACACGGTTGTCCTGCTGGAGGACTAACCAACGCGTTTACACCGGCGTCGTTTGCAACTAAGTTAAAGATGTTAATGTTGTCCACGTCGATATAATAATCGCCGGTTCCCATCGGATCTTTTTTTCCAACAAATTTAAAGACCATGTTGCTTCCTGTGTATGGAGCAAGTGAGAATGATTTATTAAAGAAGTTGGTTGTTACAACGTGATTACCTGCGTTAACAGAACCAAGCAAAGTATAAGTGGCGCCACAGTTGGTTGAAATGTAAACGTTCATTGAATCGTTGGCAAAATCAACAAGAGGTGTAGCGGTAGAAGGATAACCGCTCCAGTTAACGATGCGGTAATCAAAGCTAATGGCTGTGCTTGCTGTAGCAGGGCCAACCTGAACCGTAGTTACTTCTTCATAAATACTAAACGTTGAGAAAAGATTGCCTGACATACCGTTTGTTCCCCCGGTGCCATGATTGGAAATCACATACCATGGAAAGTTAGGATTATCGATCCAGCCTAAAGGCGTAGTTAAAGACGAGTTAAAATCTTCAAGCAATGGCATGGCTCCTGTACTGATTACATTTAATAAAGCGGTTGTGGTTGTTAAACTCGCCACTGTATTTGAAATGACACATTGGTACAGGTATCCGTTCATTGCGCCGGTAATACCCGTTAATTGTAATGTTGGAGTGAATACACCACTGTAAATACCTCCGTTAACAAGCGGTACAAAACCGAAGCCCTGATCCTCCTGCCATTGATAAGTACAGTTAGTTGGAGTGGCGCCGCATATAAACTGTGCATTCGATCCGGCACATCCTCCTGTGTTAACGGGTTGTGTAATAATTGTTGGAGAGCCCGGAGGCGCACTTATAGTGTAGGAAGTTGTGCGGCAGTTAAAATCCGACAAACAGGTCGGCGGGCCAGAGGCAAATATGTGTAATTCGTAATTACCTCCTGTTGGCAGGTTATAAAGTAACGGAGTTGGTCCGGACGCGAATACGGTTACTCCGCCAACGTCTGTCAGCGTAAGATAATCCGTTGCCACGTCAGAAGCAAACGTGTAACTTCCTGTTACGTTAAGGGTTAAATTACTGAACTCGTCACCAAAATTACAGGTAGTGATGGTGTAATCGCCCGGTGCACTTGCAGTTGAAGAACCGAACTGATTAATAGAGATACATTGTGCCTGTGTTTGAATATGAAATGCAAACAAACAACTTAGCACCACAAAAATCTTGTAAAGTTTAGTCATGGGTTATTGTTTAATAATTCTTAAGGCTAAAATAAGAAATTTAACTACAAGTTTACCGGGAAAATCGTCACAAGGGGTTGAAATAGAAGCTATAAACCTAAATTATTGTTATCCCATCTGGCGAAAGGATTATTTCAGAAAATGGATCGGATGTTTTTCGTTGTATTTTTTGATGAACCTGGAGATGAGTTCTTTCTTTTTCTTTCTCTTCAGAGCCTTGAATTCCTTATATAATTCCTCATCACGGCTCAATAACAGTTCTACTTTTTCGAAGTTCAGTTCTTCTACTTTTCCATCGTAAAAATTGATAACGAATTCACGTATTTCTTTTGTTTTAACACCGCTGCCCGACATGCCGCCCGGACCATAATACCCGGGGTAATAGGTAGGTACTTCTACCACAGCTACGAGGTAACAAATTGAACCGAAAACAGGCACGCGGTAAAACATTTCCTTATAATTAACATACAGGGTCTTGTTCTGGTAAAAGCCCCACATGTTTTTAGATTCAACCGTTTGCTTAACTCCGTTTTTTTCGTAAGAAAATTTAAGCTGATCAATTACTTTTCCGAAAAAATCAAGCTGGTCTTTATTAATAACGGTTTCAATTTCATTTTTTGTGATTGGATTATTTTTTCTGAAATCTTCATAACTCGTATAAATACCTTCCGTAAGTACATTTTCGGTATACTGTATGCTGTCTTTCTGGGCTGTTAAAAAGATTATTGAAAGCAAAAAGAGAGTTATGTAAAGTTGCCTGAGCATGATTGACCAAATGTCGGTTTTTTTTATTAATTTTATTACAAATAGTCCCTCATGAATAAAATTTATATTGTTTTTTTAACTGTTTTGTTTGCCTTCACCTCCCGGGCGCAATCCAATCTTAACAACGCTCTAAAGGCAAGATTAAATGATAATAGTCTTCCTCAGAAATTCACCATCCTTGTGCAGGGTGATTTGGGCAAATTACAAAGCGCTAATCCGGGTTCGGAATACCGCGTTAATTATTCTTCAGGAAATATTGCTTCCATTACACTTGATGTGAATGCACTCTCATACCTTATTTCAAATAAACTTATTAAATATGCCGAATTCATTGAGGCCCGCAAGCAACCTCTTAATGACACCATGCTGGTTCGCAACCGCATTGTACAGGTAAAACAAGGCGCTGCTCCGTTAGCTCAATCCTATGATGGAACAGGTGTTCTTGTGGGAATTATTGATACCGGGATCGATTGGGATCACGATGATTTTAAAGATGCTTCCGGAAACACACGTATTAAGTTTTTGTGGGACCAGGTTCCAAGTGCCGGTTCTACTGTTCCTCAACCTTATAATTACGGAATTGAATGGACCGCCGCGCAGATCAACGCGAGTCTTTGTACCCACAACGATCTTCCAAATTACGGACATGGTACTCACGTTTCAGGTATTGCCGCCGGAAACGGATTAGCCAATGGAACACATGAAGGTTGTGCTTCAAAAGCAGACATGGTTGTTGTTGCTCTCAACTTTAATTTAACCGGTCCAACTATTGCCGACGCACTTAATTACATTTACGGTAAAGCTACCGCGTTGGGATTACCGTGTGTGGTGAACGCAAGCGTTGGAGACTATTATGGCAGCCACGATGGAACTGATCTTGAAGCTCAGATGATCAAAAACATGATGACCAATGTGCCCGGCCGTGTTCTTGTTGCTGCGGGAGGAAACGCGGGGCATATTAAGTTTCACACCAAAACACAACCGCCGGTTGGCGATACAACATTTACCTGGTTAAAGAAAACAGGCACGCAACAAATTAAATACTGGCTGCATGCAGATACTTCGCAAATAAAGAACGTACAGATAAGCGTTGGGGCAAACCGTCCTTCGTATTTCGATCTGGGACGAATTCAATTCAAGCCCTGGAATTATGGCGCAACTGCATTACAGATCGATACCTTGAAGCACAACGGAAATAAGATAGGTATCATAAAAAATTCTTCGAGCATCAACAGCTTTGGTGTTTACGAATTGTACCTGCAGATCGTTCCTGATTCGGCGAATTTATTCTGGCGCGTAGAAAGTAAAGGAGTTGGATTACACGACGCCTGGAACTTTGATTTTGTATCGTCTAATCTTCCAACAGCCGCGGTGTATCCTAATATTCTAAAGTACACTAAACCTGATACACTTAAAACGATCGTTTCTAGTTTTCAATGTTTAAATGATGTGATTTGCGTTGCCAATTATGTAAACTGCAGCAATTATTTTGATGTTAATAATACGCTTCAGAGTACCGGAGTTGTGGGAGGATCGAGAGCGGCCAGCAGTAGTATCGGTCCCACGCGTACAGGTTTACAAAAGCCGGATGTGGCTGCTACAGGAGATTATGTGTTTAGCGCCATGCCCTCGGGAATGTCTAATTTAATTACTACGGCCCCGCAAGTGGTGGCACAGGGAAGCGTTCACGTTCAGGGTGGAGGAACATCTGCTGCATCGCCTGTTGTTGCAGGATTAGCGGCATTGTATCTACAGATGAACCCCAACGCTACAAGCGGCATTGTTTTAAATGCAGTTGATAATTGCGCTTATTCGGATGGGCATACAGGTACAGCTCTTCCTAACGCTTATTGGGGTTACGGAAAGCTTGATGGTAAAGCGGCCATGCTTTGTGTGATCACCGGGGAGAAAGAAATTTATGCCAATAATAGCGTAAGTTATTTCCCGAATCCTTTCACTGATAAAGTCACTATTAACCTGGATAAAGAGACACAGGGAAAAATTTATGTTTATTCGGTAGACGGCAAACTCCTTCATGAAGATGTGGTATCGTCGAGGAAGTATGAACTCAATTCCTCTTCTTTCAACGGAAATTATAAAGGCATATTATTTGTGAGGATCATTTCCAATAACCAAAGCTTAGCTTTTAAGCTTGTGAGAACCAACTGACGATGCGAGTAGCAAGCAACAAGATCAAGGACCTTATAGAATTCTATTATACGGAACTCAGTGCCATTTACGATCGGAACGAAATTGAAGCCATTGTAAAAATTGCTTTTGAACATTATCTTGGCATTAACAGAAATGAAATTCCGTTAAGACTGAACGATAATGTTAACCAGAGCGATCTTCTGATGGTATACGATTGCTGCAAAGAACTGGCCACCGGAAAACCTTTGCAATATGTGCTTGGAGAAGCCTGGTTTTATAATTCTAAGTTTTATGTCAACAAACATGTACTTATTCCAAGACCCGAAACGGAAGAACTTGTTTCAATCATTGTAAAGGAAAACCCTTCGGCTATTTCGGTTATCGATATTGGTACCGGAAGTGGTTGTATCCCTATCAGTATAAAAGGTGTTTTAAAAAACGCGAAGGTCAGCGCCTGCGATATTAGCAACGATGCTTTAAACGTAGCGAAAAAGAATGCGGAACGGAATAAAGCCGACGTCATTTTTTTTGAAACAGATATTCTCGACCTGGAAAAACCGATGAAAGATATTGAAGGAAGTTTTGATGTAATTGTGAGCAATCCACCATACATCAAACATTCTGAAGCGAAGACCTTATCAAAAAATGTGATCGACTTCGAACCGCACACGGCTTTGTTTGTAGAAGGAAATGACGATATTATTTTTTACAAGCGTATCATCGATCTTGCTAAATATAAACTTAATGTGAACGGAAAATTATATTTTGAATTGAATCCGCTCACCGCGCAGCTTGTGCACGATTATGCCATGACTTCCGATCTGTTCTCCAGTGCCGAACTCATAAAAGACCTGAGTGGTAATCTCCGCTTTTTAAAAGCGATAAAAAAATAAACCAATGAAATATATTGTTTTGCTCATGTTGTTTTTCGCGATCAGTGAAGACTCATTCGGGCAAAGCGACAGTGTTTCTTTTACTCCTAAATACCGTCGCGGTGTAAAATATGAGATCGTAACGGGTCAGAATAAGATCAGTGGTTTCCTGGTAAAGGAAACTGCGGAAACCGTTAGTATTGAAGACCGCAGAACAGGGCAGCTTCACGAAATAAAAAAGAGCGCTATTATTTCTATGAAACCGGTATCAGCATCAAAAACCTATCAGAAAGATTTTCTGGATGAAAATGCTCATGCACACACTTATATTTTCTCAAATAGTTCCTATTGTTCGGGATCGCCTGAGTCATATGTAAATTATCAATGGTTTGTAGTTCAGAATATCAATTACGGAATTACAGAATACCTTGATATTTCTGTAAATACTATTTTTCTTTACCCGGTTTCACTTGGAGTGAAATTGAAATTTAAAGTTGCTGAGGATACTTACATTGGTGGAAATACATTCTTTTCAGGAAATATAAACGATCGTATTTCTCCGAATTCATTTTTTGGATATGGCGCCCTAGCAAGAATAACGCACGGAACAAGCAATACTAATTTTTCGTTTTCGGGTGGCGTGCTGGGACTTAATTCCGATTTTTTCACAATGAGTTCAAAGTTTGGAGTAGTCAATCTCCCTTTCGGTAATTTTTCTTACTGTAACCGTTTCCAGGAAAAATGGGCGGTGTGTGCCGAGGCCTGGTACTTCCCGCAGGCAGAAATTGGTTTTGCAGGAATAGGATTTAAATTTATGAGGAGCAAACACAGCGCCTGGACCTTCGGTTGTTTTACAAACGTAAACGCCGTGAATAATCAGTTGGTTCCGAATTTTAAAACTACGCCAATTCCTTACATCGGCCTTACCAATAATTTGTTTGGGAAGTAATTCTTAATTTTTAAAAGAATAACATAAAGTTTCTCCGCGTGCTCTTCTTCGTCAGTGTACTCTGTGGGAACTAATTAACCACAAAGTAACTTCGCTTGCACAAAGTTCTCACTAAGTTTCACAAAGCCTGCGACAAGTTCCGGCACCGCTGCAAAGCAGGATGAAAGTAATGAATCCGCTTTGCGGATTTAGGGCACAAAGCCAACGTTTTTAGACATCTCTGGAGTCCCGAAGGGACTCAATACTAATAGACAAGTTATTCCAAGCGTTCACAGCCCTATAAGGGGTGAATAGAGGTAATAAGAGTTAGAAAAATCCTAGCTGTCCTTTAACCCTCTTCCGGATTTTACGATTTTATTATCGCGTTTTAATTCTGCAATGATCTTATCAAGAACACCATTCACGAACGTTTTACTGTTTGGTGTACTGTATTCTTTGCTTATATCAATGTATTCGTTAAGAGAAGCTTTTACAGGAACATTAGGAATGTACATGATCTCGGCAAGCGCCATTTCCATAAGGAGCATGTCCATGTTGGCAATGCGCTCAATTTCCCAGTTCTGGGTATGTTTATCGATCAGCTCTTCAAATTGCTGGCGGTAAAGAATGGTTTTGTTGAAAAGAATAGTCATGAATTCTTCATCATCTTTTTCATCTTTCAGAAGAGGCATTAATTCAAATGTGCCTTCAAAAGCTTCAAAGTTTCTGATGATGGAATTAAATGCTACGAAACTATCATCGGCCCAGTGAATGTTTTTGTCTTCAAATAAAGAAGTGAGCACTTCATTCTCGCTGAGATGATCGGTAACAATAGCGATCATTAAATCCTTGTCGGCCTGAATATCATTGTTGGGAGCCGACATATAATCTTTGTATAATTCGCTGGCGCGTATCTCGTTGTATAATCTTCTTACAATATCAAAATCATTTTGCCATGAAATTTTTCTTTTTTCAACCTGGGTCTTTAATGCCTGGTTCTCTGCGATCGCTTTCAGAAGAGAATTGTTCACGAAACGCATATTCGGATTAAGATCGTTTTCAGTAGGGAGACGTTTGTTTTTGTTCTCATCAACGATTACCAGTGCAACATGATGCAGGTTCTCAAAAAGACTGAGAATGGAAAGATAAAGTTCATTGATCTTATCGATGCTTTTAAAAAGTTCTTTTTCAAAATGCTTTACATCTGCTTTTTCATGTTGAAAGTAGGAGTAAAGCGCCTGCATCACTTTTATTCTTAAGAATCTTCGGTTAAGCATTTCTTATAGTTTTAAGTTCTGAGTTTTTAGTGTTTAATGAGTACGATAAAATCAATGAACGTTTAGTGATCAATTCTATTATAGAACCGCGTTGATTCGTGCGATAGATTCAATACGTTGTTCGGCGATTCTGTTAGCTGCAACGTAAGTAGGAATTCCTTCTTTTTTGGCTACCTGTATAATATTGAAAGTTGTATCGTAAATTTTTTCAGCGTGCGACATGGCGCGTTCTCTGTTGTATCCTTCCAGTTCATAAAATACGTTGATGATACCACCGGCGTTTACCACAAAATCAGGTGCGTATAGAATTCCGGCTTTGCCTACAGCTTCGCCATGAACTTTTTCGTTCGCTAACTGGTTGTTGGCCGCGCCGCAAATGATCTTGCATTTTAATTTCGAAAGCGTATCGTCATTTACAGTGGCGCCAAGAGCGCAAGGAGCATAAATGTCAATATCAAGATCAAACATTTTATCAGCTTTCACAACTTCAGCATTGTATTTTGCTGCAAGGCTGGCAAGTCTTTCTTCGTTAATATCGTTAATGTAAACTTTAGCGCCTTCTTTGGTAAGATGGCTTACAAGAACTTCTCCAACATGACCGATTCCCTGAACGAGAACTTTTTTGCTGTGAAGGCTGTCGCTTCCCCAAACTTCTTTCGCAGAAGCTTTCATACTTACATAAACACCGTAAGCTGTAACAGGACTAGGGTCTCCGCTTCCTCCCATGTTTTCAGGAAGCCCACTCACATGATCCGTTTCCATTTTAATGATTTCCATATCACGGCTGGTCATAGCAACGTCTTCGGCAGTAATGTATTTTCCACCAAGGCTGTCTACGAATTTTCCGAAACGGCGAAGTAAAGCTTCATTTTTGATCTTTTTTGCATCACCGATGATCACAGCTTTTCCGCCACCAAGATTTAAACCGGCAACAGAAGATTTGTAGGTCATGCCCCGTGACAAGCGCAGAACATCATTTAATGCTTCCATTTCATTGTTGTAGTTCCACATACGGGTGCCGCCCAGCGAAGGACCAAGAACAGTATTGTGAATGGCAATGATGGCTTTTAAGCCGGTTGCGTTATCGTTGCAGAAAAGGATCTGCTCATGGTTGTTAAGGCTCATCTGAGCAATAACCGGGTTTTGTGAAAGATCAATGTCTTTTAGAGTTTTTACTTCCATTGTGTTTGGTTTTTGAAGCGCGGCAAATTTAAGGGTATTTTTTGTATTTGCCCCTTAAATATATATAAATAAAAAATATTTCCCAAGCTTGCTAAACGGAGGATTTAGTAACTTTGAACCGTGGGTCACTTAAAGGTTCTTAATCCCTTTTTCGTAAGATATAAATGGCATTTTTTAGGAGGATTGCTATTCGTCGCCCTTTCCACCATCTTTAAGGTTTACCAGGCGATTATTGTCCGTAAAGGCAGTAACCAGATCATGGAGATGATGAATGGAAAAAGTGCGACCGATGCTTCTGTATTTGTGGAGCATGGAATTGTGATCATTGTTTTTGCTCTTATCAGCGGTTTCTTTCTGTTTCTCATGAGGCAAACCATTATTGTAATGAGCCGCCATATTGAGTTCGATCAGAAAAATCAGATTTATAAACATTACCAGGATCTTGATCCGCAATTCTTTAAGCAGAATACAACAGGCGATCTCATGAACCGTATCAGCGAAGATGTTGGCAGAGTGAGGATGTATACCGGGCCGGCTATTATGTATTTAGCCAATACGATCGTTACAACAGTCACAGTTCTTATTTTTATGTTAAGGATCAACGCCGAACTGACCTTACTTGTGTTTTTGCCATTACCAATTCTGTCGTTTCTCATTTACAGGGTTTCCGACCTCATTAATAAGCAAAGTATAAAAGTTCAGGAAGAGTTGGGCCATCTTACTACACAGGCTCAGGAAACGTATAGCGCCATAAGGGTGATTAAAGCATACGCCCGTGAAAAATTCTTTACATCACAGATGGAAAAAAGGGGCGAAGCGTATAAACGCACGGCTTTAAAACTTGCAACCATTGAAGCGTTTTTTGGACCTACTATGATCTTAATGATCGGATTGAGCGTTCTTATTACAATATGGTATGGAGGAAAACTTACCATTGAAGGTAAAATAGAGCCCGGAAATATTCCCGAATTTATCTTGTATGTATTCTACATGACCTGGCCGTTTGCCTCATTAGGATGGGTAACATCGCTTATACAAAGAGCCAGCGGTTCGCAGCAACGTATTAACGAGTTTCTGGATACAAAACCTGAAATTAAAAATGAAAACACTTCGGTATACGATATTGGTGGCGAAATAGAATTCAGAAATGTGGAGTTTACGTATCCTGAAAATAATATTACTGCATTAAAAAATGTTTCCTTCAAAATAGGTAAGGGTCAAACAATCGGAATTACAGGCGCTGTTGGCAGCGGAAAATCCACAATCATTTCTCTTCTTACAAGACAGTATGACGTTTCAGGAGGAAGTATTTTTGTGGATGGAAAGAATATTAAGGAACATAATCTCAATTTATTGAGAAAAAATACCGGGATTGTTCCTCAGGAAGTTTTTTTATTCAGCGATACAATTAAGAACAATATCAGTTTTGGAGCTCAGAACGGAACACAATCCAATGAAATGGTTGAACAGGCCGCGAAAGATTCAGGTGTTTACGAAAATATTATTTCTTTCCCTGATAAATTTGAGACCATGGTAGGAGAAAGAGGTGTAACATTAAGTGGCGGACAAAAACAACGTATCTCCATTGCCCGAGCCATTATTGGAAAACCGCAACTGCTCTTCTTTGATGATTGTTTAAGCGCCGTAGATGTAGAAACGGAAGAACTTATTCTGCAAAATCTTCAGAAGCAGATGAAGGGTAAAACGAGTATTCTGGTTAGTCACCGTATTTCTACAATTAAAAATGCCGATGTTATCGTGTACATGAAAGAAGGGAAGATCTCAGAAATGGGAACCCACGAAGAATTACTCGCCTTGAAAAAAGATTATTTTAAACTGAACGAACTTCAAACGCAGTAAAGATAGTTTTAAAGTTGCTTAATAGTTTAAAAACAAGGTAGTTTAAAATTGAATTAAAATAGTTTAAAACAGTTCGCCTGATAAAAGTCTTTAATCAACTTTAAGCCATTTAAACTATTTTAAACCATTTTTGTGGCCGGGGGAAAACGACCTGATATCTTTTATTTAGCGAAATAATCCGCGAGTTTTTTCATTACTTCTTCGGCTTTAACCATGTCTGATTTAACATCGTTAACAAACACGTTTCCGTTGAGGACAAATCCATCGATTACTGCTGTATAGCCAATAATGTTATGATCTTTTCCGCCCATCATGCCTTTAATATTTTTGCGGATGCTGTAGATGAATTTTTTACCATTTGACTCGTATTCCTGTCCTTTTATTTCAGGCGTTCCTTTTTCACGGTTAAAGTTCATCATCTTGTTATAACCTTCAACGGTGAAATTTTCAAAGTTTTTTCTATCCTCGCCAATGTAATTTTTAAGCGGACCACAGGCCATTACTACTTCATTGAAAGCAGCGCCTTTTTCGTAGTTTCTTAAATTAACACTGTAAGCCGATCCTGCTGAATCGTTATACGTATTAAAATGTGAAAGGGGGGTTCCGTCCAAAGTAAAATTCTTCGCAAGGTTGAGATAGTATTTATAATCTTTTACAACCACATCGGGCTCGGCAGGAGCTTCAGGTTTAGCAGCTGTTGTGTCTTTTTTTACTTCAGCTGTGGCGGTATCTTCTTTATGCGAGCCTCCGCAGGAAATAAGCGCCACCGAAACAGCGGCAGATAAAATGAGTTTTTTCATAGGTTTTTGTTTTGTGATATGAAAGTAGTACAACCTCAAATGCCACAGGAATGAGTTTATTCTAAGATTGGTTTTAGGTGATAAACGTTAAGATTTTCCGGATTACCGTTTTCAGTTACAGACTAAATCGCCTTCGACTAGGCTCAGGGCTACTTTGTTTAAAAATTAAACCGCATAGAAAGAGAACGCACAGAGAAATATTTTCATCGCAGATGAAAATCCCTCTGTTTCTCTGCGTCTCTATGGTAAAAAACAGTGGTAAACTCACATATAATTTTTTTCACCCTATAAGACATAAAGTTTGAGGAATTATAGGAATTTTTCGATCGCCTTCGGGAAATGCTCATGCTCGAGTTTCTGGATCTTCTGAGCGAGCGTTTCAATGGTGTCTTCGGTAAGTACCGGGCATTTGGCCTGAAGAATAATTTCACCCTTATCGTATTCTTCGTTTACAAGATGAATGGTGATGCCGCTTTCGGTTTCTTTGTTATCGAGAACCGCCTTATGCACTCTTGAACCATACATGCCTTTTCCACCATATTTTGGCAAAAGGGCAGGATGAATGTTAATGATACGATTTGGAAATGCTTTAATGAATTGCTCAGGAATTTTGAGAAGAAATCCTGCAAGAATGATCAGATCTATTTTCTCCAACTTTAAAAATTCGATGAACTGATCGGCATAATTTTCAAGAGAATCTTTACTGATGATCTGAATGTTTTTCTTGTATTTTTCGGCGCGGGCAATAATTCCGGCAGTGTCTTTATTGGTAACCACCAGTTTTATTTTAATACGTGGATCGTTGGCGAAAAACTTAAACAGGTTTTCGGCATTTGTTCCTTCTCCACTTGCAAAAACAGCAGCGTTGATCATGGCGCAAAAATAACTATATAAAAAATTCTGTCCTACAAAAACGATGTCATCAAAACGAATTTCTTTAAAATTCTTAATTCAAACCTTAGCCTAAATCGAAAAAACGTGAGCCTAGTAAAAAGGTTTTTTTGCTTTCGAGCTAATTATATTTTATCCCGAAGCCTGGGGCCCTGAAACGAAAGCTCTCAGGTTACTCAGGAGCTTTCTGCTTCAGGGTAACATTTTTTCACATTCGCAGGGCGATCCAAATCACTTTTTCTGAATAATTAGTTTACTTTTGTTGCCATGTTTAATTTGTACATAGAGTGGAATCCCAATCCCGAAATTTTTACTATTCCGGGAATTGACTGGCCGGTGAGGTGGTACGGACTCATGTGGGCGCTTGCCTTCATTGCCAGTCATTTTGTGCTTAATCGTGTTTACAAAGCCGAGGGTCGCACCAATAAGGAACTGGATACGCTTACACTTTACATCATTATTGGAACCGTTCTGGGCGCGCGTTTGGGCCACTGTTTATTTTATGGACCATGGTTTGATGAATTTGATGCGCAGGGAAGGCTTCTCCAGGAAGGCTATCTTTCTCATCCTTTAAACATGCTAAAAGTATATGAGGGTGGATTGGCCAGTCATGGTGGCGCCATCGGTATTATTACAGCCATGATCTTATATTGCCGCAAGACTAAAGAAAACTGGTTGTGGTTGTTCGACCGTTTGGTAATTGTTGTTCCCCTGGCGGCTTTTCTCATTCGTATCGGAAATCTCATGAACAGCGAAATCATTGGTACGGTAACTACAGTTCCGTGGGCCTTTATTTTTGTGAAAGAAGATGCTATGCCCCGTCATCCTGCACAGCTTTACGAAGCCATTCTTTGTTTGTTCATGTTTTTTATCCTGTATTATTTATGGAAGAAGAAACGTAACAACTTTGGACCGGGTTTTATGTTTGGCTTGCTTTGCGTGATGTTATTTACAGAAAGATTTTTCGATGAATTTATTAAAGAGAGCCAGGTTGCTTTTGAAGATAACATGGTAATTAATATGGGACAGATCCTCAGTATTCCGTTTATTCTTATCGGAATCTTTATGATGTGGAGATCAAGGAAGCTGGCGAAGTACCCGGCGCAGCGTATTTACGACGATAAACAGGAAACAGGAAACAGGAAACAAGAAACTACATCCTGATCGTTTGTTTTCTATCCGGCCCAACCGACACAATCGTAATAGGCGTTTCGGTAGCTTTCTCAATGAAAGAAATATAATCCATTAATTCTTTCGGTAATTTATCTTTTGAATCGATGGTGGTCAAATCTTTGTTCCAGCCTTTTATTGATGTTGTAATTGGCTTCAGGTAATTTGGATCGATATTGTATGGAAGATAATCTATAACCTGTCCGTTGTAATTATAATGTGTACAAATCTCAATGTTTTCAAAATCGCTGAGAACATCGGCTTTCATCATCATAAGTTCTGTTACACCATTTACCATAATGGCGTATTTCAATGCAGGAATATCCAGCCAGCCCGTGCGACGCGCGCGTCCGGTTGTGCTTCCGAATTCTCTTCCTATCTGGCGGATCTTTTCTCCGGTTTCATTTTCTAATTCAGTTGGGAAAGGGCCGCTGCCAACGCGTGTACAATACGCTTTAAAAATTCCGATCACATTGTTGATGCGGTTTGGTGCAATTCCTAATCCGTTGCAGGCTCCGGCGCAAATAGTGTTGCTGCTTGTAACAAAAGGATAAGAACCGAAATCAATATCCAGTAAACTTCCCTGAGCGCCTTCGGCTAAAACACGTTTACCGGTTTTAAGAGCGTTGTTCAAGTAATGTTCTGTATCAATGAACTGTAATTGTTTTAATGCGTCAATGGCATCAAACCAGGTTGGTTCCAGCTCCTGTAAATTGTATTCGTAATTATGATAAGCAAGAAGTTGTTTATGTTTTTCTACGAGTGTATTATATTTTTCTCGAAACTCATTGGTTTCAATGTCGCCCACGCGGATACCGTTTCTTCCGGTTTTATCCATGTAAGTAGGACCAATTCCCTTGAGAGTAGAGCCGATTTTATTTTTTCCTTTGGCAGCTTCGCTGGCCGCGTCGATTAAACGATGCGTTGGAAGAATAAGGTGAGCGCGTTTACTGATAAGTAATTTCGATTTTACATCCACACCAAGGGCCAGTAAAGCGTCTATTTCTTTTTTGAAAATAACAGGGTCTATCACAACACCATTACCAACCACGTTAACGGCAGTAGGGTGGAAGATACCGCTTGGAATCGTGTGAAGCACATGTTTAATACCATTAAACTCAAGAGTGTGCCCGGCATTTGGCCCGCCCTGAAAACGTGCAATAATATCGTAAGATGGAGTTAAAACATCAACAATTTTTCCTTTTCCTTCGTCGCCCCATTGCAATCCTAAAAGTACATCCGCTTTGCTCATAATTGAAATAAAAGGCAAATTTATTATAAAAGCAAAGGTGGCGTGTATGCTCTTAATAACTTTTTAAAAAGTGAAAAACTTTGAAACACTTTCTCAAAATCACAAAAATTAACTAAGAATTGGGAAATTGTTTTTGTAAATTTATGACGATGCAAAAAATAACTATAGCCATTGATGGATATAGCAGTTGCGGAAAAAGCACACTTGCAAAAGCATTGGCTCAACGACTCAACTATAGTTATGTAGATACCGGCGCTATGTACAGGTCGGTTACCTTATACGCCATCCGCAACAACATCATTGATAAAGATCACAATCTCGATGAAGCAAAACTTATCGCTTCTCTGGACAATATCGAACTCAATTTTATTTTCGATTCTCATCATAAAACTTCCGAAACCTATCTTAATGGTGAAAACGTGGAGCGGTTTATTCGTACCATGGAAGTAAGTAATAATGTAAGTAAAGTAAGCTCCATTAAACAGGTGCGCGAAAAAATGATCTCGCTTCAGCGTTTAATGGGCAAGAAAAAAGGAGTGGTAATGGATGGCCGCGATATTGGCACCAACGTATTTCCGAAAGCCGAATTGAAATTATTCATGACTGCAGATACGGATGTGCGCGCCCAGAGAAGACATGATGAACTCAGTAGTAAAGGACAGTACTTTACTCTTGAAGAAGTAAAACATAATTTACTCGAGAGGGATTATGCCGATAGTCACCGTAAAGAAAATCCACTCACACAGGCTGAGGACGCAATTGTTCTTGATAACACCGATATTTCAAAAGAGGAGCAGCTGGAATTTGTTCTCAAATTGATAGAGGACACTTATCTGGCACCTGAGAAACACAAACATTTGTGAAATGATAAATTTTAAATGAAAAATGTTGAATGAGGATAATTCATTCAACATTTATAATTTATTATTTAAAATTTTAGACGGCCACATCATGCTCCCTCAACGCATTGTTAAGAGAAGTTTTTAAGTCGGTACTTTCTTTTCGTTTTCCAATAATTAAAGCGCAAGGCACCTGGAATTCGCCTGCAGGAAATTTTTTGGTATAACTTCCGGGAATGACAACCGACCGTTCAGGCACGTAGCCTTTTGTTTCTACTGGAGTAGTTCCGGTTACATCAATAATTTTTGTGGACATGGTAAGAACTACATTCGCTCCCAGCACGGCTTGTTTTCCAACGCGCACGCCTTCTACAACAATGCAACGTGAACCCACGAAACAATCATCTTCAATAATAACAGGAGCCGCCTGAACAGGTTCAAGTACGCCGCCAATGCCAACGCCGCCACTGAGGTGAACGTTTTTCCCGATCTGTGCGCAGCTTCCAACGGTGGCCCAGGTATCAACCATAGTGCCACTATCAACGTAAGCGCCAATGTTCACATAACTTGGCATCATAATAACACCGTTTGCCAGAAACGAGCCATAACGGGCAACAGCGTGAGGAACCACACGCACGCCAAGCTTAGCGTAATCTTTTTTGAGTGCCATTTTATCGTGAAACTCCATTGGACCCACTTCAAAAGTGGACATTTTCCGTGTGGGGAAATAGAGGATAACAGCTTTTTTAACCCAGTCGTTCACCTGCCAGGTACCGTCGTTATTGGGTTGTGCAACGCGCAGTGCGCCTTTATCGAGTTGTTCGATAACGTTTTCAATAGTTTTGATGGTAGCGGGATCTTTAAGTAATTCCCGGTTTTCCCATGCTTTTTCGATGATGTTTTGCATAATAAAATCTTTGCAAGTTAAATAAAAGGCCGTATATTTGCACCTCCAAAATTGATCCGCCTTCGCCAAGGCTTCGGCGGACAACCCACCTTCGCGTAAAGCTACGGTGGACGAAGATGGTTCCGTAGCTCAACTGAATAGAGCATCTGACTACGGATCAGAAGGCTAGGGGTTTGAATCCCTTCGGGACCACAGGAAAAACAAGGGCTTGAAAGTTTTGATACTTTCAGGCCCTTTTTCATTTGCATACTTTTTGCATACTTACATTGCGTAATTAGTTGTTTTCAGTTAATGAGCTTAGTATATTTATATTATGACCAATTTGACTGAGTTCCTTAGCAAACATTATGTTGAAGTGGGTAAAGGAAAGGATTTTCGCGTAATTCCTCCGATTTACTATGCTTCTTTAAGAGATGGCTTTCGCAATTATTACGAAACTTTTAGGGATAAAAGACAATATTTTTCGTTATTATCAAACGTCAAGGAATGGGATAGGGTACAGCTTTCTTTTGACTATACTGGGGCCGACGATTGTATTGTCTTTTCTATTCTTGGCTTCCATAGATTTATCGAACTCCTTTTGAAAGATATTTTGCGACGTATTAATCCTTTTTTACCGGTTAAGACGTTTGAAAAGGAAGCTGAAGTGTTTTTGTTCCTTGATCAGCAATTAAGTGCTGAAGATGTTAAGACGGTCGAATTTAGCGACACCCTCAAACGATTTCGTTATGCATACAGCCACTATAAACCCGACACAGATGTCTATCAGAAACATTTACAACCTTATGAGTTTCTTATAAGTTCAGAGAATCTTGAAGCAATAAATATATTGGCAACCTGGCGCAATAGAGTAATGCATAATGGATCAACTTTTCCCAATGTTATTGCGTACGAACTTTTAATTTCTCAAAGAATAATACCGATTGTTGAAAACATACTTTTAGCTGAAGCACCTTACTTAGAAGGGTACGATCCACATTATTTAAGCAGTCCTACTGGAATAAATATTTTAAAAGAAATATCAAATATAAAATTCACCGTTAAAGACTTTTCAGATCAAACTAAAACTAAGGACATTGGCCGAGCTCTTTTAAAACTTCAACATATTAAAGAGTTGGGTAAGGCATGTTATAATCTTGATCCACTATTTCGGAAAGATAGGCTTTACTATGAACATTTGTATGAGCGTCCTATAAACCGGAATGAAAGATTTGCAGAATCTGAAAAATTAAACAGGGCAGACATTTTCTATAGTTTAGGAAAATGTATTTGTTGTGGAGCATCAAGTATGGTGACTTATAGATCTGAATATGACGATATGTTTACTAATAAGCGAGAGTTTAATACATGGTTGAAATGCTTTAATTGTGATTATTCAATTTCTGGGAATATGGGAGATCCGAACTATTTTGGTCTTTCTCAGAGCCCAATATTCCCGACTAAATAGTTTAAAATATCAATCTGGTTTTAAATTGGAAGGGAGAAACTAAATAGAATGGTTTGTTCTAAAAATGACAGATTCAAAGTCTAGTATCAAGGATTTTCTATGTAATCCAATATTTTCAAAAATGATTTTCCTAATTCGTTTAGTTTTAAATTTAATCTGTAGTAGGCAACTTCTGACGCTTGTACTTCGTATGGGTAAAAATCATTTTCTGTAACTGAATCACTAAACATCGAATATACCGAATCGTCAAAGTACACATCATAATAATCGTTATCAACTTCAATATTAGCCCAAGGAAAATAGTGAGTTAAAATGTTTTCGAGCCCTCCCAAGTAGAAAGTCATCCATTCACGAGTTATTACATCTTTCCCATTAGTATTTACAATAACTTTAAAAGGCCCCCTCCCTAAAGTTTTATTTAGCCATTCTTCAGTATAAACAATAATTTTTTCACCTTTTTGAATGTGTCGGATTAAATCTTTATCGAATAGTAGCTTATTGAGTTTATTTTGTTCTTTTGTACCTTCTTGTATTTCCTTAAGCTTATTTATTGAATATTTATTCAATTCGTGCGCAACAGGCATTTCAACCTTCCAGCCTTTCTTCGTCTTTATGGCCGTATTCTTATTAATAACTTGCCAGAAAGTTTCTCCCGTATCAGGTAAGTGCCCCACAAGAATAACAGGTAGTGAATGATTTAACCAATAATCAAAGTGAACCCTTTTTCCATAAAAAACTAATTTGTCTTTAGAAATTTTGAAATGGCTTTCACCTGTTTTTATTTGAACACCTATTAATTTACCACTAGGAATGCCATTATTTACAATCTCAACTAAAGCATCTATGCCGATATCAACTATTGGTTGTTCTCGAAAAATCCATTTAAACTTATCTAAAAAGATATTTTCGACATGATTTACTCCTATTCTTTCAGTAGGGTCGTATCTCTTTTTTGCCATAGGAATTTTTAAAATTGTTTTGGATACACAATCTTAAGTATTTGAAGATATAACTGAATAACTTCAGAATAGATTAACCCCATTAATTTAAAATTCGCATCTAATAAACTTTTAAGATTAGATGCGACTCGTGGATGCATTCCTTTTAAAATACCCATGAACACTGATATGGCAGTATTTCTTTTTACTTCTGGTAATACAAAATTATTTAGATAAAGCCATTTTACAAAATGAGAAACAACGTGCAAATGTTCCACTGCTGGATTCCAGGAGAATCCTAGGTTTTCAAGACATATAGGAAACTTATTAGGCTTGCCAGCTATCATATTCGTGAATTCATTTTGTAATGTTTCTTTTGACATAAGGAATCCAACATAATTTTTTTCGAGAAAATAAGATTCAAATTCTGGAATTCTTTCCGCAAAATATTTCCTAAGATAGATTTCTGGGCTTACAATCTGGTCAGTACTAGCTTGGAAATGCCTATAATAGAAAATGTCGTTTGTAAGCAATATATGGTTTGATCTTTGACTTAAAACTACACAGTCAACCACATAATTAAAGTAATCGTCAGTACGCATTGATTCGTCCATTGTTGCGATGATATTTAACTTATCTTCAACTATATCCACTTTACAATTTTCGGTAATCCACATACTAAGGCCTTTAAAATAGTCAAGGCGATTCTTACGTAATTGCCCTCCAGAATTAAAAGCGGAAACACCTTGCAGTGTTATATTAACGCTCAATTGTTCTTCAGGAGTCTTTTCTGTCTTAGTAATTAACTCATCAACTTCCGCTTTAAGAAGAGAAGACACAATAAATTTATTTTTGAATACAAGCCCATGTTTTATCTGTAAATCATAAAATAAGGATATTGATGTGATATCCAGTATAAACTCAGTATTTTCATCTATTAACACTTTCTTATTTAATACTGATGAAATCGACCTAAAGACTTTTCCAAGAGAGCTTGTTAAATAAAGATAAGAGTCAAATCCCACACGACCGAATACACTACAAGTTATCTCCGTAAATGAAATATTCCCATTGTAATATTCTTGAAGACTGGCTTCTCTTTTCTCATTATCTATACTCCCTCTCGCTCCAAACGCTTCTATGAACTTTTTGTTTAGTTGTTCAATATTTGGCTCTCCTTCATCAAGCTTTATTACTTTTAAATTATATCCTTCAAGTGGATTATCCATCTCAGACATAATTTCATGCAACAAGGCATTATATTTATTCATAACTTGGTCTATGTGACCACTAACCATAAAGTCATCTAGTGGTAAATGAAACATGAATGTTTCATTTACTTTTTTCCCTAGAATTACGCTTCCTACTGGCGTTTTGGATGTTTCCTCAGTTAAATGAATAACCGTAGATTTATCTTTATAGGAATACTTTACATATGAATCAAGAATGACTGTATCATAATCCTTAAATAATTCTTCTGGAAACTCTATTCGCAGGGTAAAAAACTCTTGACGAACGATTTTGTTTTTTTTATCGGATGCTGCTTTATAAAGTAATTCCAAGGCAGGCTTAAACAATTTCGCACGGCTGAGAATAGACGCTAAACTAATAAGGACTTTTTCATTTTTGAACACATGATTCTCAACAAGAGAGACTTCTCTTGCAATTTCCTCCGCTTTTGACATTTGATCGAGTGCAGAAAAAAGATTAAATAAGAAGTTCTCGTTGTTTGGATAGAGTGATACCCCGTATTTTGCTATTACTGCAACTTTTTCCCAATCTCTTAAATTAAGTCTTAGGTTTAATTCCATTGAAATCAGTCCAGAATCTCTGTAATTAATATTTCGTAGCCCCTCTAATATTCGCAATAGCTGATGTTTATCAGATGTTCCATGAAAGCTTGCAATGCAAAATATTTTTAATTCATCTGATGGATGAGTTGTAATAATCGTTTCCTTAAAATATGAATATGCCTCGTCATACAAACCATATAACAACATGGCTTGACCTACGTAATAAGCTATGCGCTCTGTATTTGAAGGCGTATTTTCGCTTATGGATTTTATTTTTTTAGCAACTTGATCTTTTTCTTGTTCGTTTACTGGAGAAACTAGAATCAAAAACAAATCTTTAATAAAATCTGATCCAAACGTTTTCGCTAAAATAATTTCTTTTAGTTTTTCCGTGTATTCATGGAATTTGGAGCCGTGAATAGTCCCATAGTATTGCATCGCGTTGACAAATGCAACATGACCAATCTGAGAATGGCAAGTGAGATAATTATTAAAAGACTTAATTGAGGATTCAATATCACCTATATTGAAATAATTATATGCGTTAAAAAAGCATAGAGCTTCATCTTTCTCTTCGCCATATTCATTAATGAGAGCTATTGACTTTTTGATAGACTCCTTGTCTTTCAAAGAATTAAATATTTGCATCATAAAGAGATATTCAGCTTGAGTTTTACCTTGTATTTTACGGAAAACCTCCTCGATTTCATTTATACTTTTTATATCCTTATTCAGCAGATAAGTCATATGCATATAATGAAATTTGTGCCAGGAATAATTCTCTTCAATTTCAGTTCCCGTCATAGTGTTGGATATCTTTCCTAAAATATCTCTTGAAACTTCAAATAATTTATCCTTAGTCATTCCAGGCCAATCGCCATTAATACCTAGTAAAGGATACTTGCTAAAGAGCTTATTCATTAAATAATTAATAACGAGAACATATATATCTTTATTTTTATGAGTAAAACTCTCTGGAACTTGTTCATTCTTATAATCAAATCCAATTCCTAATTTGTCAATAAAATCTAAAGCCTCAACACCTTTAATCATGATAAGCCAATTCGCTAATTGCGCACTGAATCCCTTTTTGGCCAAGACAGGAGGCGGAATTGTAGCAACAAAGGAGTCGATTTGCTTTACGTTAATCAGACATTTTGCAAACCATGCACCACCATCATAGTCATCTCTTTCAAAAAGCTCTTTAATTAATCGTTCAGCGTTATTAATATCTCCTTTATTTACATAGTTCACTGCAGCATTTGGTTTAAACTCGTTCGCATTTGGTGATAATTTATGCGCCTTGATAAAATAATCTCCAGCATCGTTATGGTTGATTTCAACAAGACATAAAGCCTTTAAGAACAAAAGTTTGGCTTCCAGATGATTTTTAGATACACCCTTGTCGCAAATTCTTTTATACAGCTTTTCCAACCGTTCTAAAGCTGTCTTTGGTTTAAATTGTTGAATGTTTGTTTCAATCTCATCTAATTGCTTTGACCAATCTTCAACAAGGTCAGAATCCGACTTGAAAACTTCAATTAAATCATTTTTAGCGTTTACAATTAAATTAGTAACTCTATCTTCAAACCCTTTAAGATCATCTGAAATTTTAAAAATTTCCTCTCGATAATTATTCTCAATATTTAATTCTTTCAGTTCTTGGCTTTCGGCTATATTATTTGAAAACAACTCTAAAAACTTTGATATATCAGAGCTAGATGGTACTTCTATTCTTTTATCTTTCTTTATACCTTCCTCTAAATCTTTAGTGTTATACGACTTAGTAAACCGAAACTTAATAATCTCAGTCAACAAAATCTCAGAATCATAAAACTGGGTGCGTAATGGAACGCTAGTGATATACTTAGACTTATAATCCTCGATTGTTTTTTCTACGATACTTAAAAGTTCCTTTTCGTATGCGTTGAAGTTTGAACTAGTGAATTTTTCTATTCCTAATAGTCCGACATATTTCATAAAGTCAGACAATAATTTTGTTCCTATGGATGCAAGTAATGCCATATAAAATAATTAGGGGTTATTCTTATAAATTGTTTCAATATCATTCCCAAATGGCCACGTGTTTTCTTTTACAAACTGTTGGAGGAAATGTTGGTTTTCCAGTTTCATTTCAGTCCACCGCTCATTCCAAATTCTATAAGCCATCCAAGAATATCCTAGTTTGCGGGTTCGAGTAGAATTAGTTAGTGAATAATGTACAATCTCGCAAAATTCATTTTCAATACAAACCCCTTTAATTTGAATATTCATCGAAATTTCTATTAGCCAGTCTGCCAAGTGTTCATATTGCTCCCAGGCACCAGCAATGCTTGTGAACTCAATTTTCTTTTTTAATATACTAATAAGTGTTTTTAAAAATTTTTCATCGTTGTTATCAATTCCAATACTTGATGCTTGTAACAGAATATATGTCAATGAAACTTTCAACTTTAGAAAATCATCGTTATAAATGGCGGTTCCTTTTATAATTTCTTTTAAATTACCTGCATTGCTTATAATACCTGCTGCTTCAGCAAAATAGTCTTCAGTGTTACTAAAGAAACGGTCAATCGTTTCGTGATTAATGACTTTAATTCCGTATGATGTTTCGTAAAACTTTGATAGCAGTTCGGGAACTGAATCTCTTGTAATGTAATAAATATCTGTTTTTCTAAAAGTATCTGTTTTGGAACTTCTTGCTTCATTTAATATTGTATTCAGATTAAAATCTCCTAGTGAATACCCTAAAATTACAACTGTAGTTTCTTGCAATAATGTATTAAATTTTCTTGAGAAATAATTATTCTTGTTTTGAAATTTATAGTAATCATTCATCGTTAGAATCAAACTCTCGGGTTTGCTTATACAGCCATGTATATGGTAGATATTCTGACCAGCATTTATTCTAGGAATAACACTGCCTTCAATAATTACCCTGCTTGTAAAAGGAATAATATGTTCCGAAAATAAAGTGTCGTAATTGGTAGTTATGATATTTATACTTGGGTATTTAGAAAAAAAGGATTGTAAAGAACTCAGTTTTCCTTTATCTATAGTTCCATCATTAATTAACAAATCAATAATTTCTGTAACCTGCTTTTTTATATCCTTTTTGTACTTTTTATATTCTAATTCAAGAATCTGTGCGCAAATACTTAATTCGTATTTACAATTTGTGACTTTGCCAGTACTATCAAAAACAAACAACTCCTCAAGCAATTTATTATCAACATCAACAATCTGTGTGCACTGAACCATCAACTCTAGCCAGCTAGGAGCTTTGCCATTAGTTAGATATTTACTAAATCCTGTTCCAATGAATAAGGTTAGAGAGTTACTATACAAGGCACAGGATATATCTAAATATTCGTTCACAATTCTTTATTCTTTCCCAATGGCTTTTGCCAATTATTCTTCTTCTGTTTTTTCGATTTTTAGATGATTCACTTTTACTACTGCAGGCTCCCTTTCAAATGCAACATTTTGCATTTCCTCCCTCAAAACACCAGGAATGTCTTCTTCGAGTTCGTTTTCTGTTAGGTTATAAATAAATTTCGCAGTATTAGTCGAATCACCATGCTCCACCACTCTAATCTTAAAGCTATGATCTACATATAGAATACTCAATTGAAGATTATCAGTGTCACCATAGAAACTCACTATCGCCGTTTTTTCTCCTTCAACTCCAATGTCAATTTCATCTTGTTCAAGAATATTCTCGATTAACTTTTTTAATACGTACTCAGCGTACCTGAAGTGAAGCATTGGAATCTCATCCAACCCTTCAATATTTGGAAATATACTCATGTCTTTTTACATAAAGGTACTCTAGAAATTTTATTTAACCTGCTATAAATCATAGCATTATGATAGGACTTAGTAACAAAATATTAAAAAGTACTGTAGAGAGACTCCATTACGATCTACGAGATAAAAAACTTTCCAGGCTTGATAATAAAAAGATTTGATGAAATTGATTTCTACTTAACTTGTTTATATACCTTTCTTCGATGTAATTATCTCCCTAAGAATTCAGCCCCATCTTTTATTAGTAATCTCAGTAATTCAGCTAAAGATTTTGCACCTAATTTTTTGTATAAATTATTTCGATGTTTTTCTACAGCCTTTCCACCAATACGCAGTTCTTTTCCTATTTGTTTTGTAGTCTTTCCTTCGACCATCCTAGGAATGATCTCTAGCTCTCTTTTGGTATATCTGATAGAAGAATCTGTAGAATAGAAAAAAGAGTCTCCGTTTAAAACAGTTTTAATAGCCTCTACTAGGTTATCTATGTCTTGAATTTTACCTTTTGAAATGTAGCCATTTGCACCGCGGTCTCTGTAATTCTTCACCAATGCTGGGGAATCGTAAGAGCTAAATATAATTACTTTAAGTAAGGGGTACCTTTGTTTAACTCTTGTAAATGCGGTATTACCATCCATTTTTGGCATTTCCAAATCAAGCAAAAGAAGATCCGGCATGGAATTCTCCAGGTGATTGAGAAGTTCCAAACCATTTGACACAGTATCAATACTAAATTTTGTTACGTCATTTAATGAATTAATTATTGTCTCTCTAAAAAGTGGATGATCTTCGGCGAACAGGATTTTTTTTCTCATAATAAGGAGCTTTCACTATATACGTAAACAACGGTAAAAGGTTGGCTAGACGAAGATAGTAAAAACACCAACTCTACATATATGTTGGGCGTTTTTCTTTTATAATCCTCCATTTTTGAGATATAATGGATGAGTTTAAGCAAATCGGGGCAAACATTCTAAAATACAGGTTGAGGAAGAAATTCACGCAACTTGATTTAGCTGCTGCAACCGGTTTTGATGAGTCAAGTATTGGTCGTTTAGAGAACGGTAAAACAAATCCTACTGTTAAGACATTATTAAGAATTTCTAAGGCGTTAGACGTTAATCTATCTGATTTAGTCAAAATTAAATCTAGTAAGCCAACCCGCTAATTTGCTGTTTAAAAACGGTGGGGTTTTACCCGCTTGACAAAATGGTATAGGCAGATACCTTTATCTAAGCTAAAACCTTACTATGAAAAATAAAATCCTCCTGCTATTTTTATTAGCGCTATCCTTCAGTGGAAAGTCTCAAAAATCGTTTATTAGTTTAAAAAATGTAACTACAAGTGGAGTTACGGACACTGTCGACAATGCTCCCATTTTAGTAAGTTCTACTGGGAATGTGATCATAAGCGGAAATCAGAAAATTAGTCCAACTCAATACGACGCGACTACAGCTTCACAGATTTCAAACGGTATTGTTCAGTGGACGAATCTATTCAATACTTCTACTGAAAAATGTTTTGTTATCGCTTCAACACTTGATGCGTCAAATAATGTTTATGTATGCGGTGGTATAAGGGTTGCAGGTTCAGGAACGGGATTGGATTATTTTATTATTAAATATGATAATGTTGGTGCGCAACAGTGGGTTCAATATTATAATGGGCCTAATAGCAGCACGGATATTGCATCGGGTATCTATTTTGATGATCCAAATAATGTGCTTTATGTGACCGGAGTTAGTGACGGAACTCTTGGTGCTGTGCCTGATTATGCAACTTTAAAATTGGATGGCAGTACAGGGAATATCATTTGGACTTCCAGATATGATTACGGAAGCTACGATGCGCCTTGGGCTGTTACAGTTGATCCAGGAAATGGGCTGGTTATTGTAATGGGATCAAGTGCTACGACGTTTACAGACTGGGATGTAGCAACTGTGAGTTATGATCCAACAGATGGAACTCAAAAAGCGGTTGACAGGCAAGCAAACGGAACAAGTACTGATATGGTATTTGGAATGACTACAGATTCATTAGGAAATATCTATTCTACAGGAAGGACGGCTAACGACATCCAGGTTTTAAAACTCGATACAGCTTTAAATACGGTTTGGGTTCAGTCCTATAACGGCTATGGTTTTGACGACGCAGGTTTGAGTATTGCACTCGATGACAGCTTGAACGTATATGTTACCGGTTTTACTTATAGGAATTCTACAGAGAGGGAATTAGTATTACTTAAGTATGATAAGAATGGGAATTTAAAATGGTCGAGAAAGAAATATCCAGCGGTTCCAGGCTCTACAGCTGAAGGTGTTAAAGTGGTGGTTAAAAATATGAATGAAATATTTGTTGGTGGGCATTCTAATACTAACAGCAATCAAGATATATCAATTCTTAGATTTAATAAAGATGGACGGCAGACCCTTGAAGGAAAATACAACGGTCCTTTAAATTCTACCGATAAATTTCTCGATTTCGCAATTGACCCCGATACTAATTTAATTTTCGTTTCCGGTAGAACATATGCTGGTTCAAATTTGGATTCAAACATAGTTTTAACATACAAGTATAACGATATTCCAGAAGCAGTCACCTTTAGTGCAAGTGTTCCGAAAAGAATGACAGGTCAGATTTTTGTGGCTTTTCAGCCCTCAGCAATGAAAGACGAGGCGGTTAATAATTCCCATTTGGTTCATGGAGAGCTATCGGATTTTTTAACTCCAACAGCAATGGCAAACCTAAATTCAGTTTGTGGAAGTTCTGTAAGTAGATATTTGTGTTCTAAATCAATACCCACTCTGACGAAAAACGATAGCCTTTCTACAACACGATCGGGGAGAACTATTAAGATTCAATCTCATTGGAGTTCTTTTATTGTTTATTTGCCAGAGGTTAATGATACAGTGCTAATGAATCAATTTAAAAATGCAGGAACGGTAGTAAGATGGGCATATTTTAATGAGCTTGCACCTGTAACAGCAGGGGCAGACGATACTCACTACAACAATGGCAATTCAGCAGGTTTAAGGCCAATGGTAGGGATTGCAAACGCGCATATTAATATTGAACCAGCATGGAATTTAGCTGTCGGTACTCCAAGCGTTAAAGTTGGAGTATTTGATTCAGGGATCAATTTTGCACATCAAGATTTTGGAAATGGTACGTTTGCAGGTTCTAAAATTGCTGGAGGTTTTAATTATTATGATAATCAGTCATTATCTACGGTAGTACCAGATGATCCTTCCGGGCATGGCACTGCTGTTGCAGGATTAATTGGTGCTATTCGAAACAATAACTTTGGTATAGCAGGTGTAGCCGGTGGAGATGCAGACAGTTCCAATACCGGTGTTGCATTGTATAATATGAAAACCCACGACACGATTAGTAGTAACTGCGGAACCTATGCAACCTCACAGGCCCGTGCAGCAGCAATTGTTCAGGGAGCAATTAAAACTCCAGCGATTGGTTTTGGTCTTCATGTCCAGAATCATAGTTGGACATCTACGATTGCTGCTGACATGCCTATATATGAAGCAATGATAACAGCCTTTGATAACGAGGTAACTATAGTAAACACTTCTGGAAATGATGATCAAGGCCCTTGCCAATTTTGGTATTATCCCGCAAATTATCCAGACAGAATGTTAATGCATGTCGGTGCGAATGATTCTTCAGGAGCCAGGGCAGGATTCTCTCAATGTGGAGGAACTTTAGATTTTATTGCTCCTGGAACCAGTAATTTATATTCGGCACCAACTAGAACTGCATCAAGCTTTTCGGATACAGCACTTTATAGTATTCAATCTCAAACTTGCTCATATACTTTTGATGGAACCTCATTCGCTGCGCCTCATGTTTCTGGTGTTGCAGCCCTTTTGAAAAGCTATGATAAGAAAGTACTTGGTCCTGTTGCTCCTTTTAATCCAGATGTGGTCAATTGGTATCCCGAAGATCTGGAAGAGGTGATGCAATTAACCACCACAGATCTCACAACCGGCCCAAACTTTCCAGGATATGATCCAGAAACCGGTTATGGGAGAGTTAACGCTGGAAATGCCTTATTGAATGTAAAGTACCCCGATTATATCATTTGGCATCTTAATACGGTTGTAAATGCAAGCACAGCCGTTTTGGTAGGATCGAATGAAGTAACATGCAACTGGAATAACCTGTATGGCATTACTACTCCAACCACTTATGTTAATCGTTATCGAATCACAGCTACTAACTCGCACACAATCCCCACCGGATACAATTTTATTAAAGGTTGGGATTTAGATGCAGCATCGGATGTAGTGGGACTGAATTCTGTCACTTCGGGATCACCTAATTGTAATATCTATTTCAATTTTCCGAGCAAGAGTTTACCAGCTCATCATGATGTAACATCAACCGTAACAGCAAGCAGTGCCAATTTAGTCGGATACATTTATGAAGTACTTACTCCTACCGTACCTACTACTTCACTTGGTTGGTATCCACCACAATTTGCGGGATTAACGGGTACGGTCAACCTTGCTTACACAGTTTATATGACAACCAATCCAGTTGGTTTAAAGGATGAGAACTTTCAAGATAATTATATTTCTATTTATCCAAATCCGGCCAATGACAAAGTAATATTGGCGACTACGAAAGAAAGAATAGAAAATATAGACCTCAAAGTTTATAACCTACTTGGTCAATTACAAATTGAAGAAAAAAATGTATCTTTAAATAAAGAAAAAACAATTGCTGTCCCAGGTTTAGCTAATGGCCTATATTTCTTTGAATTAACTAAATCCGGCACTAAGATTGTAAAGAAAATAATTATTAGTCATTAGATTTAATGTTCAGGGGATTTTTAATATTTATTTTATTATTTACGACCTCAATCCATGCTCAAGTCATGGATTGGGGTTGTTTGCCTCAATCACCGGGAGACCAGGTAACCTCTTTTACAGAATACAACACTAAATTAATCGTAACAGGAAGTTTTTCAACTGTTGGAAGTGTTCAAGCTAATCTGATTGCTTCGTGGGATGGTTCTTCTTGGAACCAATTAGGTTCTGGATTAAGAGGACCTAGTGGGTCATTTGCTTATGAAAGTGTAGTAAATAATAATGAATTATTTGTTGTTGGCACTTTTGACTCCGCCGGAACAGTCAAGGCAAAAAATATTGCGAAATGGGATGGATCAAATTGGACAGGGCTAGCAACGTCAGGAAACGGGATAATTTACTCTGCCGCCTTTTATAACAACGAGCTTTATGTTGGCGGAACCTTCACTAATATAGATGGAATGAGCGCCAATCACATTGCAAAGTGGAACGGTTCCAATTGGCAAGCCTTAGGTAGCGGTATTAATGGAAGTAATGTTAATGATCTTTATGTTTACCAGAACGAGCTTTATGTTCTTGGAACTATAAATTCTGCTGGAGGAGTGCCATGTAATGGTATTGCTAGGTGGAACGGTACTAGTTGGGACAGTGTAATGGGTGGAGTCAGCACAACCAATGCTTCTATGATAGAATGGCAAGGAAAATTACTAGTTGGTTCACAATACTACACTAACTTTACCATTACTCCTGGCCCGCAAATCCAATCAAGGGTCCAGCAATGGAATGGAACAGCTTGGTCTATTTTTAGCCAACAAGAAACGATTAATGTAAGGAAATTTGCAATCCATAATAATAATCTTTACTTCTCAGGAGGAATAACAAATAGTTTAACACCAGAATATAGTAATGTAATGAAATGGAATTCACTGAGTTCCCTATGGGAATACGTTGGGAGTGGAATTAACCATTATACACCTGCGTTGGGTACTTATAATTCAGAGTTACTTTGTGGGGGCGTGTTTAATACTGCACAGAGTGGAAAATGTGATTATTTAGCTAAGCTGGTTGATGTTACAAGCCTAAATGATTTGTCACAAATTAATAACGAGATTATAGTCTATCCAAATCCTTGCGCGTCTAAGATTTATTTAGAAGGTAATTGGTCTTTAAACCAAACCCAAATAACAATAACTACATTAACTGGGCAGAATGTTTTACAACAAAGTTTTTCAAATGAAATAGACATTTTATCGTTATATCAAGGAATTTACATTGTTAATATCACTGGTAATGGAATTTCTATCAACAGAAAAATTATTGTTTACCGTTAGATAATTTTATTAATTATTTTATTTCTATGTAATATAATAAAAGTGTTCTGTAAAGGATAATTTTTTAATATGAAAATCGTTTATTTTTACCTTTTCGACTCTCACAAAACATACGCATTCTCAAATCAAGATTTAAATTTCGGAGCCGATCTTACATTTTCACTGATTGGAAAAGATGATAACTACAGTCTAATAACACAAAAGAACGAAAACTATGTACAAGGTTTTCATGATAAATTCATTAATATTTCTTGTATTATTGGTGAAAATGGATCAGGAAAAACATCCTTATTAAAGTTTCTTCAGTTCATAATAAATGAAGAAGCAATTAAAAAAAAGTCACATTCTTATAATTTTCCACTTTGGGATTATTTTGCCGTATTTAAAGATAATGACCAATTACATTTTCGTTTAAATACCCCGAATGCAAAAATTCAAGTCTACTACAAGGGTAAGTCAATAATAAAAAAGAGTATTTCGGCAAACCTTCTTAGTGCCTTTTACTCTGGCTTTCCAAACTTGTCAAATGAGTTTAATTTCAGTAGTCCGGGTTTTATTGACGTCTCTACAGAATTTTTAATTCATAAAAGATTTGAAGATAAAGATGAGGATTTTGATCTTGGTCAGGTTGAATATTTTTCGAGAGAAGATGTTAAATCTCAATTGAGATTTAAGCATGAAGTCGACACCTGGCAACTTCCAATTAATGACATTTTGAATAAAATAACACCTAAATATGGTAAAATTTTTCCGTTAGGAAACATTGAGAAAATTGATACAGAGCCGAGATATATTAACTATCCATCTATAAGATACTTAGGAAAGCTAAGAGAGCAATTTCAAATAACAAGTTCCATATTGACGACTGAATTGCGTGAAATTGCTGATGAAAGATCTGAAGATCCAAATTATTATAATGTTGAAACTGGACAGAGGGTACAGGAACTATTTGTGTTGTTGTTTAAAATGAGGTTGGTAGACTGTCTTTTTTATAATGTCGAAACTAGAGGAGATATGTACATCGATGATAGCCATTATAGGGAGGATATAGTAAATCAGGAATACAATGACGATCAAAAACTGGACGTTTTTATTGAATTTTTCAAAATACAGAACACTATTATAAATGAAAATAAGAATGAGCTATTCAATTTAATTAAAGAGTTTGAGACTACTTCACAAAATCTAGAGTGGACTATTAATTCAGATTATTTTGAATGTAATGTTAATAAATTGGCGGGCTTTTTAAAGATTGAAGACGAAATTCTTAGATTAATGCCGTATAAAAATGTAATTCCTTTAGTGCATTATGATTGGGGCGGAATGAGCACAGGTGAGAAAGCTATGTTCACACTGTTTTCAAGAATAAATGAAAGTTACTTGATCGGAGCTCAATCTTTTAAAAATAGACAATTTTCTTTTTTATTGCTTGATGAACCAGAAGCAGGTTTCCATCCCCAATGGCAACAAGAGTATTTACATTATCTTATAAGCTTTTTACGGGTACGGTTCAACCAAATGTATCTTCATGTAATCATAACAACACACTCCCCATTTGTAATTACGGATATTCCTGACTATGCTGTTGTTAAACTCGGAGCTGGAGCTAATACTATATATGAGCGAAGGACATTTGGATCTAATATTTATGATTTATTAGCCGATTCATTTTACTTGCCAGGTGGATTTATGGGAATAATCGCTAAACAAAAAATATTAAACTTAACTGACTTTCTGACTGGAAAAAACAAGAACTTTACGTATCAAGAAGCACAAAAGACAATTCACTTGATTGGCGAACCACTTATTAGAAATAGACTTCAGCAATTATTTGACGAAAAATATGGAACAGAAGAATCTAAGGAAGAGATACTCAAAAAAATCAAAGCCCTTCAAAATAAATTAAAGAAGAGACGGGATGATTAAATTACATTATAATCAGGAAATTCGAGATATGGTTTTCGCGTATGCAAGTACCCTTTTTGTAAATCGTAAGTCGTCGTTTAAATATCCGCTTGATAGTTTGGAAGATTTAAAAACTATTTTTGTAACAAAGGAAGAGGTTTTTGTAATTGATTATATTAAAAAAAATTATCACCCGCTTCTTATAGCTAGCCCTACACAACTTCGGCAATTTGCAAGTTACTCCGATAGAAAGTTTCAAAATCTGTTTTATAATGCCAATAAAGCGACAAAATTTTCTGATGCAATAGTAGAGGCGCTAAAATATGATTCAGTAAGAAATAAAGAGGGAATAGACTTTTTTCAAGCTTTAGGTATTAGAACATGTGTTTATTGTAACTCTCAGTATGCATTGGTAATTGAAGACGACTTAGGGAATTTAACAGCAAAATTTGAATTTGACCATTTTTATCCAAAATCTAAATATCCTCATCTTTCAATATCCATATTAAATCTATTGCCCTCTTGCGGAAACTGTAATAAAGCAAAAAGTGACAATGTGTATTCAATGGACGAGATTTTCTATTTGTACAGCATGCGGGACAAAGATTTAATAGCAGGTGAATTTGACTTAACAAAAGGCGGACAAGCTAAATATCTAGCCTCAAGAAAAGTCGAGGACATTGAATTCAATTATCAATCACTTTTAAAAAACTCTGGCTCGACAAAACTGAACAATGAAATTTTCTGCATTCAATCAATTTACGAAACCCAAAAGGATATAATTGCGGAGTTATATCAGGTTCATTCGGCTTATAGTGATGCCAAAGCCAGAGGGTTAATAAATGATTTTGAGGATTTGTTTCCGAATAAAAGGGACTTTAAATCTTTGCTAATTGGTACTTTTATTGGGAAAGACGGAGTACATAAACGTCCTTTGACAAAATTTAGACAAGATATTTGGAGTCAAATTAAAATTAAGAATTAGTAAAAAGAATTTGATAGTTTGTAATAACGAAACAAATGTTAGGTCTAGGCAATTAACACGGCTTTGTTATCTCAATTGACAATTTTTGTTGGAACGAGTGTTGAAAGAGCAACAAATTCTGTTGAAGCATCAACAACAGTTATTCAGATACTATTCGCAAAACTCTTTTGATTCAGAATGGCACCAATGGATATGATCACTAATCGAGAATTGGAAATCAACTTTTCTTTTAAACTTAATACTTAAAGGGTCGGCTAAACCATTTCTTTTCTCTTCCATTAAATGAAAATCTCCGAAAATGGCGTCGCAATCATAGCATCCGAATGAAACATAAGAATTCTCTACAGTGTTACTAAAGCGGTTTTTAACTTCGCCCAATTTAAAATGATATTGGGCTTCTGTCCGGACTATTTCTTTGGCTAACTTGACTATTCTCGGATTGTAACCCTTCCTAAAAATAGGACAGTGTAAAAGTAGAAAATTCTAACTTTAAACTGTCAAAATGAAAAAATCAAAATTCACAGAAGCGCAGATCGTACATGCGTTAAAAGAGTACGAAGCAGGAAAATCAGTTCCTGACATTTGCCGTGAACTCGGGGTAAACAAACAAACATTCTACAACTGGAAGAAAAAGTATTCAGGCATGGATTCGAGTCAGCTTGCA
>JAJONO010000139.1 GCA_021323535.1 Bacteroidota bacterium
TTCCTTTTCAAAGTGCAGGTACGGATCGGTGGCTGAGGAAACGACAATGAAACCGTATTGGTTTTTTTTAGCACGAAGACTTAATTGTTTGTCGAGCAACTCCACCGCGTTTTGTTTGATGGAAGCTTTTTCTTCCATGTGTTCACCGTATTTGCTTCCACGGATGTAACAATAAAGGCAATTAAACGAGCAGCCACTGAAAGGATTAACAGTATAATCATCGAGGAACCAGGAATCGCGGCTCTTGGTTTTATTCAATATGCTCTTAACTATTATATTTTGAGGCATACTTGTTATTGCGGCTTAATCCGATTTTAATTTTTGTTTTGAACCACTGTTTTACCTCATCATTTTCGTAAATATCATCATGATATTTTTTTATAACAGCAGGATGAAATTTAGCGATGGTTTTCGCTCCCCAGCCAATTCCTTTTTTGATATGAAAATCACTTGCCGAAGACAATGAAAGCAATAACTGAAATAGTTCATCCACACTCTTTTTGTCGAGGCCTTTTTTTACAGCGTAATGCGCACCCACACCAATGCTTCTTATCATCCATGTATTTTTGCTGGATTTTAATTTTTTAAGATGTGGCATGGTTTCTTTCGGAGAAGTTAAGAGCGCGTGCCCAAAAACCCTTTCGCCAATAATGTCGCACACATACCATTTGTCACCCTGAATAATAAAGGCTTCGGCATTTTTAAAAACATCTTTGGTCAATGATTTTCTGAAGAAATCCTTTTTGTTCCTTTACAGGAATGATAAGAAAAATAAGTTCGGCGAAATATTCGAGAACAGGAAAACGGACTTTCTTCTTCAATAAATTATCGTGAATGAATGAAATAGTTTGCTGCGAGTCCCACCTGCTATTCTGCTTTAAAAGTTCGTTGAGAACAGCTTTTACTTCAGCTTTGGAATTAATGATGCGCAAGAAATTACTTTTTGCCGGCTTTGAATTTATCGATCCCTTCATCCATCCACTTAATATATTCTTCAATACTTGGGTTATAACCGCGCACGGCGTTTAGTTTTTGTTCATTGTGATCGAGAAGAATGTACAATGGCTGAGTACTTTGTCCGTATAATGTTTCTTCCATGTATTTGAACTTATCGCCAATGTCAGTGATCTCTCTTTCTTTGCCATACCAGAATACTTTTTTGTAGTCTTTTGGATCAAGCGAACGTTTGTCGTCAACATACAACGAAACCAACACCACTTCATTATTGAGGCGTTTTACAACTTCAGGATCAGGCCATACATAATCTTCGGTTTTACGGCAATTAGCGCAGGCGTGTCCCGTAAAATCCACCATTAAAGGTTTTCCTGTTTTCTTAGCATAAGCCAGTGCATGTTCGTAATCGTTTTTAAAGTAAACAACTCCGTGCTTATTTGTTTCGATGTATTTCGAGAATTCAGGATCAATGTTAGTATTCGCAGCAGCATGTACGCCACCGCCACCGAATCCATGTGGCGATTCAGAATATTCAAGAGGAGGAAGAATTCCACTGAATAATTTCAAAGGCGCTCCCCACATTCCGGGAATCAGATAAATAGTAACGAAGAAAGAAACAATAGCAAACATTAAGCGAGTTACTGATACATGTTTGAGATCACTGTCGTGCGATGTTTTAAATCCTCCAATGAGATAAACGCCCATTAGACCGAAGATCACGATCCATAATCCGATAAATACTTCGCGGGTAAGAATTCCTGCCTGTACAACAAGATCAGCGTTAGAAGCAAATTTTAAAGCCAATGCTAACTCTAAAAACCCTAATACAACTTTTACTGAATTTAACCAGCCGCCTGATTTAGGAAGAGAGTTTAGCCAGCCTGGAAATGCAGCAAACAATCCGAATGGTAATGCCAGCGCTAATGCAAATCCAAACATTCCCCAGAACGGTCCGCCGATTCCGCCACCTGCTGCAGCTTGCACAAGAAGGGTTCCAATGATAGGACCAGTACAACTGAAAGAAACAAGCGCCAGCGTAAATGCCATGAAGAAAATTCCGACAAGTCCGCCTTTATCGGATTTAGAATCCATTTTGTTGACGAAAGAACTTGGCAATACAATTTCGAAAGCTCCAAGGAAAGATGCCGCAAAGACCAGTAACAACACAAAGAAGGCAAGATTGAACCAGATGTTGGTGGAGAGCGTATGCAATGCTCCCGCTCCGAAAATAAGTGTAACACCCAACCCCAATCCCACGTAAAGAATAATGATGAAGAGTGCATAGATCAATGCATTTCTCATTCCCTGCGCTTTTGTTTTGGATTGCTTGGTGAAGAAGCTCACATTCATTGGGATCATCGGGAACACGCATGGTGTAAGTAACGCCGCAAATCCGCCAATGAATCCTGTTAGGAAAATAGCCCACCAGCTCATGTTCTCAATTGCTTCCGGGTCTTTCTCTGATGTTTTATTATCAGGAGTTGCCGAAACGGTTGGCGTATTGTTTTTTGGTGTAGTGTCAGCTGCTAATGTTGTAGAAGCCGCCGTTGAAGAATCTATGGCCGCTGTAGTTTCGGTTGCAACACAAGTGGCTCCGCCTTCGCATTCAAATTCAAATTTATCGATAGGGGTACGCGTACACATCTGGTCGGTACAAGCCTGAACTTCATAGGTCCCGGTAATTTTTACTTTATCCTTCGATAATAACTGAACTCTCTGTGTAAACGTCGCATTCTTTGGGTGATAAGAAACCACGCATTCCCAGACTTTATCTAATTCAGTATGCGGTTTTGATTCTTTTAATGGTCCAACTGTTTTATAGTCTTTTGATTTTTTGAAAATGATCGTTGTTGGCCAGATATCCTCGGCTTCTTTGGCTTTCTCTTTGTGAATGGAGTAAATGTGCCATGGCTCCTCGATGCTTGCTTTGAAGATAAGATCGTATTCACAATCCGACACTTTTTTTGTCTCGAACTTCCAGCTCACAGGGTTTTGCTGTGCCTCAATTCCAAGAGCGAAAAAAATAAAAAGCAGGAGGAACTTTTTCATAATCCTTGTTGGGTTAAAACGGTTTAAACAGTAAAAATACTATTATTTTTTTATTGTGCCTTAACAGTTAAATCGAAGGTCTTAGGGGGCATGCACATCATGTCGTTACAACATACGCATTCCGCCTTTAAGCTAATGGTGGCAGACTTTCCGGTGAGTTTTACCTTTTGTTTGAATTCTGCTTTATCATGGAAAATGTAGAGTTTGGCGTCGAAAGCCTTGTCAAATTCTTCATGAGCATTGCTTTCTTCCGTTTTGCCAACAAGGGTATATTCTTTTGAAGGAGTAAATTTAATACTGGTATTGATTGGTCCCGCATCTGTTTCCCTTTGCGAATACGTGTGCCAGCCTTTTTCGATAGTTGCAGTGATGATCACTTCGCCTTCGGTGGCTGAAATGGATTTATAAGTTGCCTGCCAGGTGACAGGATTCTGAGATTTTACATTGAAAAAAGAGACGAGTGCGATGAGTAAAAAGAAAACGTTTTTCATACTGGTTTGAGTTGAGAATTAAAGTTGAGGA
>JAJONO010000108.1 GCA_021323535.1 Bacteroidota bacterium
TCCATCTGATTTAATCCTGTAATGGTAACGCCTTTTGGCGTAGTTACTTTATCAATTTCTTCTTCAGGATGCCTGCCGTTCTTAAGTAAAAGATCGGCGGCGCCTTTTACAGTCTGAGCCGCAATGAGGCGGGCAGTATTGGCATCGAAACCAATTTCAATTCCGGCCTGAATATTTGCGCGGATGTAGCGCATGGCAAATGCTGTTCCGCAAGCACCAAGAATAGTGGCAGCGTCCATTAATTTTTCGTCAATGATAATGATTTTTCCCAAAGCATTGAATAATTCTTCGACCTGTTTTAATTGTTTTGTTTCGGCTTTAGAATAACTAAGGCAAGTCATGCTCTGGTTAATAGACATAGCAGTATTCGGCATAGCACGAAGAATGGTGATCTTTGAGCCAAGGATGTTACTGATATCTTCCGAACTTACTCCTGAAACGGCTGAAACAATAATTTGTTTTGCGTTCGTGTGTTTAGAAATTTCTTTCAGCACTTCTTTAGCCTGGAAAGGTTTTACACAAAGCAAAAGCATATCGGCATTTTTTACTGCGGATTTATTATCACTTAGAGTTTTTACGCCTTTCTTTTTCAGATCGTCAAGTGAAGAGGGACTTCTGCGTGTAATAGTTATATCTGCTGCCTTTGCAAACGCCGAACCTATAAGGCCTTCAGCTATGGCTCTTCCAAGATTTCCTCCCCCGATAATTGTGATTTTCATATTGAATGTTGTTTAAAGGTTTTTAAGACGATCCAGGTTTTTCGTAATATATTTTTCATTGGTAATAAGCGCCGTCTGAATTCGTCTCGCGTATTTTATGCTATCTACTATTTCTTTTTGTTTTTCTTCAACAAGATGTTTTTGCTGTGAAATAATTTCGTTTTGTTTCTGTGTTTCTTTTTCCTGCGCTTCAATGATCACTTTTTGTTTTTGTGTCACTCTGAATCTGTTATACATAATTCCTGCGAAGATAACTACGAGAATCAAACCTCCGAAAAGGGCGTATTGCTGATTTTTCTTTGTTTTGATCTCAGCAGTTTGTCTTGCCAGTTTCGCGTTTTTAATTTCGGTTTCTTTCGCATGGGCCACACTGTCTTTTGCCGCCTGCTTTTCGTAATCATATTGCAATGCCGATTTAATACTTGCTTTCCGGGATTTTTCGTTGCTCACACTGTCACGCATGAGAACGTGTAATTTGAAATTTTCTAGTGCTTTTTTGTGATCGCCAAGTTTCTTATTGATAATACTTAGCTGATGCGCTGAAGACTCTATCAGTTCAGGCGAATTAACTTCTAAGCAAAGCTTCAGGCTTCGTGTACAATAGTCTTCGGCTATTTTGAGATTTTTTCGTTTTGCTTCGGGAGATTTTTCCTTTTCCGCGAAAATGACATAGAGTCTACTGAAACAATAAAGGCTGTTCGCGGTTCCACGTTTGTCGTGAATCTTCTCCCGCATTTTTAAGCCTTTGTCCATATATAGGACCGCGTTTTTATAATCGCCTTTATCCACGTAATCACCGCCAATGTTATTTAAACAACGCCCCATCATTTCCTGATTGTTTTGTTTTTCAAGAAGTGCAAGATTTTTAAAATGATATTCGAGTGACTTATCATAATTACCCAGGTCGGAATAAGAAACGGCTACATTGTTCAGGGCTACCGCCATGTTTTTATAATCTTTTTCTTCTTCTCTTATTTTAAGACTTTTTTCAAAATATTCGAGTCCGCTTTTATAATCGCGTTGAACTTTGTAAACGTATCCGATATTATTAAGAACAGCGGCGAGTCCACCTTTGTCTCCCATCTCTTCACATATTTTCCGACTTTTGAAATAATACTCCAATGCTTTTTCAACGTTGGCGCGTTTCTGATAAGTGCTTCCAATGTTATTCCATGAAGTTGAAAGTTCTTTTTTATTTCCAAGTTTCTGGCACATGTCAGCGCTTTTGAAATAATATTCCAGGGCAAGCGAGGTATTGCCTTCTTCGTTGTAGATTACGGCAATGTTAATGAGTGTGCTTGGAATTTCCTGTACATCGCCAATCTCTTCCCTTATTTTTAAAGATTTTCTGTAAGAGGCAATCGCTTCCTTACGATCGTGGTTATCTTCTTTTTCAATAAAGGCATAGTTAAAATAAGCGTGGGCCAAAAAACGCTTGTATATCTTAACGTGTGGATCATCCTGTTTTATGTTTTGCAATTTGTTTTCGCAGAAATTTCTTAATTGAATAGTATAGGCCTGCCACACACTATCCATATCCAGATTAATAATGGCGTTCATAATTCGGCAACGGGCTGTATCGTGTGAGGCTTTTTGCAGTTCATCTTTAAACTTATTAAGTTCTTCTGTCTGCGAAAAAGAAATAGTACTGATAATTGAAAAAATTATCAGCAGAAAAAGTCTGAATATATATTTATTTTTTTTCAGGAACTTCCTTTTAAACGATTTAAGTTTTTGAGAATATATCTTTCTGATGTTATCAGTGCTATTTGGATTCGCTTGGCATAGTTAATAGAATCGAGGATTTCTTTTTGCTTTTCTTCCACCTGCCTTTTTTGTTCTGAAATGATCTCGTTCTGTTTCTTGGTTTCTTTTTCTTTGGTTTCGATAATTAATTTTTGTTTTTGCGTAATCTTAAAACGGTTGTACATAAAACCTGCGAACACAAGTACAAGCGTTAATCCGCCAAACATTACATATTGCAGAATTCTTTTTTCCTTTATTTCAGCAGTCTGTTTTTCAAGCTCGGCATTTTTAATATCGTTTTCTTTTACATGAGCAATACTATCGGCTATGGCCTGCTTCTCATATTCATATTTGAGTTGAGATTTAATTCCGGCTTTTCTTGATTCTACATTATTTATACTGTCAATCGTTTGAATATAAAGTTCATAATTTTCGAGCGCCTTTTCATATTGGCCCAATGCTGTATAAATATCACTCAGCGTATGAGAAGCTTCATCAATTCCATGAGCGTAATTTAATTCTTTACTTAGGGCAAGGGATTTTTCTCCGTATTCAATAGCTTTCAGAAGTTTCGCCTTATCTGGATTTTTTAATTGGGCCGACATCTCGAGATATGTTTTAGCAACGAAAACCAGGCTTATAGCAATATTATGTTTACTGCCGTATTTTTCATTTAAGCTATAAGCACGCATTCCGGCTTCCATGGCCTTATCAAATTGTTTCATTTTCCGGTAAGTGATACCAAGATTGGAGAGAGTAAGCGCGGCGCCTTCAAAATCACCTATTTCTTCTTTGATTTTTAGAGCCGCTTTCAGATAAGTTAAAGCCGTATCAAACTCGAGTTGGTAGTCGTGAAAAGAACCGATATTACTAAGTGTCATGGAAATTCCGTGTTTGTCATCTATTTCCTTATAAAGTTTTAATGCTTTCTGAAGTGCGTCAAAACCTTCGTTTATTTGCCGAAGGGCGTAATACACGTTACTAATGTTGTTGAACAAATGAGCAGTGTTTCTTTTATCACCAACGGCTTCACTCATTTTTAGGGCCCTGTCGTAATATTCCAATGCTTTTTTCATTTGACCCTGCTGTTCGTACAAGGCGCCAATGTTTGAAATAGATACTGCCAGTCCAACTTTATCTCCGATTTCCTCCTGCACTTTCAGATTGTCCCTGAAAAGATCAGTAGCTTCTTTTAATCGCCCCTGGCTTTGAAGAATGAAGCCGTCATTGTTTACTGCATTAGCATAATATCTTTTGAAAATAAAATATTCTTTATCTCCTTTTGCACAGTGCTTCAGATTTTCGCTGCTGACCTTTTTCATTTGCGCGTTAAAGCCCGGCCATTCATCGTCAGAAGCTACTTCTGTAAGTTCATTGAGGATACGGCATTTTACGCTGTCACTGGGAGCGGATTGAAGTTTTTGTTTGAGAGCATTTACAACATCCACCTGCGCCGGAGCGTTTAATGATAATAACGCAAGCACAAAAAGAAAGAGATGTCGAAAAATGCAAGGGAAATACATTACACGCCTTTTTTAACGGAGCTTGTTAAAGATAAACACAATAGAGTAAGGAAGCAAGAAGTAAGGGTCAAGAGTCAAGAGTCAAGAAGCAAGAAACAAGAAGCAAGAGTCAAGAAACAAGATCCGGTACTACACCAGCTTCTTCGCTTTTTCCAAAGCAATCTTCAAGCCATCGAGATTACTTCCGCCAGCCTGAGCGTAAAAAGCCTGACCACCACCACCGCCGTTGATCTCTTTAGCAAGTTCGCGCACGATGTTACCCGCATTCAGATTTTTTTCTTTCACAAGGTTGTCGTTTATGATGACCGAAATACTTGGCTTGCCTTTAATTTCAGCACCGATCACGCAGAATAAATTCGGCACTTCATTTTTAAGTTCGAATAACATATTCTTGATCTCTTCAGCACCGTCGAATTTAATTTGTTTCACTGCAAAGTTTACGGTCTCGCGTTTTTCAAGTGAATTCAGAATTTCCTTTTTGATCTCCGTTGCTTTTTCTTTCATGAACAACTGTAATTGTTTCTGAAGCTCATGATTTTCTTCAAGCAGTCCGTTCACGCTTTTTACAACATCTTTCGGATTCTTTAAAAGAGTTTTTACTTCGTTGATCACTTTTGTTTGTTCATCAAAGAACTCTTCAGCTTTCAAAGAAGTAACAGCTTCAATCCTTCTGATACCGGCAGCAACAGCGCCTTCAGAAATAATTTTGAAATAACCTATTTGCCCGGTAGCATCTACATGCGTTCCGCCACAAAGTTCTATGGAATAATTTTTATCGAACGTAACAACGCGAACCACATCGCCGTATTTTTCTCCGAAAAGAGCCATGGCGCCGGTTTTTTTAGCATCGTCGATTCCCATTAAGCGGATATCGCTTTTAATATTTTCGCGAATCTTAACATTGACCAATTTCTCAATACGGTGAATTTCTTCGTCGGTAATTTTAGAGAAGTGAGAGAAGTCGAAACGTAAATGCTCGTCGTTCACCAGACTTCCCTTTTGTTCTACATGCGGTCCTAATACTAAGCGAAGGGCAGCATGGAGCAGGTGCGTGGCCGAGTGGTTGTTCTCTGTGAGAACACGTTTATCTCTGTTCACTTTTGCGTTGAAAGTTGCACTGAGCTTCTCAGGCATTTTGTCGCAATAGTGAATGATGACACCATTTTCTTTTTTTGTATCTGTAATAAAGACTTTTTCATTGATGTTTTCAATAACGCCGCTATCACCAACCTGACCGCCACTTTCGGCATAGAAAGGAGTTTTATTGAGAACGATATGAAACTGTTCTTTATTCTTTGCTTTTACTTTTCTGAAACGAATAATGTGGGCCTCGCATTCTGTTTCTTCGTAACCTAAGAATTCAGTTTCTTTTTCCTGGTTGTCGGTAAATTTTTTATTTTCTTCAACATAGATCCAATCATCGGTATCTACTGCTGTTGCAGCGCGTGAACGGTTCTTCTGTTCTTCAAGATGTGTGTTGAATGCTTTTTCATCAATACTAAGATCATATCCTCTTGCAATAAGAGAAGTTAAATCTACAGGGAAACCAAATGTATCATACAATTCAAAGACAACTTTTCCGTCGATCACTTTTTTACCTGCAGCATTGGTATCGATACAAACCTGGTCAATGCGTTTTAAGCCAACTTCAAGAGTTTTATAAAAAGATTGTTCTTCTTCGCGAATTACTTTTTCAATAAGAATTTTCTGAGTGTTCAGTTCAGGGAACGCAGCGCCCATCTGGTGAGCCAGTGTTGGCACCAAACGGTACATGAACGGTTCTTTTAAATTGAGCGACTGGTATCCGTAACGGATAGCGCGGCGAAGGATCCTTCTGATTACATATCCTGCGCCGGTATTACTTGGCAATTGTCCATCTGCGATACTAAATGAAATAGTTCTGATATGATCGGCAATAACACGCATGGCAATATTCACCAGTTGTTGCTTCTTGTGTTTATCTTCTTCGGTGGTATTGTAACGGTGGGCACTCAGCTCTTCGATCTTGTGGATCAATGGCATGAACACATCAGTATCGTAATTACTTTGTTTGCCCTGTAACACACGAACGAGACGTTCAAATCCCATTCCTGTATCCACGTGTTGTTTTGGGAGTTTTACCAATGATCCATCGGCTCTTCTTTCAAACTCCATGAATACATTGTTCCAGATCTCGATCACCTGGGGATTGTCGGCATTTACAAGTTTCGCTCCGTCTTCTTTCTTACGTTCTTCATCCGAGCGTCCGTCGTAATGAATTTCTGAACATGGTCCGCAAGGTCCGGTATCGCCCATTTCCCAGAAGTTATCTTTTTTGTTTCCATTCAGGATTCTTTCTTTAGGAACGAATTGTAACCAGGTATCGTAAGCATCCTGATCAAAACCTAAACCATCATCTTTACTTCCTTCAAAAACGGTAACGTATAATCTGTCTTTATCAATTTTATAAACTTCGGTAAGTAGTTCCCAGGCCCACGAAATGGCTTCTTTTTTAAAGTAGTCGCCAAAGCTCCAGTTACCAAGCATTTCAAACATGGTATGGTGGTAAGTGTCAACACCAACTTCTTCTAAGTCGTTATGTTTTCCGCTCACACGTAAACATTTCTGGGTATCGGCAATACGAGGATATTTGATTGGCGCGTTACCAAGGAAAAGATCCTTGAACGGGGCCATCCCGCTGTTGTTGAACATGAGCGTAGGATCGCCCTTAACAACCATGGGAGCACTTGGAACGATCTGGTGCCCTTTGCTTTTAAAAAAATCTAAAAATGTCTGCCTGACTTTATTTGAGTCCATATACGTGAAATGAGAGGCGAAGATAGCAAAATTTTAGTCGTTGGAAAAGACTGTGGTCGCACTTTTTCATTCAGGTAATAAGTCATATTTAATTGTAAATCGGGGGTCTCATACAAACTGTAAGTTCTCCGGTAAAGTCGTTGTAATCTATGGGTTCAATGCTATAAATAACATTATTCAAATGGATGCATCTGAGGAATTCTTCCTTCGACATCCTGCATTCTTCCAGCAAAAAGGGGGCCAGATCGATGGTTACTATTTTTTCTTCTAATGGTTTCATAAGTTCCGATTTTAATGGTGTCGTCTTGCTTATAATGAGTCAAAATGCGTACCTTTTACCTGCTAAATCTTTTAAGAATGTAATATTTTGTTAAGTGCATCTAACAGGAGAAAAAAGATAGCCGATTGAAATGTTTTTGTAGTTGAATTTTATAATAAATCACACTCTGAATACAGTTGATTTATAAAGGATTTTTATCCCCGCAAAATGAGGAATAATGCCACGTTTAGATTTTTTTAAGAAAATCGCCGTTTTTCACCTTACTTTTTAATACTTATATTTAAGGCTTAATGTCCAAGGTAAAATACAGATTCAATACCAAATCGCTAACCTATGAAAAAATAAAGGTTACTTTCAAGGAGCGCTTCTGGAGGTTTTTGTCGTATCTCGCGACAGGACTTGTATTTGCCACTGTTACCATTGTAGTTGCGCGTCAGATTTTACCTTCTCCTTCTGAAAAAAAGCAGAACCGTGAGCTCGAGGCATTAAAACTTCAATACGAACTTCTTAACCAGAAAATGGCGCAGGCCGAAGTGGTACTTAAAGATCTTGAGGTTCGTGACGATAATATTTACCGTACCATTTTTGAAAGCGAACCCATTGCCAAAACCATTCGTTACGGAGGAAATGGAGGCAGTGATAAATACAGCGCTTTTGATAATTTCCAGAATGCCGATCTGCTGATCTCTACAACTGAACGTCTCGATCGTCTTACCAAGCAATTATATATTCAATCCAAATCGTTTGACGAGGTGGTGCGTTTGGCTAAGAGTAAGGAAAAACTTATTGCCTCTATTCCTGCTATTATGCCAATTAACCAGAAGGACCTTGCGCACGCGGTAACGAGTGGTTTCGGATGGAGAACACATCCTATTTACAAAACGCAGGAGTTTCATCCGGGAATGGATTTCGCGGCAGAACAGGGGACACCTATTTACGCTACCGGCGACGGTGTTGTAGAGCGGGCCGATAATCTCGCGCAGGGATATGGAAACCATGTAGTGATCAATCATGGTTTCGGATACCAGACTTTGTACGGACACATGAGCCGCATCAAAGCCAAAGTGGGACAAAAAGTTTTGCGTGGAGAATTGATTGGCTATGTTGGAAGTACCGGGCTGAGTACCGCGCCACATGTGCATTATGAGGTCATCAAAAATTTAGAGAAAGTAAATCCTATTAATTTCTATTATAACGATCTGTCTCCACAACAATATCAGTTGCTGGTTGAACTTTCAAAAAACTCATCACAATCTTTCGATTAATTTATGTCCGCACACAAGATTGGATTTAATACCGCAGTTGCCATTGTTATTGCTAATATGATAGGGACGGGAGTGTTTACCAGTCTTGGTTTCCAGGTGCTTTCCATCGAAAGTGGTTTCGGTATTTTAATGTTGTGGATCGTTGGAGGAGTTCTGGCGCTTTGCGGAGCATTGACGTATGGAGAAATCGGTTCGGCATTTCCGGAGAGTGGGGGAGAGTATAATTATCTCTCAAAACTGTATCATCCTTCCATTGGATTTATCAGTGGCTGGGTAAGTGTTACAGTTGGATTCGCTGCTCCTATTGCTGCTGCCGCTGTGGCACTCGGGCAATATGTAACTAAGATTTATCCTACGATAAATGCTACGCTGCTTGCTTTAACCGTGATAGGAATAATTACTGCAATTCACTCTATAAATTTAAAAGCGGGAGGATTGTTTCAAAGGGTGTTTACGATTGTGAAAGTGGTGTGCATTATCATGTTTGTTGGATTTGGTTTGTATCATGTGCCTCAACATAGTGTTGATTTTGCTCCCAGTCCTACGGCGTGGAAAGATATTTTCTCAACCGGATTCGCAGCCTCACTCATTTATGTAACCTACGCTTATAGCGGCTGGAACGCGGCGACATATATTTCGGGAGAGATTTCAGACGCGAAAAAAAATCTTCCGAAAGCCTTATTTGTAGGAACGCTACTGGTAATGATCGTATACACCTTGCTCAATTTTGTGTTCCTGTATTCGGTTCCTGTTCCCGAATTAAAAGGTGTTCTTGAAGTAGGGTACTTAAGCGCCAATAAAATATTTGGTACACAACTGGGGCAGTTCATGAGCCTGGTAATAGCTTTACTTCTTATTTCCACCATTAGTGCTATGGTTCTGGCCGGACCACGTGTTATGCAAAGTATGGGAAATGACATTAAAGGATTAAGTTTCTTCGCTATTTCAAATAAGAACAAGGTGCCTTATGTGGCCATTATTTTTCAATCCACCATTGCTGTTATTCTTGTCCTAACATCTTCTTTTCAATCACTTATTACCTACGTAGGATTTACACTCAATCTCTTTACATTTTTAACTGTACTTGGAATCTTTATTTTGCGTTATAAGCATAAACATGTGGAAACTTCTTATAAAACATTTCTGTATCCGGTAACGCCTGTTGTATTTTTGTTGATCATACTTTGGATCCTCATTAACATAATGATTGAAAAACCAATGGAATCATTATGTGGATTAGGAACTGTGTTACTGGGGCTTGGCATTTATTTTTTAACCAACAAAAAAGAAAATAAAAACAACGGACAAATATCAGAAACTTCTTCTCCGGGTAGCCCTTAGTGGCGCATTGTTTTTTTCTTTTTCATTATCATCACAAACATCTCCTTTTTTGGATAGTCTTTTAAGGGCCGATCTTCCTGCTTTTTCAAATGTTCTTGAAAACCCTGGTAAGTATAAGGTGCAGGTAGTGTATACGCAAATTAACCGCGACAAGGATAATAAACCCAAATTCACAGATTACCGTTTTCATACCAGCAAAAATTATTTATATCCTGCCAGTACGGTAAAATTGCCAATCAGTTTACTCGCTCTTGTAAAGTTGCAGGAGTTAGATGTAAAAGGATTGAACAGAGCAACGAGTATGACAACAGATAGCGCTTATTACTGTCAAAGAAAAATTAGCCGCGATACAAGTTCAGAAAGTGGTTATCCAAGCATTGAAAATTACATTAAGAAAATGTTCCTGGTAAGTGACAATTATTCCTGCGCAAGAGTATATGAATTTGTTGGTTTTGATTACGCGCACAAAAAGCTGGAAGAGTTCGGTTATAAAAACATAAGGCTCTTTAACAGGTTAGATGGTTCTTGTCCCGGTGATACTGCCAAAGTAACTCCACCGGTTTATTTTTTAAACGCGCAGCGCGACACGCTTTATAAACAGCCACTGACCCTGTTTACGGAACAGTTGAAGCACCCCATCGCGAATTCAAAAGTTGGGAGAGTGAAGGTCGCGAAAAACAAATATGCTCCGAAAGATTTCTCCAGGCATAATTATATGACTGTTTCAGATCTTCATTCGCTCATGAAAAAAATTGTGTTCAATAACCAATTACCTAAAAAAGAAAAATTACCTCTGAGCGAAAATAACCGTGAATTCATGTTGCAGCAACTGGCACTGTATCCTAAAGAAAGCATTCATCCCAAATACGATAAAAAGATATTTTACGATTCATTTAAGAAATACTTTTTGTACGGAAGCGCGGTTGCCACTATAAAACAGGACAGTATTCGCATGTTTAATATTGTTGGAAGAGCTTTTGGTTTCTTAATTGACTGCGCTTACATTGTAGATTTTAAAAACAATGTGGAATATCTTGTCACTGCCGGAATTTATGTGAATGAAAGAAATATCATTGG
>JAJONO010000044.1 GCA_021323535.1 Bacteroidota bacterium
TTGCTCGACAAACAATTAAGTCTTCGTGCTAAAAAAAACCAATACGGTTTCATTGTCGTTTCCTCAGCCACCGATCCGTACCTGCACTTTGAAAAGGAAGAAAAAATTACGCGTGGAATTCTTGAAGTAATTCTTAAACATAAATTTCCGGTTCACATCATTACCAAATCCGATCTTGTTCTGCGCGATCTTGATCTTCTTCGGGAAATAGACAAAACAGCCATCCTTCCTGCAGATCTTACCATGAAAATGAAAAACAAAACGATCGTTACATTTTCGTTTTCCACAGTGAATGATTCGGTTGGAAAAATTTTTGAGCCGGGCGCAACACCGCCTTCGGTTCGTCTTAAAACACTGGAGGAAGTTTCGAAGCAGGGATTTCTTACTGGTGTAAGTATGATGCCGCTTATTCCTTACGTTTCAGATACAGCACAATCGCTTGAAGACATGTTCGATGCTTTTAAAAAAGCGGGAGCACATTATGTCATGCCTGCATCCATTACCTTATTTGGTTCAGGAACCAGCGATAGCAAAACACTTGTATTAAGAGCGATTGAAAAACATTATCCTCACCTTCTTAAAAAATACCAGAAATTCTTTTCAACTCAGAACGAAATGCCAGCTTATTACAATGAAGCTTTCTATAAAAAAATGAAAGAGCTCGCTGATAAATACGAGCTAAGACATAAGATCGTTTAATGGAACCTGGCCACAAAACCAATCTGGTAAATTAAAAGTCCGGGATAAATAGACAAACGGTGCGGCGTTAAATTATACATCAGGGCAGCTGTAAACACCGCGCTTTCGCCAACAGGCTGACTGTATCCACCGCCAACAAGAACATAATCTATCCAGGTTTTTGCCTTAGGATCGGTTAAATTATAATAATCGTTCTGATATAATTTATCGTATTGTCCGCGCACAAACAAATTGTTGTTTATGAAATAATTCGCGTAGGAATGCCCACCATAAACCGACTGATTATAGCGTTGGTAACCATATACCGTACTTGAATAGTTGTAAACAAAACCAACGCCAACGTTCAATTTTTCTGTAAGCATATATCCAATGGTGGGCGATATATAAATATAAGTTAATCCCTGCGTAAAGAAGCCGTCAACATTTCCTCCGTAGGTTAATTTATCTTTCCACCATTTTTCTTTGTTATCATCCCCGCGTTTCCCTGGCGTTTTATTTCCGGTATAAACACTATCCTTCTGCGCCCGAAGCGCAAACGCGAACGAAAAAAAGAACAACAGTATGATGTGGATTCGTCTCATCTCTTATCTTTGTATACAAATTTAATAAGTATGCTCGTATTAGTGACAGGTGCCTCCAAAGGGATAGGGTTAGAAATTGTTAAACAACTCGCCAATAATCCTGGTATTCTTGTTATAGGTGTTTCGCGGAACATAACAACTATGAGCACTCTTGTAAAACAAAGAAATACAGATAATATTCTTCCCGTTAAAGCTGATATTACCAAAGCGGCCGACCAGAAAAAAATAGTGGCCACAATAAAAAAACTGGGATTAAAACTCGACGTACTCATTCATAACGCCGGGGAGCTTGTGAACAAACCGTTCCCGAAGATCTCGGAAAAGGAATTAAGATCCGTATATTCTACCAACGTCTTCGCTCCCTTTCTTCTTACCCAGATCCTCCTTCCTGTATTCAATACAAAAAACAGGGCGCATATTGTAAACATCAGCAGCGTTGGGGGTGTTCAGGGGAGTTCGAAATTTCCGGGACTGAGCGCTTACAGCAGCAGTAAAGCGGCACTTTGTGGATTGACGGAATGTCTGGCGGAAGAATTGAAAGACAAAAACATTGCGGTAAACTGTCTTGCCTTAGGAGCGGTTCAAACCGAAATGCTGGCCAGGGCTTTCCCGGGATATAAAGCGCCTTTAAAGGCAGGCGAAATGGCCGAATATATTTGTAATTTTGCTTTAACCGGCCAGAATTATTTTAACGGAAAAATTGTTTCAGTATCATCAACAACCCCATAACATGAATAAATTATTTTTACTTCTATGTATTTGTTTTGCGTTTACTACCAACGCCCAGAAAAAGATCAAACTGGAACTTACCTTCAAGTATGTGAAGCCGGATTGCAGCGGCAAGAAAAAATCCAAAGAACCAGGAAAAGAAATTCCACTGGCGAAACAAAAATTTTACGTTTACCAGGATAATAAATGTATTGATTCACTTATGACAAACGATAGCGGGAATGTGATCGTTAAATATTATCCTGGAACTTATTTTTTATTCGAGCCGTGGAAGCATTTGAAGAAAACACCTGATAATTCTCCAATGAGCGATTTCTTTAAAGATTGCCTGGTGAAAGAATGGGCCAAGCCAAATTATAGAGTAACGATTGGCGACGAAGATTTTAAAATGGATTATTATGAGATCAGCGCCAGTCGTTGCAACAACCAATACGCTTGCCTCAAGGTGCGACATCTGCCTTCGCAAATAAAACGAAAATGATAAGGTTCTCGCAGAGTCAGCAGAGAAAACAGATTTTCGCAGAGTCAAAATTAAAACTCTCTGTTGCTGTTCTGTTTTTTCTTCTGGCTAATTTTTCTCTTCATTCACAAATTATTACCCAAACCATCAAAGGTGTTGTTATTGACAAACAAAGTCAAACACCTCTGCCTGGAGTTGTGGTTCAGGTGATGAATTCAAATCCTTTAATGGGAACATCTACCAATGAAAAAGGTGAATTTAAGATCACCAATGTTCCAATTGGAAGATGGCAGTTAAAATTCCAGGCGATCAGTTACAAGGAAAAGTACATTACCACAATTCTTAATGCAGGTAAAGAAGCGGTTCATAATATTGAGCTGGAAGAAAGTGTAATACAAGGACAGGAAGTAGTGGTGATTGCCGAACAGGATAAAACCAAAAATAACAACAAAATGAGCACCGTTAGTTCACGTGTGTTCAGCGCTGAAGAAGCGGCGCGATATGCTGGAAGCAGAAACGATCCGGCGCGCATGGCGGCCAACTTTGCAGGAGTAAGCGGCGCCAACGATTCAAGAAACGATATTATTATACGAGGCAATTCTCCACTCGGAGTTTTGTGGCGCTTGAATGGGCTTGATATTCCCAATCCGAATCATTTTGGAAACGCGGGATCAACAGGCGGACCAGTGAGTATTTTAAACAATAATACCCTGGATAATTCTGATTTTATGACAGGTGCTTTTGCAGCAGATTATGGAAATGCAACAGCAGGTGTTTTCGATTTAAGAATGCGTCAGGGTAACAATGAGAAATTTGAATTTCTAACGCAAGTTGGTTTCAATGGATTTGAGGTGGCAGCGGAAGGACCGCTTAACAAAAAGAAAAATGCTTCTTTTCTGCTCGATTACCGTTACTCAACACTGTCTGTTTTTAAAGCACTCAATATCGATTTTGGTACGGGAGACGCAGTACCGCAATACCAGGACATTACTTTTAAAACAGATTTTAATACAGAGAAAGCCGGAAAAATTTCTGTGTGGGGAATTGGCGGCTTAAGTTATGTAGCCTTGTTGGAGAGCGATAAGAAAGAAGGACAGGATCTGTACGGATACAGTTCGCGCGATACTTATTTTCGTTCGAATGTGGGCGCCGGAGGAATTTCACATACCTATCTTTTAAAAAATAATGCTTATCTCAAAACGAATATTGGTGCGAGCGGATCATACAATTATATTTCGGCCGATAGAATAGATACATCTTTTAAAACACCAAAAAATTTAAAACCCGAATACAGGCAGGAAACACAAACCATTCGTTATACTTTCAATACGACATACAACAAAAAATTCAATTCAAGAGATTTTCTGAATGCAGGGGTCTATTCTGATTTTTACAATACGTTCTTTGTTGATAGTACCGACGATGTTTTTGGTTATAATACTTTTATTACGTTAAGGGACTATAAAGGAAGTACGGGATTACTCAGAGGATTTGTTCAGTGGCAACATAAATTCACTGATAATTTTCTTATCAATATTGGGGTAAGCGACCAGCATTTTTTGCTTAACGGGTCAAACGCTGTTGAACCGCGACTCGGATTAAAGTATTCTCTTAACAGTAAACAAAGTATTAGCCTTGGCGGCGGAATGCACAGCCAGCTTCAGCCTATTTACATTTATTTTGCAAGCGAAACCGACAGTGCTGGAAAAAGAACAGAGACTAATAAAAGCCTTGATTTCACGAGAGCGGTTCATGGTGTATTAGCCTATGATAATAATTTCGCTCAGAATTTCCGAATAAAAACGGAGTTATACTATCAGTACATATACAACGCGCCTGTAAAAAATTATCCCGGTTATTTTTCAGCTCTAAATCTTGGCGCCGATTTTAATAGCCCGAATGTAACCAATCTGGTGAGCGAAGGAACCGGCCAAAACTATGGATTAGAGATCACACTCGAAAAATTTTACAGCAGGGGATATTATTTTCTGTTTACCGGGAGTCTTTTCGAAAGCAAATATACCGGTAGTGATAAGGTGGAACGTAACACAGCTTTCAATGGAAATTATGTCACCAATCTTCTCGCTGGAAAAGAATTTAAGATTGGGCAAAAGCATGTGATCAGTCTCGATATACGCGGAACTTATGCCGGAGGAAAACGTTACACGCCAATTGATATTCCTGCGAGCATTGCCGCTAAAAACGAGATTATTGATGCCAGTAAAGCCTATTCCCTTCAATATCCCGAATATTTTCGCCTTGATGTAAAACCCGGTTACCGTTTCAATACACGAAAAGTAACCCATGAATTCAGTGTCGATATTCAGAATGTGACACGCCACCTTAACGTCTTCCAGCAGGCCTACGACATCAAAAACGAAACCATCAAAACAGATTACCAGCTGAAGTTTTTTGTGATACCGCAGTACAGGCTACTTTTCTGATTGCGACCATTTTTCGACCACATAGGCACATAGCCAGCTTTCGTTAAATACATCCTTAGGGTTGTCCTCTTGGGTTTATTTTTGAGCATGGAAAGCAAGAATATTACTCGGAAATACATTGATGATTTAACTTATGAAGTTGTTGGATCTGCAATCGAGGTCCAAAAAACAATGGGAAGAGGATGAAGTGAAAAACTATATCATCACTGTATGTTGCAGGAGCTGGAACAAAGAAAAATAAATTTTTGCACAGAGAAAATAATACCTGTAATTTATAAAGGAAAAGAATTAAACGTTGACTTCCGATGCGACTTGTATATTGAAAACTGTTTGGTCGTCGAATTAAAAGCAGTTAATGAAATTATTACAAAATTTGAAGCCCAACTCCTCACATATATGAAACTTTTAAGTGCTCCTAAAGGAATTATTATCAATTTTAACAGCAGTAGTATATTCCCACAAGGCCAAAAGACGTATGTGAACGAGTTATACCGCAATCTGAAACAGTAAGCTGAGGTGTAACTCATTCGGACAGCGTCCGAATCCATAACTAAACGCGTTGGTTTTCTTTTATTTCTCTAATCCTATGTGCCTATGTGGTCAAAACAGCATGTATTACCAAACAAATCGTACCTTTGCCGCATGAAATTTTCAATCAGCATAGTTTTATTGTTGAGTCTTGTTTTTACGAATATGAGCTGCCAGAAGAAACTGCAGCAGATAACTGTACAATATACACAACCCTATTGCGGAGGTGCCCGTCCAACTCCTGAAATATTAGCCGACGCTGAAAAGGTAAAACCTTACGCGGGTAAAATGCTTATTATAGTTTCTGATAAAGGAAAAACTGATTCGGCAAAGACCGACGTAAAAGGAATTGCTAAACTGAAACTCACTCCGGGAACTTACAAAGTGTATGAAGCCTGGCGGTTTTACAAAAGCAATCCTTCCGGAGAAGAAATGAGTCTGTATGACAAACCCTGTCTCGAAGAAGAATGGAAAAAACACGCCATTGAGCTTACAATAACAAAATCAAAAACAATTCAAAAATCCGACGGACCAATTGCATTACCGTGTTATGGTAGAGAATATTGCCGTCTTGAAAAACTACTTCCTCACTAAATGAACTTACTTTCTATCAATAATCTTTCAAAGGCCTATGGAACTAAGGTCCTTTTTAAAAACATCAGTTTCGGAATTAACTACGGAGAAAAAGTGGCACTTGTAGCCAAGAACGGTTCCGGAAAATCAACGCTCTTTAAAATTTTAAAAGGAAAAGAAATTGCCGACGAAGGTGAAGTTGTTTTCAGAAGAGATATTACGGTGGGGTTCCTCGATCAGGATTTTGTGTTCAATGAAGAATTAACAATTCAACAATTAATTGACACCGCAGATAACAAGTTTGTAAAATCTATCAGGGAATACGATGCGGCAATAAAGGAAAGCGAAACTTCGTCTTCTGATAAATCGGCCGACAGGCTCGAAGAAGCGCTCAACCAGATGAACCTGAATGACGCCTGGGATTATGAAAAAAATATTGTAGAGATTTTAACGCGTCTTGAAATAAAAAACACGTCGCAGGTCATTAAAACACTTTCGGGTGGACAAAAAAAACGTGTTGCTCTTGCTTTAACACTGATCAATAAGCCTAACCTCATCATTATGGATGAGCCAACGAACCACCTTGATATTGATATGATCGAGTGGCTCGAGAATTATTTACAGGATGGGTCGCTCAGTATTTTACTGGTAACCCACGACCGTTATTTTTTGGATGAAGTTTGTGAGAAGATCATTGAAATTGATAACCACGAGCTTTACGAATATACAGGCAACTTTGATTATTATATTGAGAAGAAAGCTGAGAGGGAACAGATTAAAAGCGCCGAAATAGATAAAGCACAGAATTTATACAGAAGAGAAGTTGTGTGGGTGCGAAAAATGCCGAAGGCGAGAACTGTGAAATCGAAGTCGCGTGTAGATGCATTTTACGAAATTGAAAAAAGAGCAAAACAAAAACGCGCCGAAAAAAGAATTGAGCTTACTGTAAAGATGCAGAGAATGGGCTCGAAGGTGGTGGAATTGCATAAGATCACGAAAAGTTATCCTAATAAAAATATTCTTACCGAACCTTTTACTTATACATTTATTCCCGGCGAAAAAATAGGACTGGTGGGAAAGAACGGTGTTGGAAAAACAACATTGCTGAATATCATCCAGGGAAAAGAAGAAGTTGATACCGGAAAAGTGCAGTTGGGCGACACCATCGTGTTTGGATATTATTCTCAGGGAGGATTAAAGATCAATAACGATAAACGTGTTTTAGAAATTGTAAGAGATATTGCGGAACATATTCCTTTAGCCAATGGCGCAAGTTTATCGGCGTCGCAATTACTCACAAGATTTAATTTCCCTCCCAATGTTCAGCACTCATTCGCGCATACATTAAGCGGTGGAGAAAAAAGGAGATTATACCTTCTTACTGTCTTAATGAAAAATCCGAATTTCCTGATCCTCGATGAACCTACGAATGATCTGGATATTCTTACACTTCAAACATTGGAAGATTTTCTCGAGGAATTTAAAGGCTGTGTGCTCATCGTATCTCACGACCGTTACTTTATTGACAGGTTAGTTGATCATACTTTTGTGATGGAAGGGAACGGTGAGATCAAGGATTTTCCGGGCAACTATACCGAATACAGGAACTGGAAGAGCGAGAAAAAAGATCAGAAAGAGGACGGAGAAAGAGAGCGGAAGATAGTTGAAGAGAAAGTCGAAACAAAGGCTGTAGAAAAAGTAGTGTCTGAAACTCCAGCGAAAAAACTTTCATACAAAGTGCAACGCGAACTGGAAGAGCTCGAAAAAGAAATTCCTGCCCTCGAAGAAAAGAAAAAGAAACTCGAGCATGATCTCAGCACTTCTGTTTCAGACTACGATAAAGTAAAAGAGCTCAGTGCTCAAATCAAACAAGTGAGCGATTCTTTGGAAGTGAAATCGATGAGATGGATGGAGATTCAGGAGGAGATGTAATTCCAGGTAGTAAATGCATAAGAAACAAACCATATCATTGAACTTGCTGTGTTTACTTCCTGTTAGTTTAATGATTGGACAGGTCAGAACAAACTGTAGTTATGTTACCCGTAAACAGTTTGGGACTTATGATGTTGATATATGTGTTGGAACCCTATGTTTAAATTCCGATTCGACCTTCTTTTATTATTCTGGTTGTGAACTTAACTCCTCTAATTCGTTTGGGAAATATGCCGTATTAAACGATCGCTTAATTTTGAGCTATAAAAATTTTGATAATTCAAGCTTTGTATGTATAAATAAAAAACCTCAAGATTCAACAAGTTCTACTAGCAAATTAAAGTTTGTAGACAAGTTAGGTGCCCCTTTTAGGGATCTTATTATTGCCGCGTTCGTTGATCTTAAAAAAAATAAATTTGAAACATTATATACAGATAGTTTAGGCTGGGTTATAATTAATTTAAATAAGTTCTCAGAAATCACTTTTCCATACATTAACTCATTAACTGGCCTTAAAAGCTCTATAAAAACACGGGATTTATCTTACGGATCCGTAATAAAACTAGATATCAATTTATTTGCTAATAAGGTGACTGGAAGCCCGATTAAAAAATCAAATGGTGCAACGCTTCAGATAATTTCTTCTGAGGAGATTTGGGACGGAGAGAATATCAGAATGAAGGTCAAAAAGAAATAAAAAATGACCGAAGAAGAATACAAAAAATTCAATCACCAATGCATTCATGAACTTCAGGATCATCAGGCTAAATTATGGGCCGAACATGATCTTGACGCTTACCCTCGGTGGGACTATGACCAGCATACGGCACTTTTGACATTTTCGGATAATGATGAGGAAATTAATTTCAGGTTTGTTGAAGTAGGATCGTTCTCAGAAAAATCTAACACATGGAAGTGGGCCTGGGATAACGCCTATGTTCTGGAAAAAGTAAAGAAGGAAACGTTTGCTGTAAAAGAATTTGGAGAAAAGAATGACATTAAGGAATTATCGGAAGGTTATTTTGAAGCCAATGAAGCCGATGGTTGGGCTATAACGGCAGTTACGTGTAAACTTCTTGGAGGAATTGGGGCTTATCGTCCTGTGAGCGACCATCTTCTCGTTTTTATGGTATTGATGGAAGTCGTAGATAACAAGGAAGCGCAAAAAATCAAAAATAAAGTTGCTGAGGAAATGATATTCTGCGATTGTCATGGAAAGGGAAGAGCGTCTTTTGTTTGCCAACATCTTATTGGAAAAGGAACCGCCGCCGGTTTTCATGAAGCTTTTGAAACGGAGCAGGGAATGGATCTGCAGGAGGACGATAGTTTTCAAGCTTGGTGCAACGAATGCGAAGCCGAGCGTTTAAAACAGGGCGAGTGGAACGACGAGAACATAGCTTTCGCAAATATTAAAGTGGTGTGTGAGAGTTGTTATTTCGAAATGAAAGAGCGGAATTCTGAGCAATAGATGTCCTGAATTGTTTTCATTACATTTGTTTTAATGCGAATGATGTCATTAAAATATACAGTAACAATTTTTCTTCTTATTCTTTCTCCTCTCGCTTTTTCTCAAACAAAAAAATCATCTCCAGTTACCAACTTCCATCAATTCGACCTCATCAAAAAAAATGATTCTGTAAGATGGGCCATGACGACTAATAAAATAAAATTTTCGAAAACTCATCTTGATACAATAAAAAGTAAGCCTTATCTCGATTCTATTGACTGGTTCCTGAAAAAACACCCTTACACAAGAGTGGAAATTTTTTTATCGAAGGACGACACTCCATCAAAACCTTATGGTAAAACCGATGCAGCACAAAGTCAAACGAAGGACCTGGTGGAATATCTTATGAAAAAGGGAACAGATATTCAGCGGCTGCTTCATAACGGAAGTTGCGATTGTTTAAGAATGAAGGCAGACGATAAACCAGTTGTTATTCCAAAGAAAAAAAATACGGGTATAATTTTCACTCACATCCGCATATTATCGGAAGATTTTAAAGACCCTAATAAATAATCCACCAGGGTTGAGATATATTTTAAGGAGTTGATAAAAAGTTCCGGTAAATCAACAATACTTTAAAACACTCCAACTAAATTCCAACAGCATTAATCAAATTTTTGTGATCACTTGTATAATTTTCATGTACAGTAAATCATGTGTTTGTTAAATCGAAGCAGTATTTCGTAAATCGGTAAAAAATGGTTGTCCATCTTCAACTTATTTTTGAGCACTGGATAAAATTTTTGAAAACCAGAATTTCTTATGCTCATCTTTAATGTTAATCAGATTTTCAAGGCCCGTGGTATAGATAGGCCGCTTGTATTTCTTGTCAATATAGGCTTTACAAGTACAATGGCGCATAATATTTTAAATAATAAAACAAATTCTATCCGTTTAAGTGCTATCGAAAATATATGCAGGCATCTCAACTGCACACCTAACGATATTCTCACATGGGTTCCGGAAAAAAACAGGCCAATAAGAGAAAATCATCCTTTAACGGCACTTAAATTTCGCGAAGAAAATTTTAATCTTCAGGAAATAGTTAAAACAATGCCATTGGAAGAACTCAGACAATTTATGGATGCGTTTAATAATCTGAAAGGAAATAAAGAAGGAGATAAGGAAGGGTAGACAGATTGAGATATTTCTCTATCTTTAATCTATGTTTACAACCGACTATTCCTGTTACCTTATGAAAAAGAAACACGCCAATTGGATGGGTTTCTTTATGGCTATGGCCATTACAGCCGCCGTGGGTCTTGGCGTTTTATTATACGCCGGAGAACAGGCCCCACGTGGCGCCGAAAATGTAATGCCTTTCTTATGGGTGGGCATGGGTATATTTACAGCGCTAAGCATCTGGATATGGACAGCGAAACGTTTCAAACTTATTATTGATGGAAGAAACGATAAGCTGACGGTTGATATACAAGACCCCGCCCTTGGAGCTCCTCTTATCATTTCAACACCATTTAAACTTTCCTGCCAATGGACAGAACAATACATGGGTAAAGGCGCAAAAATGAAATTATTATACGTTACACTCATTGATGTTAAGGGAGAATTGATGGTTACTTTTGAAGGCTCCCTTGGTTCGGCACATACGGTTCCTTCTAAATTTGAATTTATTGATGTTATGAACGCGCGTGATTTTGAGCGGATGAAAGTCGCGCCCATTTCATACAGCACGGGAAAGGTTCGAGATGTTGCATCTGAGATACATGCCTATCTAACGTATCTTGAACGTAAAAAATTATCCGTAAAATAAACAGGTCGCTCCTACGGAGCTCAAAAATTTTGTACGAAATTTTCTATGAACAAGTTGGCTCTACGGGACTCGAGGAGGTTGGAATTACATGATCTGGAAACAATCGTTTCTATGGAAGTCAACAAGAAATTTATATCAATACTATTTTCATAAAACAGCTTAATTTGTATGTTGTTAATTCTTTAAACGAAGTTCCGTGTGTTGTTAGTCCCGTAGGGACGACCTGTTAGACTTCCGGAAAATAAAAATTATTATTGTTTCTTAAAGAATGTCTTCATGAACTCACTCGCGAATACAAAATCAAAAAGTTCCGCATTTTTCGTTCCCAGGATTTCTGTTTTATCTCCCGTCCACCAGTTTTCTCCTTTGTAAACAAACATAATGTTATCTCCGATCTCGATAACGGAATTCATGTCGTGAGTAATAATGATAGTAGTGATGCCAAACTCTACTGTAATATCTTTAATAAGATCATCAATGATAATAGATGTTTTAGGATCGAGACCCGAGTTGGGTTCATCACAGAATAAATATCTTGGATTATTGGCAATAGCCCTTGCAAGCGCGGCACGTTTTTTCATACCACCACTGAGCTCGGCCGGATAAAGATGATTTCTTCCTTCAAGTTTTACTTTCTGCAGACAGAAATTTACGCGATCGAGTTTTTCGGCCTTGCTTAAATCTGTAAACATGTCGAGCGGGAAACGTACATTTTCTTCAACGGTTTGCGAATCGAATAAGGCGCCGCCCTGAAAAAGCATACCTATTTTTTTGCGCACTTCCTGTTTTTCTTTTACACCAAGTACCGGAAAATTTTGTCCGTCGAATAACACATCTCCACTATCCACTTCGTGTAATCCCACCATCAATTTAAGAATGGTTGTTTTTCCGCAACCACTTTCTCCAATAATAAGATTGGTCATTGACGGCTGAAACGTGAACGATACATCTTTTACAACATGCCTGTCGCCAAATGTTTTATTTATGTTCCTGATCTCGATCACCGGTGGAAGAAGATATTGGTGAGAATTAATCCGAACAACAGGATAAGAATACTGCTGTAAACAACCGCGCTGGTACTGCTCTTACCGACTTCGAGCGCGCCGCCACTGGTATGGTAACCGTAATACGAAGAAACAGATGTAATGAGGTAAGCGAAAACGATCACTTTAGTGAATGAGTAATATAATTTCCATGGTTCAAAGAAAGCCTGTATCCCGAAAATATATTGATATTCGGTGCAAGCTCCGGAAGCAGTTCCCATAAAATATCCGCCCCATATCCCCAGGAACATACTTAACGCGATAAGGAAAGGGAAGATAAGCACAGCCGCCGCGATCTTAGGAAAAATAAGATAACCCGCTGAATTGATTCCCATGATCTCAAGCGCGTCAATTTGCTCTGTAATTCTCATAGCGCCTATCTCGGAGGCAATGTTAGAGCCTACTTTTCCTGCAAGAATAAGACATACAATGGTTGGACTGAATTCAAGCAAAATACTTTCGCGCGTAGTGAAACCAACTGCGTAGAGTGGAACGAGAGGACTTGTAAAACCAAAGGCGGCCTGAATGGTAATGATACCCCCCATAAATATTGAAATGATAGCGATGATAGGCATTGAAGAAATACCAATACTGTTGATCTCATGTAAGATCTGGCGCCAGTAAACGCTCAGTTTTTCGGGCTTGCTGAACACCCTGAACATTAACATAAAGTAACGTCCGATATGGAAAAACGGGTTCATCTTGAAGACCTAAAAGTACTAAATAATTATGTATATTTGTTATACACCGCCATGTTTAAACGTTACCTTTTACTCTTATTGATGAGCGCGCTTTTCATGGGCACGCTGGAGAGTTGTTTCCTTTTCAGAGGTAAAAACAAGTGCGATTCATGCCCTGGGATCCTTAAGTATAAAAAGACAAAAAAGGTAAGAAAAGCCAGTAAAGGGTCTATATAGTGCCCCTTCATTTTTAATTCTACATTTCTAATTTAAAATTTCTAGTAAGCTGCTTCCACATGAAAGCCCACACCTACAGGTACCGCTTTTTCCCATTTATCCTGGCTGGCCTTTCTGAAGTAAGTGGCGCTTCCTACCAGTTTGGTAGAGAACATTAATCCTGTAACGTCACCCAGGTCCTTGATCCATTCAAGCGCAACAAATACATCGTCATCCACAAAGATGTTGTACGGTCTCAAATCAAATTCTATTATTCCTGTTTTTTCTTTGGGTTCAACAATAATGTTTTGTTTGAGAATATTTTCCTTAGGATAACCTTTTTCGTCCACCGAATAAATATTTAAACGGAAGAGCGCTTTATCGAGTGTGTTTTTCACAACATTTACTTTAAATGAGCGCAGGTGTGTTTGTTTTGCTTTTACATTCAGCCTAATTGCCATTTCGGCTCCAAGGTTATTTTTCTTAAAGCCTGCGCTTACACTGGTGTGAACGGTATTGTTTCCCAGGGTTTTTACTTTAACGCTTTTTGGAGTTACCGCCACTTCGGCCAGATTAACAGCTTCCTGTTGCAGAATTATTTTTGAAAGCGAAGCCGCTTGCGGAACCGTAAATGTTTTTGGTTTATAACCAATAAGCGAAACGCGGACTTTTTCTTTAGCCAGACTGTCGGGCACAACAAAGCTGTATTCTCCTTTTTCATTCGTAACAGTTCCAACGCCTTTGCCAATAATACCTATGTTGGCAAACTCAATGGGCTGGCCATTGGTACTATCGCTTAAAACTCCTTTACAGGTATGTTGTGGAAATAAATAAAGCACAGAGCATAAAAGAAAAGCGAAGAGAAAATTTTTCATAATGGGATTGTTTTGCGTAAGACGAAATGGCGACTAAAAAGTTACAGCTTAGTATTTAGCGCCGCCAACACCAATGTTTTCGATAGGATGCCAGGTGGTTTTTATTTCCTGTAGGTCAAGAATAAGATATGGATTTTCATTTTCGGACTTTGTCCAGTCTTTGTCCCAGTTAAAATTACGTTTCACATTCAGCGAAGCATTCTCGCCAATTTTTTTGATCTCTTCTTTATTGTTGCGGCAATACACAATGGCGTTTACATCCATGTGCGACGAAAAATGTTCATGAAGTTCTTTTGTTGTACCTGTAATGATGTTTACTACGCCACCCGGAAGATCGGATGTTGCAAGCACTTCAGAAAAAGTGATAGAGCAAAGAGGAAGACTTTCCGATGCAAGAACCACGCAGGTGTTACCTCCAGCAATGATTGGAGCAATTACAGAAACCAAACCAAGTAAAGATGATTTTTCGGGAGCTATCACTGAAACAACTCCGGTAGGCTCGGGAACCGAAAAATTAAAATGAGATGAAGCAACAGGATTTACACTTCCGAAAAGCTGTTGATACTTGTCGCACCAGCCGGCATAATGCACCAATCTGTCAATGCTTTGCTGAACTTCTGTGGCCGCGGCTTTTGCAGCTACACCTTGTAAAACAAGTTCTTCAGTAAACTGCGTTTTCCTTCCTTCCAGCATTTCAGCCACACGATACAGGATTTGTCCGCGGTTAAAAGCGCTTCGCCCGCTCCAGCCACCAAAGGCCGAACGCGCAGCCACTACGGCATTTCTGAAATCTTTGCGCGACGATAAACAAACATTCGCGAGAACTTCGTTCTTTTTATTTTTGAGATCGTAATATCTTCCGCTTTCTGTGCGTGGAAATTGTCCGCCTATATAAATCTTGTATGTTTTTAAAACATTGAGTCGCGACATGAGATTGTAATTGATAAGGTAAAGATAGCTTTTTTCAGAATTCCCGCCAGAACAATAATGAATAGCCTTAAACGTTAACTATTTGGAACCTGCCCTTAATTTTTGTAAATTAGATTAAAATAATGGCTATGAAAAAATTAGTTTTTACATTGTTTCTTGCGGTTTGTTCGCTTATTTCCTTTTCTCAATCCGACACTTTATATACCGCCAAGAAAAAGATCCCATGCAAAATTTACGAGATCAACGAATTCGAAATCAAATACCGGATGGCCAGCGCTCTGGATGGCCCGGTTTATGTGATCGATAAATCAACTGTAAAAAAATATACTCTTTCCAATGGGTTTACCGAAATGCTAATGCGCGATGAAATGTCGCTCGAACATGAGCATGGCGACATTATGAATAACCGCCAGGTTATAAAAATTCACCCGTTCAGTTTTGCGTTTAATCATGCATCCGTATCGTATGAAAAGGTTATTAAAGTAGGAATGAACATGGATGTGGAAGTTGGTTATATAAATTCTTCTATAAACGATCAATATAATCTCAACGGATACAGTAGAGTATTTCATTCCGGTGCCTATATCAAACCAGGCGTAAAGTTTTTTCTTGGACAGGATTTTTCCATCAAAGGATTAAAATACGCTCATCCTTTAAAAGGAAGATACATTAAACTGGATGTAGCGGCATCGTACATTAATTATCAGAATCTGGAGGCTGTTGAGTGGACCAATTGGTCGACGCCAAGCCGCACTGTTACCAGTAACATGAATGCATTCTCTTACGGCGCGTTTGTAAATTATGGACGTCAGTTCATTCTTGGCAATATTTTAACCATGGATTATTATGTTGGAGTTGGGTTTACAGGATTATCGTACAGTTACTCTAACCCCGAATTCTCTAACCTTAATAACTTGTATTATTACCGTGATTATGCTCCAGCAAACCTGTTTAACTTTTATGGATTTTACAGAACACCTTCTTTCGGCATCTCATTCACTGCCGGTTTCAGAATAGGATATATTCTTCCTGAAGGAAAACAAAAAGGTAAACAGAAAACCCCTGCAATAAATTAAATACCATTTCAAATAAATAAAAAATCCCCCGACACTTCTATCGGGGGATTTTTTATTATCAGAATATTTTTGTTCCTATTGTTTAACGAGATTCAATTCGTTAATGATGTTGGTTGCTCCGCCCAGTTTATCGATCACAAACAACATGTAGCGAACATCCAAACAAATGGTGCGGGTGAGTTCTTTGTCAAAAGCGATCTTATGACCAAGCGCTTCGTAGTTACCATCGAAACAAAGTCCGATCAGTTCGCCCTTAGCGTTTAACACCGGCGAACCTGAGTTACCGCCTGTAATATCGTTGGTGGTAATAAAGTTTACTACCACATCGTTGATCGATTTATCGATGTACTGGCCATAATCTTTTTTATTGATAAGATCCATTAGTTTTACCGGAGCGTCGAATTCGTAATCGCCCGGCTTATATTTTTCTCTGATACCGGCTAAAGTACAAATGTAGCTGTATTTGACACCGTCTTTCGGAACGTAAGACTTAACATGACCGTAATTAAGACGCATAGTCTGATTGGCATCAGGATACATTGGTTTGTCTTTCTGCATTTCGAGAACGCCTTTCAGGTATTTGTTATTATAAACATAATTAGCGCCTGTAAATTCGGTGTAATATTTCGCGTAGTTATTGGTGTAATTGTCAGTAAAAGCGATGGCTGTTTTGTAAGCAGGATCTTTGCGTAATGTTTCCACATCAGGTTTTGAAATAAAAGCGTCCCATTTGGCCTTGTTAAGCAGCATGGTATTATCAAAAACGTAAGCCGAAAATTTGTTGTAAGTATCTGCATTTTCAAGCGCGCCATATCCGTTCTTTAATTCAGTATAAAAAGCTTCAGGACGCTGGCTTGGATCGATGTCGGTATAAAACATTTTTAAAACAACAGCAGCAATGTTTTTATCGGAAGCAATGTTTTCGGCCTCCATAAAACGCATGTGAGCAGCCTTTACTGCCTGCGCAAGTTTAGTAACATCTTCTGGTTTCGAATTTGGGTTGGCGAGCCCTGCTTCAAGTACTTTTAAGCTTGCGGCGAAACCCAGAAGCGACGATCCGTTAATGCCTTCGTTAATGTACATGCGGTGTTTCGCATAAGGGCGCCATTTGTCGTAAGTAGCTTTAATATCGGGGAAAAGATTGTTATATTCTGCTTTTCCTTTTGCCCAGTTTTCGAAAGCGGCTTCATCTCTTTGTTTAAGATCGATAACATTTAATTTTACAAGTTGTTTTGCCTCACCATCAAAAAATTTCCAGTAGTTGGCAATGGAAGCATAAGAACCGGCTAATTGAATTTTAACAGCAGGATCTTTAAGCATTTCGGCCATCATACATTTTAAACGGGCGTCGCGAAGATTAACAAGACTAGGGTTATCGATATCCACTTTCAGTTTCACGCCGTAAGAAGTTTCGTAACGATTGGTACTTCCGGGGTAACCAAAGATCATAGCGTAATCGCCATCTTTAATTCCTTTAATAGAAACAGGAAGAAAATGTTTTGGAACATAAGGAACATTATCGGCAGAATATTCTGCAGGTTTTCCGTCTTTGCCCATGTAAACGCGGAAGATCGAAAAATCTCCGGTATGGCGTGGCCATTCCCAGTTGTCGGTATCACCACCGAATTTTCCAATACTTTCAGGTGGGGTTCCTACCAGGCGTACATCTTTATAACGCTGGTAAGTAAATTGCAGAAATTGATTCCCTTTGAAGAAATTTCCAATGCGAACTTCGTAGTTTGTACCTTCCTGCGCTTTGGCCGATAACTCAGCCAGGATACCGGGAAGCTTTGTCGCTACTTCTTCGGACTTGTAGGCTTTTAAGCTTTCAAGGACCTTTGCAGAAACATCTTCTATTTTCACAAGGAACTGAACGCTAAGGCCCGGAGCAGGAAGTTCTTCAGTTTTTGACTTTGCCCAGAATCCGTCTCTTAAATAATTGTGATCTACGCTGCTCAGAGAAGCAATTTTGTCGTACCCGCAGTGGTGGTTTGTGAAAAGAAGCCCTTCTTTACTAACAAGTTCTGCGGTACAGCCACCACCAAAAAGAACAATGGCGTCTTTAATACTGTTATTATTAATACTGTAAAGCTGATCTTTTGACAGTTTTAGGCCTTTTTTTACCATGTCGGTGTATACCTTATCTCCCAGCATCTGAACCAACCACATACCTTCATCGGCCTTTACAAGAAAATTGAACGAAACCACGAACAATAGAACACTTAAGAACTTTTTCATATTATTATAAGTAATTGAATTTGAAGGGCAAAAATAACATAGAAATCGATTTAGAAACTAGTTTTTAGATAAATCCCGTCATAGAGGGGAGGTTTAAAGGAAAACGGCCTATAAAGTAAAATCGATGAATGGTAAGGGAGAATATTTCACTTACTTTTAATCTGAAACTCCATTCCCGCTTTGTTTTCGGAATTAGCTGACGCTGATCCCTTAACGCAGGGTTGTAAATGCAATAATTGCCTACAAGGCAATTTTTTTCTTTTTACCATTCGCGCATAAAAGCGAGCTTTTATCGCTTTCTGATCACCATAAAGCGAAAAAGCCCTCCGAAACGAATCGAAAGGCTTTTCTACTTTATGGTGACTCCGAAGGGATTCGAACCCCCAACCAACAGAACCGGAATCTGTCATTCTATCCAGTTGAACTACGGAGCCGACTGCCCACTGTGCCTTTAAGCAAAAGCGGATCTATTTTGCAAATATAGCACCATTATTTGGCTATTATCGAAAGCATTTTTTATAATAAAACCGTAACTTTAGCGTTAATAAAGGGCATTTAGACCAATTACATGAAACTGCTTTTAAAACTCATTTGTATCTCCCTTTGCTTTACCGCGTTTGCACAAACAAATGTTGGCCCATATTCGTGGCAGGACCATCTCAGCTTTAACATAGCCAATTCAATCACAAAGCGTAACGCGCACATATACGCCTCAAATTACAATGGCCTTGTAAAAGTTCATTTTAATGAGGGTGAAACAGAACGTATTAACAAGATCACGGGCTTAAGTGATGTAGGCATACGCCTTGTACGCGCCAATACCTACAATAATAAGATCATGGTTGTATACGACAACTGTAACATTGATATACTCGATGAATCGGATCATGTTAAAAACTATCCCGATCTTAAATTAAAATCACTCAGCGGAAAAAAGATCGTTAACGAAGTTCATTTTAAAGGTGATTACGCTTACTTGTCCTGTGGTTTTGGAATCGTCCTGTTCGACATGGTGAAAATGGAAGTGAAAGATACTTACATTATCGGCCCGGCAGGAAATAACCTTGAAGTTTACCAGGTGGCTATGACAGACTCACTGATTTACGCTGCAACTCCTATCGGTCTGTACAAGTCCAATTACACAACAAAGATCCTGAACAATTTTAATAACTGGTCGCTGTCCTCTCCGCTACCCGCGGGCCCTTATTGTGGCGTTTTAAATGTTTCGGGAAAAGTAATGGCCGCGTATTCTCCTTTTAAACTCGACAATGGAAATTTTAATGATGATACTCTGTATATTTTCGAAAATAATGCATGGTCGCGCTACATGCCTTCCAGTGGCGTAGGCGCCATCAGAAAGCTTGGGTATACAAGCGGAAACATATTCACCATTTTTGGTCTTTTCGGACCCTACGCCTGGGATCTTTCTACAGGAACTTTCATCAACTCTTTAGGTTCGTTTAACGGAGCAAATGCTTTTGTACAGGACATGGTTTTTGATTTTGATAAAACAGATTCCAGGTCCTATTGGGTGGCAGACGGCTTAAATGGCTTGTACCAAACGTATGGTTACTATCCGTTCTTTCCACAAAATCGCGTCAGGATAAATGGTACTAACAAAAGCAATATCAGCAACATTGATATTTTCGATGACAAAGTAGCCGTTTCTCCTTCTTACCCGGATGAAGCCGGTGGAACAAATTACATGAAGGAAGGAATCAATGTTCTTAAAGAAGGCGAATGGAGTTATTTTGTGAGTCCTGATCTAAGTAACAACCCCATTCTTGATATTAACCAGGTGCTTTTCGATAGAAAAGATAAAACCCGTATGTGGGCAAGCTCATGGTTTAACGGCTTACTCGAATTCAAGGATCAGCAACTGGTAGCTGTCTATAATGCTTCCAATACAACTATGGGAGAAGCTTATTCAGGGGCATCACGCTGCAGTGGATTAAGCATGGATGAATCCGGCAACCTATGGCTGGCCAACAGCGACACTAAAAAATACCTGAGCTGCAGAAAAAAAGATGGCACCTTCGTTACATTTACATTCGATAATCCGCGATTTATCCGCAAGATCATGGTCGATAAAAATGATTATGTGTGGGTGTTGCACGAACGCGACCAGGGATTAACAGTGTACAAGAATACCAATTTTGCACAGCCGCAACTTGGAGTAAATTATAAATTGCTCACAAAGGATGTAAATAACGGAAACCTCGAATCAAACGCTGTGTTTTCTATTGCTGAGGATAAAGATGGGAAAGTATGGGTAGGAACAAACGCAGGCGTAAGAGTGTTTTACAATCCTACCAGCATTTTCAGCAGTTCAAATTTTGACGCGCAGCCAATTAAAATTGTTCAGGATGGAAACGTGGAGTTGCTGCTCGATAAGGAAATTGTAACAGCAATTTGTGTGGACGGCGCAAATAATAAATGGATAGGCACACAAAGCGGTGGCTTATATTGTTTCAGTCCTGATGGATTAAGACAGATCTATCATTTTACGGTAGATAATAGTCCTTTATATTCAAACAACATTCTTGATATAAAATACGATCAGAAAACCGGAGACGTTTTCATTGGAACAATTATCGGGCTTCAATCGTTTCGTAGCCCCATCATTGAGGGCGATGAGAATTATAACAATGTATACGCGTTCCCAAATCCTGTAAAGCCAGGATATTATGGAAATGTGTTTGTTCGCGGCCTTGTAGATAACTCCGTTGTTAAGATCACCGACGAAAGCGGGAACCTGGTGTGGGAAACAAAATCGCAGGGAGGGCAAATTCAATGGCCGGTGAAAAACCTTTCAGGAAACCGTGCCGCTTCTGGGGTTTATGTGGTATATGCCGCTACAGCAAACGGCGAACTTAAAACCCTTACCAAAGTTCTTGTTGTTAATTAATGCGAGTTACAGATAAAGCCATTGTTCTTCAAACCGTAAGATACGGCGATAAAAAAAACATCCTGCGTCTTTTTACAAGGGATCACGGCCTCGTTTCTGTTACCTGCATACTCGGAAATTCGCCCAACGCTAAAATCAAATCCAGTGCCGTTTTGCCGTTAAGCCTCCTGGATGTTGAACTTATTACAAAACAAAATAAAGACGTGCAGCAGCTTACTGAAGCTTCTTGTTATTATGTAACCACCAACATTTCTTCTTCCATTTCAAAACTCAGTATCGCGCAGTTCCTTAACGAAATTTTATTGAAATTGCTGAAGGAACAGGCAGCCAACGCTTCGCTTTATGATTTCATTGAAAACTGTTTTAAGTTTCTGAACGAAAGCGAAGATGATCACATGAACCTTCATGTATATTTTTTAATGGAGCTTACAAAATACCTGGGAATTGAGCCGAGTAATAATTATTCTTCTTCTTACAATGCCTATTTCGATTGCCGCGATGGTCAATTCACATCAACCAGCCTGGCGTTTCCATTGGGGCTCGATAAAGATGACTCGATTCTCTTTTCCGAATTTTTAAAGATCAATTGTCTCAATGAAAAACTGTCCAATTACCAGAGACAGAAATTAGTTTCTATTCTCATTGCTTATTACCAGATGCACATGCCGGGTTTTAACGAAGTAAAGAGCCTGGAAGTTTTAAGAGAAGTGGTTACTGCTTAAAAGTTCACGCTGATTTCGCAGATATAAATTCGTTTCTATAAATGATCTGCGTTATTCGCGTAATCTGCGTGAAAGACTCCCGTTAGCTTGAGCCTTAATAATCATTATACCGGTTCCAGAAACTTGAACGTATCCCGAAATAAATAAAAGGATTCTGCAGAACATATCCATTCTTATTTGATTCGGCACGCTGGAGATAACCTAATTCAACACGCAGATTCATGTCCGGAATTAAATAATATGTGAATTTGATGGTGCTTTGTAAAATGTTGGTTTGAATTCCCTGCGCAGTGGAATGTCCGTATTCAAAAGGACGTGTAGTATAACTCAGAAAAATATTTTGCCCTACATTAGAACCCTTGGTACTCACCGAATCTTTTCCAACAAGCGCATACATTCCCCTGGCGCTTATCTGCCAGTTATCTTTTCTGTAACTGATAAAGCCGAGCAATTCTCTGAAGTTAGCGCAGAATGGGTGCGCAAGCGGCATCCCGTAATGAGCGTAGTTCTGTTCAGGAACGCCGTGTGTATAAGTGTAGGGGCGAACTTCATTGTATTCAAACTGAAGATCGAGTCCTTTTTGTTTAAACGCGTTTATGTATTTAGCGCCAAGCTGCCAGGATTGTTTATTAGCCCACCATCCACGGCGCAGGCGAATTTCTTTGAGAAAAAATTCGTCGAGTCCAAGCTGCCCGTATAATTTTAAAGTTTTGAAAAGCTTAGCGTTAATGTTCAATCCCAAGAAAGCATTATCCGGAGAACCAAGTGCGTATTCCTGTGGACGGAAAAACACAATTGGATTAAGGTAACTGGCATCGAAAGTCCTTACCTGGTTGGTATCCGTTCCGCGCCAGATTATATTTTCAAAAATGCCAACGTTAAGTTGTTTGATGATATTGTAGCTGAGGTAATGAAACGTTCCGAATTTATTCTGAAACTGTGATTGAAAACCATTCGCTTTAGAAACATCATACATCCAGGTATACCAAACGTTGTACTGAAAACGCCAGATGTTAGTGTTTATCCTGAAAAAAGGATAAGCAGGTGCATAATCGCTGAGTAAAACACTGCGGTACCCGTCGCCTATAAAATGTTTATCTCTTCCCAACTGAAAATTAAAAATCTTGTTGTTTTTCGGGGAGTAAGACATATAACCCGTATAGTCAAAGAAGGTGTATCCTTTTTTATTATCACCGTAAGCTTGTCCTGTTGCGGGAAGAATTTTTTGATTAGCAACGGTTGTATCCATAAAAAACGGCAGACTGGTTTTGCCTCCGAAAACAGTAGCTGCAAATGTAAAATCGTTGTTGATATTGGCCTTAAAGTGCATGCCCCCCGTTGCTTCAGGAGCGGTCTGTTTCAGAATGTCGTCGTAAGTAATTCCCGCATCAAGAATGGGATGTATCTGCAGATTATACCAGATACGTTTTTCAGGAGCCTCGTTGAGCATTTTACTCAGGAAAAAATTCCGGAAAGCATAAAATTTAAATGGTACAATAGAATCGGTAGCGTCATTAAATGTACTGCTGAGGTATGGCTTAAAAGAAGAGTGAAATGTGAGATTGGGACGCTGTATGTTCCAATACTCAAAAGCCTGATCAACTTCCGGGCAAATAAACGCGTTGCGCGCCATTTGCTCGTATTGGGCGTTTAAACCAAACGTGAAAAAAAAGAAAAGTACTGCAAAGACTTTCTTCATTTAGTAAAAATACGGAAAAGAGCTATTTGTTCAACGTGATAACTTTTGTCTTCCTTGTTTTTTCTTTGGATTCGATAACTAAGAAGTAAACTCCAGCCTTATGATTTAATAGAGAAATTGGTCCACCAGCATAATCGGTTTCAAAATATACAACCCTTCCTGTATGATCGAATAACGTAATAAAAACGGGAGTTCTTGTATCAAAGGAAAAGTAACCAGTAGTCGGGTTGGGATACACAATTAACTCAGAGTTCATGTCTTCTACCTCGCGCTTAGCATTGGTACAAACGCTAACATTGAGCATATACGCTATTGTATCGGAACATTCGTTAAGGAATGCGACCGCATAATAACTCGTTGTTATAGTAGGCGAAACCAATAATGGATTTAAAGAGCTTCCGTTGCTCCAGGTAAAAGAGGTTACTGTTCCTAAGAGATTCAAAGTTGCTGTGCTTCCAACGCAGAGCAGGGAAGGAGTGGGTGAGATAGTTAGTGAAGGAGATGGTTTAACAGATACGGTAATAACAACTGGCAGTGCGTTGCATCCCTGGCTTTCACCAGTTATGGTATAATTAGTGCTGATCGTTGGGCTAACAGTTGGGGATACTCCTGAAAAGCTATAACTGACAGCACCAGACGGATTAATGGAATATATACTACCACTACAGATAGATCCGCTGTTGACGCTGATGGTAGGGGTTGCAATGACGGTAACGGTAACGACCACTGGATTAATTGAAGTACATCCAAGGCTGTTGGTTCCGATTACAGAATAAGTGGACGACGTAGCGGGACTCACAGTTGCGGATCCGCCGGAAAACGTATAGGTAACTGCACCGAAAGGTGTCAGGGTAAAAGAACTACCGGAGCAGATACTTCCGCCCGGAACTACAATAAGAGGTGCTGGATTTACAACCACAGATATACTGGGAGAATAAACCGTACATCCGATATTTGTTGCACTTACAACATAATTACCAGAAGTGGTTGCTGTAATGGCGGAAGCAGTTGAGCCAATGTTCCATAAATAATTAGATCCATTGTTTGCAGCAAGAATTACGCTGCCTCCCGCACAAAAAGTGGTAGTTCCACTGGCGGTAATATAGGGAGCCAGTGCTTGTCCTAACTTAAGAATGTATGCGTCACTTGCGCCATAAGAGGCGATCGTGTAGGTGCCAGGTGTTGGATCAAAGTCTATGAACGAAGTAAAAGGGGCACATGCTAGAATATTTAAAGAAGCATCGATTTCTAAAGAAAGAATACTTTCACCATTGATTCCGCCAAAAGTTTTGGTCCAGAAATAATTTCCGGAAGGGTCAAATTTGCTTAAAAAAGCATCCGCATTCGATGCTATTGCAGATAAAATAAAGTTACCCGGCCCCGGATCAAAATCAACCGTCCCGTAAAAGTATCCGCCTGCGTATATGTTGCCTGTATTGTCAATCGAGAGTGATCTGACTTCATCAATATTAGCAGAAGATCCAAATACTTTTGCCCATAGAAAGGAACCGGAAGCGTCAAGTTTTAAGACGTAACAATCAGAAATGGTGTTGCTACCAATTGCACTAAGCGTATACGTGCCTGGGCCTGGATCAAAATCACAAATGCCCTTAAATGCTCCGGCTATGATGATATTGTTGCTCCCATCAAGACATAATGCGAATGCGCCATCGGAGTTTGCTCCTCCAATATTCTTTGCCCAAACAAGATTCCCTGCAGCATCAAGTTTGAGTATAAACGTATCGGATGATCCATTAGTAGGAAGGGTTAAAACCCCAGGCCCCGGATCAAAATCAGTACCGTTATTATAGAAGCCAGTGACGTAGATATTTCCGGAGGCATCGCATTGAACAGAGTGAGCCTCATCGGGATTGATACTACCCATGCCAACTGCCCATTGAAAATTACCAGAGGGGTTAAACTTACAAACAAAAAAGTCAGCAAAGCCTGCTGATGTCATGGTATAAGTGCCTGGCCCGGGGTCAAAGTCTGATGTAGAATTGAAAACTCCAGCGAGTATAATATTTCCGGAAATATCTAATGCTAACGAATAAGGTTCTCCTCCCAGTTGCTGCACCCATAAAAAATTTCCAGCAGGATCAAGCTTAAGAAGAAATCCCATAGAGTTGAAAGTGCTCAATGTGTACGTGCCCGGCCCGGGATCAAAATCACAAGTACCGCTAAAAAGACCACTAACATATAAATTTCCGGAAGCATCGGTTTTTAGCGAACGCCCGTGACCTGAACCACCTAGACACTCAATTTGTTTCGCCCATACAAATTGCCCGGAAGAGTTTAATTTACTTATGTAAATATCGCTCCAGATACTTGAGGATGTCATGGTGTATGTTCCAGATCCGGGATCGAAATCCGCAGTTTGCTTAAAATAGCCGGTTGTATATACATTTCCGGTTGCATCGAAGCCTGAACAATAAGCTCCATCTATAGCCGTGCCGCCTAGTTGTTTCGCCCATGAAAAGCAGACATCGATTTGTTGCGCGCTAAAACGCGAAGCGAATACAATAAAAATAAATAATAGATTTTTTTTTAGAAAGTTGGATAAGTTCACGGTAATAAGGGGCGAAGAAAATTAAAAAAAGAAAAGCTCTGCTGAAAAGCAGAGCTTTTTTAATTAAATAAAAATTAAGCAGTCTTCATTTCGCTTAACACTTTGTTCATAGCGCGAACAGCTTCTGCGCTTTTGTTGAAAGCAGCTTGCTCATCGGCGTTTAATTTGTAGTCAACGATTTTTTCCCAACCGTTTTTACCGATAATTACAGGAACGCCTAAGCAAATATCTTTTTGTCCGTATTCCCCATCAAGGAAAACACAGCAAGGGAACAGTTTTTTCTGATCGTTAATGATGCTGTCAACCAAAGCCGCTACAGCAGCACCCGGAGCATACCATGCGCTGGTACCTAACATGCCGGTAAGAGTTGCGCCACCTACCATTGTATCGGCAGCAACTTTTTTCAATGCAGCATCATCAAGGAATTGAGAAACAGGAACGCCTGTGTAAGAAGCTAAACGGGTTAAAGGAATCATGGTTGTATCTCCGTGGCCACCAATAACAACTCCGCTGATATCGCTTGCAGGAGCATTAAGCGCCATTGATAAATAACATTTGAAGCGGGCACTGTCAAGAATTCCACCCATTCCAATAATACGGTTTTTAGGAAGTTTACTTTCTTTAAGAGCTAAGTATGTCATAGTGTCCATTGGGTTACTTACCACAATGATGACTGCATTCGGAGAATGTTTTAATACGTTTTCAGTAACGGTTTTTACAATACCGGCATTGATGCCAATAAGTTCTTCACGGGTCATTCCGGGTTTACGTGGAATACCACTGGTAATTACAACTACGGTGCTGTTTGCGGTTTTGCTGTAATCGTTGGTGCTTCCCGAAATACGGGTGTTAAATCCGTTCAGGGTAGCCGTCTGCATAAGATCCAGCGCTTTTCCTTCTGCGAAATTTTCTTTGATATCTAAAATAACCACTTCACTTGCGATGCGGTTCAATGCAATATATTCTGCACAGGTTGCGCCAACATTCCCGGCGCCGATAACTGATACTTTCATGATGTTAAGATTAATTACGTAAAAATAAGTATTTCGGGGATACTAAGGCTAAAGTTGATAAAATTTATTGTCTGTCTGAAGAAAGCCGCAGATTTCACGGATTCCCGCAGATCAAATGCCCCCAATCTTTGTAATCTTTGAGAATCTGTGGCTGAAAAAGGCGAAGCTTATAACGCATTCTCGGAATGAAACTGGCTATCATATAACTTCTTAAACTTGCCCTCAAACGAAAGCAGTTCTTTCATGCTTCCGCTTTCAATGATCTCGCCATGTTCAAACACAAATATTTTGTCTACGTTTTTAATAGTAGATAAACGGTGTGCAATAATAAGAGAAGTTCTTCCTTCCGAAATCCGCTCCGAAGCCTGTTGTATTAAACGTTCGGTATGTGTATCGATGGTAGCTGTAGCTTCATCCAGAATAAAAACAGCAGGTTTGTAAACATAGGCCCTGATAAAAGCAATGAGTTGCCGTTGCCCCGCCGAGAGACTTTGTCCCCGCTCGGTTACCTGGTAATTGAAACCATTGGGAAGCGACATAATAAAATCATAAAGACCAATATCCTTCGTAGCTTTTGAAACTTCTTCGAGCGTAATTTCAGGATTGTTAAGTGTAATGTTATTGAGAACGGTGTCGTTGAACAAATGAACATCCTGTAACACAACACCTGTGTTTAATCTTAAACTTTCGAGATTATAGTCCTGTAATTTTACTCCGTCAATAAGAATATCTCCTTTATTGATTTCATAAAAACGACTCAGTAAATTAATGATGGTAGATTTTCCTGCTCCGGTTGAACCAACAAGCGCCGCTGTTTCTCCGGCCTTAATGGTCATCGAAATATTTTTGATCACGTAATTCTCTTCACGGTAAGCAAACCACACATTCTTTAATTCGATGGTGTCTTTTACGCTTTTAAATTCTACAGTTCCTTTGTCTTCAATACTCTCATTCGTATCCAGAACCTTGAGTACACGCTCGGCCGAAACAATTCCCATCTGGAGGGTATTTAAACGGTCGGCCAGCATACGTATTGGGCGGAACAGCATATTTACCATCATGGTGAAAAATGTAAAGTCACCCAGGCCAATATGAAAGGAATTGTTTTTCATTCCTGAGAACCATACAATGAGCGCAATGGAAACGGCCGATAAAATATCCACCACAGGAAAGAAAACAGAATAGTAAAAAATAGATTTAATATTCGCGATCTTATGTTTCTGATTGATCTCTTTAAATTTTTCATACTCCTGTTTTTCCTTGTTGAACAGTTGTACAATTTTCATTCCGGTAATGTGTTCCTGCGTAAATGTGTTAAGCTCGGCCACAGCGTTTCTTACCATAGTGAATGTTTTCTTGACTCCACGTTTAAACAGTGCCGTAGCTACAAATAAAAGAGGGATGGTGCTTAATGATAATAATGCAAGCGCCCAGTTCTCGTAAAGCATTGTAATGATGAATACGAGCAACATCACAATATCTCCGGTAATTACAATAAACCCTTCCGAAAACATGTCGCTCAGGCTTTCAATATCTGAAACGGTTCTTGTTACAATCATTCCTACCGGCGTATTATCAAAATATGTGTTTTTTAATCGCAGAACATGAGCGTAAATTTTATTTCTCAGATCACGAACAATGTTTTGACCCAGGAGGTTGGTGATCCTTAAATTAAGTATCTGAAAAAAAGCCTCAATAAAAAGCATTCCCAGAATAAGCAGGCAGATCTTACTGAACTCAGAGATGTTGCCTCCTGCCTGTACGTGATCATTTAAAGCATTTTTGATAAGAAGCGGACGAATAATAGCTGTTACAGAGAGTAATAGCGTAATGGCAACAGCGCTGTAAAAAAGTTTTTTGTAAGTAAGGGCGTACCCTAACAGGCGTTTCAGTAAAGCGGAATTCAGTCCTTTATTTTTTTCGTTACTCAATGAAAAGATCTTTTGGATATTTTATTCCTGTTAAAAACAAAGCATGCGCCGGAACATTTTGTCCGGCCACATTTCTATCTTTCGCCTCAATAATTTCTCTCAGTCCGCCAATAGTAATTTTATTTTTTCCAACCATAATAAGCGTCCCCACAATAGCTCTTACCATACCTCTCAGAAAACGGTCGGCTGTAATGGTAAACCTCCATTCGTTTTCGGCAACTTTATGCCATACGGCTTTTGTGATCTTACAATTATTGGTTTTGTTCTGTGTATGAAGCTTACTGAAACTGGTAAAATCGGTGTATTCGAAAAGCACTTTGGCTGCCTGGTTCATGAGTTCAAAATCAACATCGCCATAAACATACCAGCTGAAATTTTCTATAAAAGGGTTTTTATGCTGGTGAAGAAAATAATAGTAGGTGCGGGATTCGGCGCCGTATCTCGCATGCGCGTCGTCTTTCACCTTCTGAATATCTTTTATTCCGATAGAAGGGGGCAGAACCGTGTTAAATTTATAGAGCCAATGTTTTTTATTCGTTATAAGATCGGTGCAATGACTGTTGAAATGCGCTATGTAATTTTTAGCGTGAACACCCGTATCCGTTCTTCCGCAGCCCGTAATTTCAATTTTTTCTTTAAGAAGCATGGATAATTTCTCTTCCAGTACCTGCTGAACAGTATTGGGCGTATTATCCTGTACCTGCCAGCCGTTAAAGTCGGTGCCGTTATACGAGAGGGTAAGAAAAAACCGGGCCATGGGCACAAAGGTAAAGTTTTCTTTTCTTACTTTTGCAGCCTCATCATGTCAAAGATCAAAAAGAACTTTATTCTCGAAAACCTGGAGGTAGTGGATATAAGCACCGAAGGAAAAGCTATTGCCAAACACGAAGGACTCGTGGTTTTTATAGAAGGCGCCGTGCCCGGAGATGTTGTGGATGTGATGGTTCATCGCAAGAAAAATAGTTTTGCCGAAGGAAAAGTTCATGAAATAAAAAAGCTTTCTCCGGAACGTGTTACACCAAAATGCGAACACTTTGGCACATGCGGAGGATGTAAATGGCAGAATTTTTCCTATAAAGAACAACTCCGCTTCAAACAAAAATACGTTTATGATGCTTTTACTCGCATTGGAAAACTGGAATTTGAAGAAATGCTTCCTATTCTTGGAAACGCGACAGAATATTATTACAGGAATAAACTCGAATACTCTTTCTCCAATAAAAAATGGCTCACCACCGAGCAAATGCAAAGTGGCGAAGTGATAGAAAATAAAAACGCACTTGGGTTTCATATTCCTGGCATGTTCGACAAAATACTTCAGATAAATAATTGTTACCTGCAGCCCGAGCCTAGTAACTCTATACGTAATGCCATTAAAGATTATGCGTTTAAAAATAATCTTACTTTCTTCGATATCCGCAACAAGGCAGGAATGCTCCGTACTGTGATGATTCGCACAACTTCTATAGGAGAAACAATGGTGCTTGTTGCTATTTATGACTGGCTGGAGAACGAGCTCTTTGGCCTTCTCGAATTTTTGAAAACAACGTTTCCGCAAATCACCTCACTTCAATATACGCACTCTCACAAGGCTAACGATACTTTTCAGGGACTTGAAATAAAAACCTATTCGGGGCGCGATCATATTGTAGAAGAAATGGAAGGATTGAAATTTAAGATCAGTGCCAAATCGTTTTATCAAACCAATTCGGAACAGGCTTATAATCTATATAAGATCACAAGAGATTTTGCTCAATTAAAGGGCGATGAAGTGGTTTACGATCTTTACACCGGAACAGGAACCATTGCCAACTTTGTTGCTCGTCAGGCGAAAAAAGTTGTTGGGGTGGAATATGTGGAAGATTCTATTCTCGACGCGAAAGAAAATTCAAAAAGCAACGGCATCACCAATACTTTATTTTTTGCGGGCGACATGAAAGATGTTTTGAACGATGCTTTCATCAGCGAACATGGAAAACCCGATGTTATCATAACAGATCCTCCCCGCGCGGGAATGCATGAAGATGTGGTGAAGGTTATTCTTCGCGCCGCTCCTAAACGCGTTGTTTATGTCAGTTGTAATCCAAGTACCCAGGCCCGCGATTTAGCGCTTATGCAAAACGATTATAAAATTATAAAAGTTCAGGCGGTGGATATGTTCCCGCAAACGGCGCATGTGGAGAATGTAACTTTACTCGAGAGAAAATAAGTTCACGCAGATTTCGCGAATCCCGCAGATAGGAACAGAGCCTAAGTCTTGATCTGCGTCATCAGCGCAATCTGCGTGGGAAAAGTTAATTAGCCTTAATCGTTCCGTTCTTAATGATATAATCAAAGCCGTTAATATTAAACGTCTTTCCTGCAGTTTTATTAATGAGCTCAGTAATGTCCTGCTCAATGGTGTGAATAGATCCTTTGGTTTTGTAAGCAATGTTAAGATAATCGGTGTTGATCTCCATTCCTTCAAACACGCCGCATAAAATAACTCGCACCGGAACTTTTATTCTTGAAACAAGATTGATATCCCGCACTTTTGCCCAATTGTCGGCAATGAGGATCACGTTATCAGGCTTTCTTACTTTTTTTAATCCAGTAAGAATAGCTTCTATCACGTTTTCCGGAGTATCGCCACCTTCTCCTTTCTTGATACAGAATTTCATGGTGTTAACGAGATCATCGCAGGTTTTTGCTTTGCAAACATAAATTCCGCCGGTTACACCGATCTTTTTATCCTGGTCTCTTTTGCTGTCGCCATCATTAAAAAACACAAAATACTGCTGAGCGGTATCTTTCATAAAAAATAATTTGAGCCAGGTGTTTATTTGTTTCGCGTAAGGATACATACTCGAGGTAAGATCGGTAACAATGATATTTTTTCTCCACTTAGGGTTTCTTGTCATGACCTTGAAAACACTATTATTGATCGTGTCAGACAGGTCGGGATCAAACTCTACGGGACCAGTGGTGGTACGGCTTTCAAAATCGAATTTTCCATTCTTGTTATATACTTTGTAAACGCCATCGAGATTTCCTTTCTTGAAATAACCTTCCGATTTAATACGTCCGTTCGAATAATAAGCAAGCTCCAGTCCTTCTTTCACACCATTCTTATAATTCTCAATAAGCTCTTTTTTGCAATTACGTGAATAATAGGTTACGGGTCCATCAAGTATGCCATTATCAAAATAGCGCTCCAGTTTCACGCAGCCGCTGGTGTTGTACCAGCTGATCTCCAGTCCTTGTTTTTTATTATTTTTATAAACCGATTCGGATCGTAGTTTTCCCCCGGCGTAAAATTCCCGCCACACGCCTTGTTTCATACTGTCTTTATCAACCACATTAATGGTGTCTCCTTCATGCAGAATATAGCTTTTCATCTGAGAAAAGGCAAGTATTGGAAGGAAGGATATGAGAATGGCAAAAAAGCGCATTTATTAATCTTTAAATTTGTTTATTTTTGTAGACTTTATCAAGTATTATAACGAATTATGCTCGAAAAGATAAATAAGTTACTGGAAGAAGTTGAAAGTTTCGGCGCCAGCACCAAAGAACAGGTAGAAGAATACCGTATTAAATGGCTTAGCAAAAAAGGCGAGGTGAGCATTTTATTCGACGATTTTAAAAACGTTCCTTCCGACCTTAAAAAGGAAGTGGGACAAAAATTAAATCTGCTTAAAAATAAAGCGCAGGAAAAGATCAATGAGCTTAAAGAAAAATTTGAAGCGCAACAGGGCGCTGACCTGAAACAAAATATTGATCTGACACTCCCTGGATTTCCTACATTACAAAATGGAACAAGGCACCCGCTTTCCATTGTAAAAAATCAGATCATTGATGTGTTTTCGAGAATCGGATTTACCGTGAGCGATGGAAGAGAGATTGAAGATGACTGGCACAATTTCACCGCGTTAAATACTCCTGAAAATCATCCGGCACGCGACATGCAGGACACGTTTTACGTAAGCCTAGACCCTGAAATGGTGCTAAGGACACAAACTTCGAGCGTTCAGGTGCATATCATGATGAACCAGAAACCTCCGATCAGAACTATTTCTCCCGGAAGAGTGTACCGCAACGAAGCCATTAGCGCACGCGCGCATTGCCAGTTTCACCAGGTGGAAGGTTTGTATATTGATGAAAAAGTTTCGTTTGCCGATCTAAAGCAAACGCTGTTATATTTCTCGAAAGAAATGTTTGGAGCTGATACAAAGATCCGTCTCCGCCCAAGTTATTTCCCATTCACAGAGCCTAGCGCCGAAATGGACATTAGCTGCACCATCTGTAAAGGAAAAGGCTGCAATGTTTGTAAATACAGCGGCTGGGTAGAAATCCTCGGTTGTGGCATGGTAGATCCACAAGTACTTGAAAATTGTGGTATCGACAGCAATAAATACAAAGGCTTTGCTTTTGGAATGGGAATAGAGCGCATTACTATGCTCAAATATGAAGTAAAAGATCTTCGTTTGTTTTTTGAGAACGATGTTCGTTTTCTGAAACAATTCACTTCAGCTTAATTCTTAAATGGACAGGCTAAGTCGCATAGACATGCTGGTTGAGCTTTTGAAAAAAGAGCCCAATGATATTTTTCTGATCTACGCGCTCGGAATTGAACATGTGGCCGAGTTGAACCTCGACGAGGCTGAAACACACTTTAAACGTACACTCGAAATTAATCCTGATTATGTTCCTTCCTATTATCAGCTGGGAAAATTATTCGAATCGCAGCTTAAGAATGAAGAGGCCTTGCATTACTTCAGGACAGGCCTTGAAAAAGCGAAAGAGCAGAAAAACAATCGTTCGGTGAATGAGTTTAAGGAAGCTATTTTTATGCTTGAGGAGTAAGGATTAAAAAACGATAATTTCACGAATTACGCTAATCTGTGAAACAAAATAGGGGGATTTGATTAGCGAAAATTTGTGTAATTCGCGTCAAAAGACATTTAGCCGCTAATACGGGTAGATCTTCAGAATGTACGAATGCAGGTAACTATGTTTTGCAGTTTCGGCAAGGATTGATCGCACTAATTTTGATTTCAGGTTTTGTGGTAGTTTGTCAATGAAAACACGCGCGTTATTAAAAACAAGTTCCTGGAAATGCGTTTCTAAAGCGGCGGCGGCAGTTTGTTTGAAATGACTGACATAAACAGAAAAATCATTTTCATTCACATCCGGAAACTTTTTTATCATTACCGAATTCAAAAGCCTGAACATGTTTTTTTGTTTCGAAATTTTCTGAATGAGTTCGTTGTAACGTTTTTCACTGAGAAGAAGCTCCGCGATTTTATTAAAATTATCCCTGTCTTTTTTTTCGAGTAGCTTCACGAGTTTGTCAATGAAAACTGTTCTTTGTTTATTGTTAAGTAATTCTTTTAGACGTAATAAGTTAGAAGGATTGATGTAGGAATCGTAAATGAAAAGATGTTCAAGAAAAATCGTTTCTGTTTCAGGATCATTATAGGTTCTTGCTTTCTCAATTACGAATTCAATGTAACCAATGAACGAGGCCGGTTTCTTTTTTTCAAGGATGTCAAAACCTTCCTTCAGGGTTTTAAAAGCTTTTTCCACCCTGTTTTTACAAAATTCCATTTCGGCATGCGCCATGTATTCTTCAGGAAACTGCTGTATTTTCTTTTTGTTCTTTAATGCAGGTGAAAGATCCAGGCAGATCAGGGCCAGTAATTTTAAATCAGGTTCGGAAGGAAATCGTATACTTAGCCGCTTCTTTTCAAGCGAGTCCTGCAATTCTTTTACTTCAGATTTGTCCTTTATAAATAGTGAAGCAAAAGGAATCAGAAACACAAATTGTTTTGAATTGAAGCGCCTGTAATTTGAAATGGAACTCTTTGCCGCAAAGACCCATGCTGTTTTTTCATTGGTACTTAGTCCCTTTTTGACAAACTCCCTGAGGCTGTTTTTCGAATGTAGCAATAATCGGCTCAACCTTGTTTCTGTATCGGTAAATTTGGAAGAATACTCCGAACTTATTTCATGAATGATAGCTAAATGAAAATAAACCGCATCGGCTTTATGATTCTTAAGATGTAATTCTGTTTTCTTTACAAGATCATTTTTGACATCATTTATTTTCATTCCGTCGACAAGAAACTCTTTTACTGTTTTGCAATTTTCATTGAATAAGCGGTGCCCTTCGTGACGCGCCTTTTGTTTCGAGGGAAGTGAAAGATCACCAAATAATTCCTTTTGAAAATAAAAAACAACAGAGCAGAGGTGAACACAGTTCAGTTGCCTGCATGTACAGGAATATTCAGAAATTTTTTCTCCGCTTCGTTTAATTTCTATGCTGTTTTCAGGCTTTTCAAAATGAAATACCGTAACACCTTTTCCTTTTTTTTCTATTGAAGAAATGCGGTTGTTTTTAAACAACGAGAATCCTTTCCTGATGATCTCAGCACCAAAAAAATACTCAAACTCGCGGATATTGATTGTGGTTTTCAACTAAACACTTTAGAAAAACTGTAAAATAACAATAATGCAATTAAAATAGAGATGTTTTTTGTGTTAAAAGGCTTTTTGAATTCGTGAATTTCTTTTGTAATAAGCTCAAATTTACTAACTTGTTAAACTTTGTAAATGCGGTTTATGAAAAAAACAAATCTGATCATTTTATTTATTCTTCTTCAGACTTTAATTTTCGCGCAACGTGGAAAAGACGGAACTGTTACCATTGGTGCAGGAACCACGTCAACCGTTAATGTTTATACATCTCTTACCGCCGACGCGAGTGCCGGTACAACAACCATTAGCGTGCTTAGCGGCACCGCATTTTCAACAGGAGATCTTATTTACATTATCCAGGCACAGGGCGCGGCTGTTAACTGTTACACCAATATGTTTGGTAATCCAAATAGTCCAGAGCCATACTCAACTGCTTTCGGAAAGATCACCAACTATAATAATGCCGGAAATAATGAATACGCGCAAGTAACCAGTGTTGCCGGAAACATCATTACCATTGATTGTATTTTGAGTAATAACTATACCGCTGCAGGAAAGGTTCAGGTATTGAAAGTTCCACGCTATGCACAGCTCATCGTTACAGGAACAATTACCTGTCCGCCATGGAACGGAACTACCGGAGGAGTTATTGCAATTGAAGTGATGGGCAACACAACTATTAATTCTACAGGACGAATTGAAGCCAGCGCTATGGGATTCAGAGGAGGAGCCGTAACCGGAAGAACAACCGGGATCACCGGCGGGGCCTCATGGGGGCACAACAACGTTCTTGAAGGCGCATATAAGGGTGAAGGTATTGTTGGAGACACTGCTTATTACAATCTTATTTTTAATGGACAATATTGCAAAGGGGCCGTGGCAAACGCCGGTGGTGGCGGAAACGCTAATAACGGCGGTGGAGGTGGCGGAGCCAATGGAGGAGACACCTCTGCGTACACTGGAACCGGAAATCCCGATGCTTCAGTAGCAGGCTGGGCAACTGCCTGGAACCTTGAATCCGCCGGATTTTCTACATCAACCTCCTCAGGAGGAGGTCGTGGCGGGTATACTTTTTCTAACGCTGCACTTAATCCTGTTACAACCCCACCGGGAAATGGAAATGGTTGGAACGGAGATAACCGGAGAATAGAAGGCGGAAGAGGCGGACGTCCTCTGAATTATAATTCAGGAAGATTATTTTTTGGCGGCGGCGGTGGTGCCGGAGACGAAAATGATAATTATGCAGGTGCAGGCGGAAGAGGTGGTGGAATTATTGATATTGTAAGTTATGGTTCGATTTCAGGAACCGGATTTATATCGGCGGATGGGGCACAAGGGGCACATACCAGCACAACTATTCCGGCAGCGAATAATGTTCGTGGGCGGGATGGCGCTGGGGGCGGTGGTGGCGGCGGTGCTGTGCGAATCAACTCCACGGGAGCCATTAACACCATTACAGTCTCAGCAACAGGCGGTGTAGGTGGTAATAACCGGATGGTTTCAAGTACTTTTGTTGCTACCTCCATGGCTTATGGTCCGGGCGGCGGCGGCGGTGGCGGTTACATAGGCACAACAACGGCGGCAATTACTACATTAGTTGGTGGAGGGGCCAGCGGGATAGTCGTATATATTTCGGGAAATGAAAACTGCCAGATCGATAATAATTTTCCAATGAATGGAGCCACAAGGGGAGGAAGCGGAACCGCAACATCCACTCTGGTAACTGTTAAAACAATTACGGCAACACCAAGTGCAACACTTTGTGCGGGAAGTTCAGCCACTTTATTAGCCGGGACCACAGGAACAGGTTCAATTGCCTGGTACACCGCAGCAGCGGGAGGAACGCAGATAGGAACCGGAAGTCCGTTTACAACATCTGTTCTTGCAACGGGAGTTTATACTGTGTATGCAGGAACCTGCGCCGATGTAAAGTTCAGAGCGCCGGTAACAATTACTGTTAATTCAACTCCAACAGTAAGCATAAACTCGCCTACGATCTGTTCTGGACAAACAGCAACAGTATCTGCCTCTGGAGCTACAAGCTATTCATGGAACACAGGAGCCGTTACATCAAGTATTACGGTTTCTCCCGGAACTACCACAGCTTATACAGTTACCGGAAGTAACGGAGGATGTTCATCATCTGTGACCACAACTGTGAATGTAAACGCAAGTGGAACAATTTCCGTGAACTCTCCAACGATCTGCAGCGGACAAACAGCAACGCTTACTTCCGGCGCGGCATCGAGTTACACCTGGAACACAGGAGCAAACTCTATCAGCATAACCATAACACCAACAACAAATACAACGTATACGATCAACGCTACAAACGCGGGAGGATGTGTGCTTAGTAACACAGCGCTTGTTTCTGTAAACACAACACCAACGGTAAGTGTGGGAAGCTCGACTTTATGTAACGGACAAACAGCAACACTTACAGCAGGAGGAGCAACGTCTTATTCATGGAACACCGGGGCAACCACGGCGAGTATTTCTATTTCGCCAACTACAACTACAACGTATTCGGTTATTGGAACAACAGGAACCTGTACAAACTTAAACACTACCACTGTTAGTGTAAATACAACGCCAACGGTGAGCGTAAACTCTTCAACAATTTGTTCGGGGACTTCGGCAACATTGACGGCAAGCGGCGCAACAACCTATTCCTGGAACACGAGCGCTAGTACTGCAATAATTAATCCCTCGCCAGGTTTGACAACAGTTTATACTGTTACAGGAACAACAGGAAACTGCACACATGTGAGAACAGCCACTGTAACAGTAAACACAACTCCAACTGTTGTGGTAAATTCAGCAACAATTTGTTCGGGAAATGCGGCAACGCTCACTGCAAGCGGGGCCACGACTTACACCTGGAACACAGGCGCGATAACTACCAGCATTGCGCCTTCTCCAACAATTACCACAGCTTACACAGTTACGGGAACAAGTTCAAATTGTAATGATGTAAGAACAGCAACTATTACTGTGAACACAACGCCAACCGTTAGTGTGAATTCAGCAACGATCTGTTCAGGAAGTTCTGCTACATTAACAGCGAGCGGAGCTATGACTTACAGCTGGAATACAGGAGCCACAACAACAAGTGTCGCTCCTTCTCCAACAACCACAACAGTTTATACTGTAACAGGAACCACCGGCAACTGCATGAATGTGAGAACCGCTACCATAACGGTTAATACAACACCAACGGTTGCTGCTAACTCTGCCACTATTTGTCCGGGTAGTACAACCACACTTACGGCTAGTGGCGCTCCAACATATTCGTGGAATACAGGAGCTACGACTGCAACTATTGCAGTGTCGCCGGTTACAATAACAACTTATACTGTAATCGGATCAAACGGTTCATGTTCTTCAACAGCAGTTTCAACAGTGAATATTAATTCTGTAGGGTCAATCACAGTGAATGCCCCAAGTATCTGTAGCGGACAAACAGCAACGTTAACAGCAGGAGCGGCATCGTCCTACACCTGGAACACCGGCGCAGGAACCATGAGTATTTCAGTTTCTCCTACCGTAACAACAAGTTATACTATTAACGCCACCAATGCTACCGGATGTCTGCTTACCAATACAACAAATGTTACGGTAAGCGCTAATCCAACTGTGAGTGTTATTGGAAGCAATACACTTTGCAGCGGACAAACAACCACCATCACTGCAATGGGGGCAATATCGTATTCCTGGAGTACAGGCGCTACTACTCAAACTCTTGCAGTTTCTCCTGTAACAACAACGACTTATTCAGTAACCGGAACAACCGGGGCCTGTACCAATTCTACAACAACAAGCATTAATGTTACAGCCTCACCTACAGTTGCGGTAAATTCACCTACAGCTTGTGTTGGTAACACGATTACTCTTACTGCAAGTGGAGCTACAAGTTATTCGTGGAGTACAGGAGCAACAACTTCAACTATTTCTGTGGGTCCTGCAGCTACAACTATTTATACAGTCGTTGGAACGAACGGAAGCTGTTCGGGTATAGCAACTTCAACCATTGATGTTACGGCAACGCCTTCGCTTACACTTAACTCTTCGGTATTTGTGATCTGTGCTTCGCAGAGCGCGAGCATTATTGCCAACTCTTCTGTGGGAACATATTCGTGGGATACAGGAGCAATCACCAACAGCATTGTAGTTTCGCCTGCTTCAAATACAATTTATACGGTGACTTCAACAAACATCTGCGGAACATCGATGCAAACCGCAACGGTTAACATCAGCGCAACACCTGCCTTCACAATTGTTCCAACTTCAACCTTATTGTGTAACGGACAAGCCGCAACATTGACAACCGCTGGTAGCGCTGGAAATTTTACATGGAGCACCGGCGCAACTACTTCAACAATCACCACCACATTGCCTGATCCTATCACTGCAACTATTACAAATGCGTGCGGAACCGCTACGAGTGTGAACACAGTCACTTTTATTACCGGTTTTTCTCCAACACCATCTATAACAGCTTCAAGTACCACCTTATGTCCGGGACAAACAGTAACATTAAACGCTGTTTCATCCGGAACTATTTTATGGAATGAAAATAACGCGTGTGGTTCAGGAACCGCGGCAATTACAATTACTAACGGTGCACCACCAAATATTATCATAACCCCTTCAGGGTTGTTCTGTAGCGGGCAAACAGCCACGCTGACCGCTTCCGGAGCTTCAACTTACAGCTGGACAACAGGAGATATAGGATCTGTTATTACAACTTCGGCAAGCGGAACATATACCGCGGTTGGAACCGATGCCTGCGGATCAAACACAAGTACATACAATGTGGTATTTGCGGCCGCTCCTTCGGTGAGTGTAAGTACATCGCAGAATACAATTTGC
>JAJONO010000109.1 GCA_021323535.1 Bacteroidota bacterium
TGGGGCAAACTCGATATAACAACCCCTAAGTTTATCGTTGAAAGTGATGCGACTATTGTTGCTCCCCTGATCTTTGCATGGATCTTAGGATGGTAATGGGGGAATGAAAAGACGATTTCATTTATACTTAACCGTCTTCCTTTTTTTTATCACGTGTTTATCGCAGGCCGATTCGCTGACTGATTCACTTTATAAAATCATTCGGGGAAAAATTCATGACACAATTCGTATTGATGTATACAACGAACTGTGCTGGCCTGTTTACACAGTAGCCAATCCTGATTCTGCTCTCAAATATGGTAATCTGGCTTTAAACCTTGCCACAAAAATGGGTGATGCGAAACGAATGGCTATTGCCTCTCGCCGTATTGGAATTGCTTACATGAATCTTGCCAATCATCAACAGGCATTATTTTACCAGAACAAGAGCTACGAGATTTGCAAAAAGATAGGATGGAAAAAAGGCATGGCCAGTTCATTGAACAATATCGGAGTTGTTTACCTGAACATTTCTGATCTTAAACGCGCTATTGATTTTAGTCTTCGTGCACAGAAATTACAGGAGGAATTAAAAGATTCCACAATTCTCTTCGAATCTTACTACAACACCGGTTTATTATTTAAGGACATTAAAGAATATGATAAGGCGCTTCAGTTTTACAAAAAATCTTATGATGTTGCCAGTATACAGAAATCCTATGAAAAAATGGGTTTCGCACTTGCAGGTATTGGTACCGTTGTAAAGAAAACTATTGGCTATGACACCGCGCTGGCAGCATATGAAAAAGCCCTTGGTTATTTTGAAAAAGAAAACAATACACAGGGATTAACTGAAGTATATGTAAACATGGGCAGTTTATCATCTGAAAGAAAAGATATAGATACTGTCAAAGGACTTACTAAATCACTTTACTATTACTTTAAAGCACTTAACTATAACATCTCACATAAGAACTTTCTGATAAGGAGCAATATCCTGGGAAACATTGCCTTCAGTTATTCGAGACTTGGAAAATACGATAGCGCTATTTACTATTCTAAGAAAGCCATGGAGCTTGCTGCCGAATCAAACAACCAGGGCGAGCTGGTTTTCATTTATGGTATTCTCTCTACAACTTACCAGAAAACAGGAGACTATAAACAATCGCTTACATATCTGCATAAGCATATGTCGCTGAAAGAAATACTGTACAATGAAGAAAAGCAGAGAGAGATTGTACTGAAGCAACTGCAATACGATTTTGATAAGAAATTACTTGCCGATAGTTTGCAGAAAATAGAAGAACAGAAAAGTAATCTTACAAAAATTGAACTGGCTAATACCAAACTCAAACATGAAAAAATTCTGCGCTACTCGCTCATTGCAGGAATCATTTTCATTGTTGTGTTTTTATTCTTCCTTTACAACAGATTCAAGGCCACCAAAGAACAAAATACGATCATTGAAGAACAGAAACGGCAGGTAGTTGCACAGAAGGATATTATAGAAATCAAACAAAAAGAAATTGTTGCTTCCATTAATTACGCCAAACGTATTCAGGATACATTACTTGTAAAAGACAATGAACTGATCACTCATCTTAAGGAACATTTCGTTTTGTTTAAACCAAAAGATATTGTTAGCGGTGATTTTTACTGGAGCACTGTCGTTCAGCGTTCAAACTCTAACGCTCAACGTTTCTACCTCGCATGCTGCGATTGTACAGGTCACGGTGTTCCGGGTGCTTTTATGAGCCTGCTTAACATGGGTTTCTTAACTGAAGCCATTAACGAAAAAAATATTATTGAGCCCAATAAAGTTTTTGATTACGTGAGAAAACGTCTCATCGAAAGTATTTCGGGCGATGGCGGGCAAGACGGTATGGACGGCATTCTGATTTGTGTTGATGAAAACTCGGACACTATTACGTACGCCGCTGCGAATAATTCTCCGGTGATCATCAGAGGAAATGAATACGTGCATCTGCCGGCTGATAAAATGCCGGTGGGACTTGGTGTAAGAAAAGATAATTTCAAACTATACTCTTTCAAAAAAAGTGAAGCCAGTCACATCTTCCTTTATACCGATGGTTATGCCGACCAGTTTGGCGGACCGAAAGGAAAAAAATTCAAATACAGGCAACTCGACGAACTGTTGCTTTCAATAAAAAACAATTCTGCAACCAACCAGCAAAAAACACTCGATACAACATTTGAAGAGTGGCGCGGTAATCTCGAACAGGTGGATGACGTGTGTATCATTGGCGTAAAACTCTAAGCATTAAAATTATAGATATGAGTACAATTCAGGATGTTAAAGAGTTTATTTCCGATTATACGGAATGGCAATTCAAGATTAAGCTGGGGCTTCATGACCATGCTATTTCGTATGAAGAACATAAGAAAAATGTTGACTATTTGAAAGAGCATTTTTATCCGAAATACTACCAGCATACCAGAACGTCCGGTTTTTATGAACGGTTTACAGATATTGAAACAGAAGTGGAAGCAGCAAAAAAAATAAAGAAGATAGTCAGGCGAAAAGTCTTTCTGATCAGGAAATATGAAGGGGCTGTAGTCGGGAAAGGCATAGTGGGATTGGACAACGATACAATCTTCTCCTGTTTTATCGGACAGGATAATATTTTAATGGACGAAGATGTTTACATGACCAATGTTATTGTGGGGACCATCGATAATGAGCTGCGAATCATTACCGTCAGACAGCTGGATTCAGATGAATTCCTCTCAAATAAAAAACTGACGTGGATGTATTCCCCAAGATCCTTTGAATTGGAGGATGATATGGTATTGAAAAGCGAAGGCCAGCTGGTTGAAACGCTTCGTGTCCTTGAACCGGGGCTCCCGGTATGGATTGAAGATTACAACAGTTGATTCATAAATTATCTAAGAACGGTTAAGATGAATTCTTAACACCATGCGCGGTAACCTCGAACAGGTAGACGATGTTGTATCATTGGGTAAAACTCTAAAGTTTAATATTGATTAAAATAGTTTAAACAATTTTAAACTTCCTTTTAAACTACTTTAAACATTATTGAACAATCTTCCTATCTTTATATAAATTGAGACAAATCCTGAAATATTTCTATATAGTTATAGGATGTCTTATTATTCCTTTCTTTTCATCCTCTCAGAAAAATTACAGCGAAGCACATCTTCTGCAAAGATTAAATGAAGTAAAAACAGATACCGAACGCGTCAACTGTATGATCTCCTTTGCTATGAGTTCAGGCAACCACAACAATCCAAAAAGTATTGAATACGCCTTAAAGGCCATTGATCTTGCAAAAGAAATTAATTTTACAAGAGGTCTTATTGAGGCTTATGAAGTAACCGGTGACGCTTACTGGTACAGGTATGATTATGCTTCTTCGGTAGATTTTTACATGCGCGAAAAACGTCTTGCCGATTCTTTAAACTTACCGGTAATTGTAGCCAAAGCTAATTATAACATTGGCTGGATCACCTGTGTACAGCAGGGCGTTTTCAGCGAAAGAAAAAATCTTATTCACGCTTTAAAGGTATTTGAGCGCATAAACGACACAACCTCTGTTATCCAGGTGCTCAATGCTCTTGCGTCAACTTATCAGAATCAATCCTACATTAATGCAGAGTATCTTGATTCGGCTAACAATTATTTCAGAAACATGGTGTTTCTCGCTGAACAGAATTCAAGGGCCAGGAAAGGCGGAGGACTCATCCCTATTTACAGTAACTATTCCCAGTTCCTCGTTCACATCCAGAAATACAACGAAGCAAAAAAATACCTTCATAAATGTTTAAACATTACAAAAGCACAAAGAGACACCTTTGGTTATCTTACCAATATGGTTGGACTGGCCCAGATCTATTACTCAACAGATTCGCTTCAAAAAGCAAAAGATATTCTTGTTGATGTTGTTGGTGATATACGCGCGCGCGATTATAAATCAAGCCTGCTCGATCTTCACCGTCTTAACTTTCTTATCGCGTATAAACAAAAGGATTATAAGGAGGCCCTCTCGCATCACATGCTTTTTAAGGACCTGAACGATTCGCTCAACATTCAGATATTCCGTTCCAATCTCCAGGAAAAGGAAACCGCTTATGAACTTGAGAAAAAAGAAAACAATATCCGCAAGCTGGAGCAAATGAATGAAGTGGCTCTATTGAAAAATAAACAAAACAATTATATCATTCTTGGAATGGGGGTTGTTGCAGTCCTTATCATTGGCCTTGCTTTCAATCTTTACAAAAGCAACAAGAACAAGCAAAAGGCAAACCTCATGCTGAGCGAACAAAACAGGATCATTGCCGATAAGAAAGAAGAAATTGAACAAAGTATTCATTACGCCAAGGGCATTCAAAACGCCATTTTGCCCTCTATGGATGAACTTAAACGTACGCTTCCCAACAGCTTTATCATTTATCTTCCAAAAGATGTTGTGAGTGGCGATTTTTATTGGTTCCATAAAATTGAAAGTTATCCGTTAAACGTTAAAGGTTCAGATCGTATAAGCAATAACCATCAACTTTTAGTGGCAGCTGCAGACTGCACGGGCCATGGCGTTCCGGGCTCACTCATGAGCATTGTGAGTGTTGACAAGCTCAATCAGGCCATTTTTGAGAAAAAGCTTCATAAACCAGCCCAGATCCTTGGTTCAATAAACAACGACATTAAAAACGCCCTGAAACAGGATACGGGAACGAATAAACAAAAAGACGGGCTGGATATAGCTCTTCTATTGATTGATTTTGTTGCCCAAGCCATCACCTACTCGGCCGCCAACCGCCCCCTCTGGATCGTAAGAAACGGGGAGGTTATTGAGTACAAAGCCACCAAAACCAGTATTGCAGGGCATACCGGGCTCAACTTCGAATTTGCCGAACAAACCATTTTGGTTCAAAAAAACGACCTGGTAATTATCTTCAGCGACGGTTATGCCGATCAGTTTGGGGGACCCGGAGGCAAAAAAATGATGACAAAACGCTTTAAAGACGAATTGGTGCTTCTTGCCGGAAAACAGGTAGATGAAATAGAATCCGCGCTGGTAAAGGGTTTCAACGCATGGAAAGGTAAACATGAACAAGTTGATGACGTGTTAGTAATAGGCTTTAAAATTTAAATTCCCGTCTCAGTTTTTTCCCTAATTTTGTATGCAGTTTTTGAAAAACTGCTATGTCTATTAACACCAAATACATCTTTGTAACCGGCGGCGTTACATCTTCTCTCGGAAAAGGAATCGTTTCAGCAAGTCTCGCTAAACTCTTACAGGCAAGAGGCTATACTGTTACCATTCAAAAGCTGGATCCATACATCAACGTGGATCCGGGAACTCTTAACCCTTATGAACATGGAGAATGTTACGTAACAGATGATGGTGCTGAAACCGACCTCGATCTTGGTCATTACGAACGTTTTCTTAACGTTCCTACATCGCAGGCTAATAATGTTACCACCGGAAGAATCTATCAATCGGTAATTGAGAAAGAACGCAAAGGAGAATTCCTGGGGAAAACTGTTCAGGTAATTCCACACATCACCGACGAAATTAAAAACAGGATCAAAGCCTTAGGTAAAACCGGGCAGTTCCAGTTTGTGATCACTGAAATTGGCGGAACTGTAGGCGATATTGAATCGCTTCCATACATTGAAGCCGTAAGACAGTTGAAATGGGAACTCGACGGAGATTGTACCGTTATTCATTTAACACTTGTTCCATATCTATCAACAACCGGCGAATTAAAAACAAAACCAACACAGCACTCTGTAAAATTATTACTCGAGTATGGAGTTCAGCCAGACGTTCTGGTTTGCCGTACCGAATATCCTATCAATAAAGACATCCGCAAGAAACTTGCACTTTTCTGTAACGTATCTACCGAAGCAGTTATCGAGGCTATTGATGCCAGCACCATTTACGAGGTTCCGTTATTAATGGAAAAAGAAAAACTGGATGTGATCGTATTAAAACGCCTTGGTATTACCGTTAACGATGAACCAAAACTGGATAGCTGGAAAACATTCTTAAACAGATTTCATAATCCTCACAAAGAAGTTAAAATCGGTTTGATCGGAAAATACGTCGAACTGAAAGATTCCTATAAATCTATTTCAGAAGGTTTTATTCACGCAGGTTCTGTGAACGATTGCAAAGTGATTGTTGAATGGATACACAGTGAAAGCTTAACCGAAGATAACATCGCCGAAAAACTAAAAGATCTTAAAGGTGTTTTAGTAGCGCCCGGATTTGGTAATCGTGGAATTGAGGGAAAAATAGCAGCTATTAAATTTGTCCGCGAGCACAACATCCCTTTCCTGGGAATTTGTTTGGGAATGCAATGCGCCGTTATTGAATTTGCGAGAAACGTACTTGGATTAAAAGATGCTCATAGCCGCGAAATGAATCCCGCAACCAGCAGCCCGGTTATCGATCTTCTTGAAAACCAGAAAAGCATTTCTCACATGGGTGGAACCATGCGTTTAGGAGCCTATGCCTGTGAAGTGGAAGAAGGTACTTTGGTACATAAAATCTACAATTCAAAGAATATTTTCGAACGTCACCGCCATCGTTATGAATTCAATAACGAATACAAAAAACAATTTATTGAAGCGGGCATGGTGCTTTCGGGAATTAATCCTGACGCGGGACTTGTTGAGATCGTTGAGCTTCCGCATCATCCGTTCTTCATAGGTGTTCAGTTTCACCCTGAATATAAAAGTACCGTTGAAAATCCTCATCCCCTATTTGTAAGCTTTGTAAAAGCCGCTTTAAATTCATAATGGATCTTAAAGAAATAGGATACTTTTCGAAAACGCACGGTATTAAGGGACATCTTATTTTAAAAAGCGACCTTGATTTTTTTTTCGAGGAGGTCAACGCCTTTTTTATTGATTCCGGCGGAAGCAAAGCTCCTTATTTTGTTTCAGAAATAAATGATACGAATAACGGTATCATGGTTCTGCTCGAAGAAATTTCTTCGGTAGAAAAAGCCAAAACGCTTATTGGAAAAAAAGTCTTTATCGATTCGCAATTTATCGCCGAACAGGAAGACAACATTGACTGGGTTGGCTTTGAACTGATAGATTCGATTCATGGGAGCCTCGGTGAAATTACAGGAGTGAGTGATAACGGTCACCAGGTGTTAGTGAGCCTTCTTCATAAAAATAAAGAAATCATCCTGCCGTTGGTAGATGATTTCATTGAGAATATTGATGAGACCGCGAGAAAAATTTTCTTCAAGGCTCCCGAAGGTCTTATCGAAGTTTATCTAGAGGATAAAAAAGACTAACTGTATCTTTTCATCTTTTTATGGTTTTTCATTTTGGATTTCGTTTTTATTTTACGAGGCTCTTCGATCTTTCTGGTATAACCTGTTTTCATTTCATAACATTTTGCAATTCTGCTTCCCGCCCTCGATCCTTCAGGTCTGTGCCATTTACCAAGGTTAAATGTAAGGCCGATACTGTGGAATAAATACATATCGTTAACACCTTTTACGCGGTAATCTATGTCATCAGAGGAAGTATATGTAAACATCTCCTGTAATTGAATAGAAGTGATCTCATTTAAATTAAAGTTTATTCCTGCTCCACCGGTTGGTGCGCCAAATTCAACTTTCTTACGCATCCACCCACTGAGCTGACTCTGATTAAGAACTCCTCCACCTATAAAAACATATGGGAGAAAATAGACGTCACGTGGTCTCAGATTATATCTTAAAAGAAGATTTGCCGTACTAAGACTTATATTAAAATTATAAGGGACAGTTTTTTCAATAGAATAATCCCTTGGTGCAAGATAACCCGCCTGGCCTACCGTCATTAAAAGTGATGCGTCCAATCGTTTTGTTAGATAACGGGAAACTGATAAGCCTCCAAAACCATAAGCCGCCTGGTCGAAAGCGTAAAATCCCTGGCCAAGATCACCCGAATATTGTGTGTAGCCGGTGTGACCGCCAACGTTCCATTTTCGGTCTTCGGTTTGTGCCTTAACAGTACTTAGAGCAAATAAGCAAATGAAGCAGAATAAAACATTTTTCATGATAATAAATATTAGTTGTTTCTGATTCTGATAAAAAAACAATTGTACCATAAGCTGCTCCAGGGAAGGATTTCGGCGATGAAAACCCCTGCAGGTTGCTGACATGGTTCATTTATGTGCTGAAAGGGTCTGAATTAATAGCCGGATGATTTGCAAAAAAAATGCAAATGGCAATAGAGAAAATACTCTTGTTGAGGAAACGAATTTAGTTTTGAAGAAGGATTTTGGGGTTGAGACACACTTTTATTTTATAAAAGAGAATTTTGAAGCGCTGGGAACAATATTTCCTAATAAAAACCCCCAGGGTTTTAAAGGTTCAATATGATCGAATATCACTTTTAAAATGCCTGTTACAGGTATCGAGAGAAACATTCCGGGAATTCCCCAGATCGCACTACCAATAAGAATAACTACAACTGAGACCAGGGCATTTAATTTTACCCTCGAAGCAACTATTTTCGGAATAATAAAGTGGTTGTCGATAAATTGTATTAGAAGGTAAATAAAAAACACGAGTATTGCATACGTAGAAGAATCTTTAGTTACAAAAGCAATGATCATTGGTAAGGCTATTGCAATTATTCCTCCTATATAAGGAATGATATTCAGAATTGCCCCTGTAATTCCCAGAATAATCGCGTATTCAATTCCCAGCAACAACAACGCTACAGAGCTCAGCGTTGCAATAATTAACATTTCGAAGAAGAGACCAACCAGGTAACTTTGAATGATCCTCTTGGTTTTCATCAAAACTTCCACTACTGCCAGGTGATGTTCTGTAGCAAAAAGCTTACGAATGAAATCCAATAACAACGGTTTGTAGTAAAGGATCATGAATAAATACGCCGGCAACAACATCAGAGTAAAAAGAATGCTTCCCGCTTCTGTAAGTCTTTCTCCTAACTCTAAATGGTTCATGGCTTCGCTTTGCGTTTCTTTCGTCCACGTGTTGATTTTTGATACACTGATGTTGAACTTATGTGAAACCCAATGAATAAATTCATTACTGGAGGTATTGAATTTGGTTTTTAATTGCGGAAAAGTTTCGCTGAACATGGTTATTTGCGAAGAAACCATATAAAGCACTCCAAACACCATAAGAACAGCAAGAAGCACCACTATTGAAATTGAAATAATTCTATTGATTCTTTTACCGGTTAAATAATTGACCAGGGGATTTAAAAGAATGGCCATGATGGTCCCAAAAACAATCGGAATGATGATCTCCCTTCCAAGATACATTGTATAAACAAAAGAGAAAAGACCAATGGCAATAAGCGCGGCCTTTGCATAAAAAGGTATTTTAAACGGTGTTTCCATGCACTGATTATTTAATATTACCAGGTCCGGTAATCGTTTTTATCAAAAGCCCTGTAACTGACTTAATGTCTTCTGCGTTTTTTATTGTTTTATTGGCGACAACACGTTCCAGCACCTCGCCTAACAATTTTGTAATTGGGTTATCTGAATTCCTTAAGAAGAGTTTCTTTGCCGCATGTCCCGCAATGAGACCAATGACCGTATTCGCAGCTCCGGTTTTAATCTCAGGAGATGAAACCACTTCCTTAAATGTGTCTCTGATCATATTCAGCGGCTTTATACTTTCGTAAGTAATGTGAAACTGATCGATCAGGGCTCTTCTCTCAAGTTCAAGCTCGCTCTCCCTGGTAATAATTAATTGCTTTAATTCTAAAGCTGCTTCTGTTTTTTTCATCATCAATTTATTTCAAAGCCTGAATAATAACAGCGTTTTTAACAGGTTCTTTTATCCACGTTTTTTGAAAGACAATTACTAAAGTTGTCATAAGAGCGTAAAACCCGGCAACAACGAAAAACCCCCAGTATACTTTTCCAAGAACATCACCTATCCATAAAGCAACGGCCATGTTAATGGTAAGAAAAAACAGAAGAATTAAAACCATCGCTACAAAACGCGCAGTTAAAGTTGATATCCATTCAGCCGACTTGTCAATAATTTTAAGTTTGTACAAACCGGCGCCTGACCTTATAAAGCTTTCTGTCTTTTTGAACAGCAGTTCAACCGGCGATGTTTTATCTTCCATTCTGGTAAGTATAGGTATATTCTCCTGTGATGGCATTTTATGATTTCTTTTGTCCGCCATTTTCGGAGATTAGACTTTCTTTTTCTTTAGCACCTTCAAGTTCTTTTCTTGCTTCTTC
>JAJONO010000140.1 GCA_021323535.1 Bacteroidota bacterium
AATTTTTTCATCTTCGATCACACAGGGACCGCTGATCAGAAAAAGCTCCTTTGAGCCACATTCAATGTTTCCAACGTTTACAATTTTCTTTGTCATAATAAACAGCAAATTTAATAAACAAATCCGAACTTCGAACTCCCTGATACAGTGTAATTTGAGAATGAGGAAAACCGGAATGTAAAAAAAATCGTCTCTTCAATCCGAAAAACCGGTATTAAAATTCAGGCAATATTAACCGAAAAGAGGTTTTATTTTTCATTTTGACGTGGTTTAATTTCTATATGATTATGTTTCCATAATTTTTACTTAACAATTGACTCAGGATCGTCAGTTATTTTTAACGCCTGATGGTACACAGCATCCGGAACTGGCTCATTTTATCATTTATTGCCATCCTTCTCATTTGTACGACTGCGGTTTGGTTATTTATGAACTCCTATAATAAATCCAAACGACTCGAAACATATCATTCTAATCTTAAAACCACGCGTATTCTTTTACTGGAGATCAATAAACTAAAAGAAGACATTGTTTTATGGAATGTAAACGGAGAAACATTTGATGACCAGTTTACTGAACTTGAGAATAAGTACGCACGAATGAACAAGCAGACCAGTAAGTACATTCGCCTTCTCGAAAATTCAGAAACTGCACGGCACAATCATCTGACAACAGATATAAAAGAATTAAATAGTTTACTCAGAAGCTATAATGATAATTACAATGAACTTATTCATCTGTACAGGTTAAAAGGCTTTAAGAATTACGGTCTCGAAGGTGTTCTCAGAGAGTACGCGCATAATGTTTACGAATACGACCATACCGAGGTAAAGCTGGCCCTTTTAACACTGAGAAAACATGAAAAAGATTTTTTATTACGAAAAGATCTGAATTACGTTTTTCAGTTTGGCATCGGTATACGTAAACTCATATCTGTAATTAACGATGCCGATATTCCCAGGCAAGACAAAGCTTATCTTATCACTAACACATATTATTACAGCCGCTATTTTAAAATGCTGGCAAGGATTGACATTAAGATTGGAGTAAAAGGCAGGAATGGGATCCTGAATAAGTCACAGACCATATTCAATGAAATTGCCTATAAAATTGAGAACCTCGATGAACGGTTAAAAACCATAGAAAGTGATAATAAAGAAAAACTGAAAAGGACCACTTTACTTTTTATTATACTGCTTGTAGCTGTACTCACCAGTACCATCATTCTTATATCGTATACCATTACAAGATCCATACGCAGTATCTCCGATTCCTTCAACAATTATGTGAATTCAGGGTTCAATTACACCGCCATTGAATTTAAACGATCAAGGATAAGCGAGTTCAATTCCATTTTTATAAGTTTTCTTAAAATGGTAAAAGAAATAAATGTGTTCACTAATTTTTTTAAGGAAAAAGTTTACGAGCGAACAGTTGCTATTAACGAACAAAAGGAAGAAATACTTTCACAAAGGATCAAAATAGAAAACCACTACAATGATCTCTTATCAAAAAATGCAGAGCTGAATGAACAGAAACAACTTCTTTCTCTTAAGAACAACGACATCCAGGAAAGTTTAAGATACGCAAAAAGAATTCAGAAGGCTATTCAGCCCGGCGTTGGAGCTTTCAGAAGAAACTTCAATGATTATTTTGTGTTCGCTAAAGCGCGTGATGTTGTGAGCGGAGATTTTTATTTATTATTCAATACGGAAGAAAAAAAAGAACAGCGAAATGACAAAGTTATTTTTGTCGCTGCAGACTGTACAGGACATGGAGTTCCCGGCGCCATTATGAGTGTATTAGGAATCAACACGCTTAATAAGATCATTAAAGAGCTTAACCATAAAGATCCGGGTAAGATCTTGAATTTGCTGGACAAGGACATTCACATTGCTCTTGCCGATGGTAAAAAAGAAAATAACAAAGTGGCCGATGGAATGGACATTGCCGTGTTTGCCTTTGATAAAAACACGTATATGCTCGAATACAGCATCGCGCGCTTTTCTCATTTCCTTATAAGAAATTCAGAGATCATAGACCTGAACACTCACCGCACCTCTATTGGATACAGTTTTTTTAAAGAAGGAATAAAGGAATTTAAAACTCAATCTATGCAATTACAGAAAGGAGACTGTCTGTACGTTTTTTCAGACGGATACATCGATCAGTTTGGTGGTCCGAAAAATAAAAAGTTCAAGAAAAATAAATTCAGGGAACTTATTCTTAAACATCATCACCTGCAAATGAGCGATCAGAAAGAAATTATAAAGAATGAATTTAAAGCCTGGAAACGTTCCTCCCCGCAGGTAGACGATGTTCTTACAATAGGAATACGCTTTTAATTTTTGTTTACTGAACTCTCACAAACTTCAAACGTGATACAGCGTTCTTCTCTTTCACGGTAATGAAATACACACCTGCCTCCAATGAAGAACAATCGATCTTTGTAGAGCCTGAAAGCTCCACTGTTTTTTTGAAAATAATTTTTCCGGAAATATCTTCCACACAAGCTTCACCTTCGTTTACAACCGGCGCATCTGATTGTAGGTAAATGAACGATGAAGATGGATTAGGAAATACCCTGTAAAATCCCGCCGTTGCAAAACCATATTCAAAAATCCCATCGGGCGACAACCAGATACTATCGGCGTAAGTAGGATGATCGATAAATGGGTTTCTGTTATTCTGTAATTTATAAATGGAATCATTTCTTGCAATCCTGGTGGTGCCAGGTAAGCAACAGGTTTAGCTGCCACGATAAAATTGTTGATTGATTGGTTGCAGGAGAACTTCCCCATCCCGAATCTTCAGAGTAATAACGTGTGGTCATGTAGAAATAACTTCGGGCAAGATCGCCTTTGTATTCGTTAATGGGCTCAAACACGGTAGATGTATATCCGGCGCTCACGCAATTACCAAGCTTGCCGCCGTTCATGCTGGTCCAGCTTGCTGTACCAACTTTCCCGAATGGATAATTTCCTCTTTGTCCGTTAACGTGACCATCTGTGGGATAAATATGAAAGAGATCTGAATCGGGCCCAGGTGTTGAATTGAACCAGCTTTGCGGCCAGCTGTGTTCGCGGTTGTAACAATCGGCTTCTGAGTTATAACTTCCACATTGGTCAGTACCAAAAGTATATTCGTAAGGTTGAGTCCCTGAAGGATTGTGACTGTATATATCCCATACTTTTCCATTCGCCTTTTTATCGGTTTGAGGAAAAGCGGTCCACAAACCCGAATAAGGAATAACATTATGATTTTTGATAATGTTATGAAGACCTATCATTAATGGCTGGTCGGTTAATCCCTGCACAGAACTGTAATAACCCGCGGGGATCTGCGCCAGCAAAAACGAAGGCAAAAAAAGTAAGAGAAAATGGATTTTTTTCATTTGGGTAAAGATACTAATTTAAATATGCCTCAGCTATTTTAAAAGCCGCAGATTTCACGGATTCA
>JAJONO010000045.1 GCA_021323535.1 Bacteroidota bacterium
ACATTTACTGCTCATTCCCAAAGAACTGACGACTCAGAATCATATTCGTTTTGTGTTAAGCATTATTCTGATGCTTTGTATTTCCATCCCGGTTTTTTCTCAGGAAAAAAAGGAAGGTGAGAAGAAAAAAAAGGAGAAGAAGAAGCAACAAACCCAAAAGTACGACGACGATGATTTTGATATGAAGAATTACAAACTCGAGCCAAGTGATCGTTTGATACTTGAATTAAATCACACCACCTGGACGGGCCTGAAGGCCCCGATTAAATCGGTTCTGCCAAGCGTTGGAATGAACATTGCCGTGATGTTTGATAAACCCATTGGTTATTCAAACTTTACTTTTGGTTACGGAATAGGATTCTTCAGTCATAATTTCCATAGCAACGCGGATTTTGTTTACATGCGCGACAGCCTCACCAATTCTTTTACAACAAAACTCGAACCGTTCAATCGTCCGTTTTCACTTAACCGTTACGCAGAAAAAATTCTGGAGATTCCGATCGAGATCCGTTTCAAAACAAAGACCGACAGGCAATTCAAAATTCATGTTGGCGGAAAGATCGGGTACGTTGTAAATAATTTCCGTTCTATTCGGGATAACGACGGTAAAGTGAGGGTTTACGATATCAAGAATATTAATCCGTTTCGTTACGGAGTTAATTGCAGGATCGCCTTCCAGCAATTTGCCATTACTGCCAGCTATTATTTCAGCGAGGTTTTCGTAAAAGATAAAGGACCAGCCAACTATTATCCTTATGCTTTCGGTATCGCTATAATGCCATATTAAAATCATGTTAAGCGGGGTTGATATTAAAAGTGAGCTTTCGAAACTAAGATCAAAAACAAGAAAGGAAGAGGACCAGGTTCTCCGTGAGGTAGACAGGATCCTGCATGAAAGCACATTCAATAAAAAAAATGTCCTTGATAATCTGAAACATTATAGCCAGACCTTTGAACTGGTTAACGAAGACGAAGTAATTGAAAGGATTTAAGTTACTTGGAACAACAAAATTTTTCAGGGAGAAAGAAAATAAAGAATGCGCCTTATTGTTTGCTCCAACTAATTTAGGAAACTATTACCTCATGCATAAATGGGGAAAGGAATTGAAATGGTACAGAGCCATTACAAGCTGGCCACTGAAAAACTTTGAGACGCTTTTCCTTACTGTGATCATGGTAACGGCTATTATTACCTTGTGTATTCCAAATTATCATCTTGTTCTCGCCCGCGAAATTGATTACTGGTCGACCTACCGCATTGGAATTTTCTTTCACATCCTCATATTCAATATGGGAGCCACGGCGTATTATACTTTTGCTTTCGGGAAGAATTTAAGTGTGAGTTTGTGGAATAATAACAGGGACTTTTAGGGGTTCTCGCAGACGAACGCAGAAGATTGCGCGGAAGACGCAGAAGAAACTACTTGAGTTAATATTGCGTTTAAAAAAGAATTTAAATGCCAGATTTCTTCTTCGCACGTCAGCGAATCCTTCTGCGAGAAACAATTCTCTGCCACTCTGCTTCCTCAGCGTTTTCTGCGAGAACTACGAGAGCCCGTCTCCCATTATCTTCACCTTAATATCATTCATCTGTTCAGATAATTTAAGCTGGCATGAGAGCCGTGAAGTAGGAGTAATGTTTGGAAGTGTATCAAGCATGGCGTATTCATCATCGGTAATTTCCGGAAGAGAATCGAAGCCATTGGTCACCTCAACGTGACAGGTTGCGCAAAGAGCCATTCCGCCACAGGTGGCCATGATATCGTATTCGTTTCCTTTTAAAAATTCCATGAGAGAAAGTCCCATGTCGGTTGGCGCTTCTAACTTAGTTACAGAACCGTCGTGGTTTTCGATTTGGATGGTGATGTCTGGCATAGTTGCTGTGGTGATTTTAATAAATGTGATTATTTTATAAGTGATAAATTAAACGGAATTTTGTTTTAATACTTCCAGATATTAGACCTTATATATTGAATTAATCCTGCAATATCCTCGTCTTCAAAAGTAACTCCAAGTGGATTAGTAAGTTTTTCTATTACCAGATGTTCTGCCTTTTCGACAATTAATACCACAAACAAGTCATTTTTTATTGGATAGTTCCAAATCCATCTTTTTTTACCATCCCGCATTTCTTTTTTCAAATGTATAAAGCCAGTAAAACCAATGTCATGTAGTTGCTTATCTATTTCTTGCCTTGTCATATTAATAGAGTAATAAAAAGTATCTGACTTACCTCTTCTCCTCACACAATTCAACCAGCACCCCATTCGTGCTTTTCGGATGCAAAAAACAAATGCGTTTATTATCAGCGCCGTCTTTCGGTTGAGCGTGAATTAATTCAAAGCCTTCCGTTTTAAGACGCTCCATTTCCTGTTCAATGTTATCCACCGCATAAGCGATGTGGTGAATACCTTCACCTTTTTTCTCAATGAATTTGGCAATAGAACTGGCTTCATTGGTGGCTTCCAGCAATTCTATTTTGGTTTCGCCAAGCATAAAAAAAGAAGTACTTACGCCTTCGCTTTCCACAGCTTCGATTTTGTAATGTTCTTTGCCGAATAATTTTTTAAATAATTCGTTGCTGCTGTTTAAATTCTTTACAGCTATGCCTATGTGTTCAATTTTTGTGATCATACTGTTTGTTTGTCGTGTGACATCGAGTCCGTAACCCTGAGCGCAGTCGAAGGGCAAAAGCGAACGTCGCTTCGACTGCGCTCAGCGTGACATGTTCAATGATTACCTGATTTATTAAAAAACTCTTCTCCAGTTATTTCTTTAAACTCTGTATCTTTTCCTGTGATCGTTAAGGCGTTAACTGCGCTCATTCCCAAAGGTGAAATGCTTTCATAGAAACGTAAATTCTCCGAAAACGCCCCTTTCACTTTTGAGTCGTATACTTTTTTATTTTCATCCCAGTTTTTTCCTGAAGAGTATTTTATGTAAAGCGAATCATTTGGCAATTGTGGTATTTCAGCCGAATATCCTTCCTTAATAAAACAACAACGGACTAAATCACTTCCCGAAAACAAGCATAGAATTAAATCCTGATTAGATTGGTTTGAAACATTCAGACTGAGTTCATCTTTTTCAAAAAACTGTTCCCCTCCAAACCATTCTGAATACGGAGAATCGCCCATTTTTAAATCTTTCTTTACCGACGTTGTCGACACATCTGGCGAGCCAAGATGATTACCATGTGAAGGCGTCGCAAAATTGATCACCAGTAAAAACAAAAGAACAGCCAATGGAGTTGCGTACAAAATATATTTATACTCATTGTAATTTTTTTTCAGATTGGCATGTTCTGCTTTTGCCCTATTAACTTTCTCATATTTCTTAATGTGCTCATTGTAGTACTGCCTGCGTTTCATCTCTTTCTCTTCGAAGCTCCAGTTTTTTGTTTTGGAACCGGTGGAATGAGTGGTAGAAGCGTTCTGATGATATTTGAGTTTAAGATCGTAAGAATATTTACTGGTGGGGTGTATGAGTGTTTCGTAAGCGAGAAGAATTTTTTTGAACTGGTCCTGACCAGAAGGATTTTTATCAGGATGGTATAGTTTCGCAAGACTCCTGAATGCGGTTTTAATTTCGCTGGTACTGGCGCTTTGTTTAACTCCTAATATGTCGTAATAATTGGTCAAGAGCAATTATAATTTAACGCAAACGTTCTTCGGCTCTGTGAAAAAGTCAAGTGCTTCAAAACCTCCTTCTCTTCCAACGCCGCTGGCCTTAACCCCTCCGAAAGGAGTTCTTAAGTCGCGTAACAGCCAACAGTTGATCCACACGATTCCTGCATGAATATTATTGGCAATTCTGTGCGCTTTGGTAAGATCTTGTGTCCATACAACGCTTGCCAGTCCGTAAATGGTTGAGTTCGCCATTTTCAAAGCTTCTTCTTCAGTGTCAAAAGGAGTGATGGTAACTACAGGGCCAAAAATTTCTTCCTGGTTAGTACGGCAATCGTAATTTAATCCTTCAATGATAGTTGGCTCTATGTAATAACCCTCGCTGAATTCACCGCTCATTTTAATTGGATTTCCACCACAAAGGATTTTTCCGCCTTCTTGCTTGGCGAGTTCAATGTAACTTAATATTTTTTCCTGGTGTGGTTTCGAAACAACAGCTCCCACTTTTGTTTTTTCATCGCGCGGGTCTCCTACAACCAATGCTTTTGTTTTAGCAATGAAGTCGGTTTTAAATTTGTCGTAAATCTTTCTCTCTACAAAAATGCGTGAACCACAAAGACAAATTTGTCCCTGATTGGCAAAAGAAGAAAGCATGGTTGTCGACAACATTTTTTCATAATCACAATCCGCGAAAATAAGATTCGGATTTTTTCCTCCGAGCTCCAATGATAATTTCTTGAACATTGGGGCGGCAATAGAAGCAATGTGTTTTCCTGTTGTTGTTCCTCCTGTAAAAGAGATGAGGGGAATATCTTTATGGCTCACAATGGCGTTGCCTACTTTACCTCCAAGACCATGAACAATGTTTAACACGCCCGCAGGTAATCCTGCTTCAACACAAAGTTCAGAGAGTAAATACGCTGTCATGGGTGTGACTTCGCTTGGCTTTGCCACAACTGTACATCCTGCTGCTAAAGCCGGTGCTATCTTCCAGCTGAAAAGATATAAAGGCAGGTTCCAGGGCGAAATACAACCCGCGACGCCAACAGGCTGACGAAGTGTATAATTGATCGCAGAGTCTTCCATGGAGTGCGCATGAGAAGCGTAATGAAGAATTCCTGTTCCATAAAAATGAAAGTTGGCTGCCGCTCTTGGGATGTCCACTGTTTTGGCGAGTTTCAGAGGTTTCCCATTATCGATACTTTCAGCCAATGCCAGTTTATCAAGATTTTTCTCAATGAGAGCGGCAATTTTCAGAAGATATTGTGAACGTTTATCCTTAGGAAGAATGCTCCATTCCTTAAACGCGTTTTTAGCAGCGGCATAAGCAAGTTCTACGTCTTTTTCGTCACTGTCTGGAATATAAGAATAAACCTTACCGGTAGAAGGATCGTAATTATCTAAATACGTTTTTGAAACAGGCTCAATTAACTGCCCGTTTATATAATTTTTAATGTGTTGCATAGGATCTTTAAGAGAGCTTAAAGATACGAAATGTAGGAATATAGCAGAGCAATTGCATTAAATAAAGCCACAGATTTCGCAGATTTTCACAGATTAAGGATGAAAGATATAATCTGCGGAGTCTATGTGAATCTGCGGCTCAAAAAGATCTATACCTTGCAATAATACTGTCCCTCCTTATAAATGGTAATCCCTTTAAATGGCCCTTCGCCAAAAGAGAAGAATCCGATCTCTGGAATAGAAGCGTCGCTTATTTTCCGGAGAATTTCCTGGGAGTAACGGTTTATATTTCCGAGCTCTGTAATTATTCTTTCCGCGGTTTCACTGTGAATTATACCAAGTTCGAGAAATGAAATTTTTTCTTTTATCTCGAATGAAAAATTTATTTTTTTGTCTGGGGCGCATTGGTGTTTCACTCCAAACAAAAAAGAGTTAATGGAATAATTGAGGAAAGGAACTTTCGCAATCACTTCCTTCATGTCGGCGGCAAGCATTCGTCGTGATAATTTATTCAGCACGTTTTCGTTTTCCATAGTGATTATTTATTAAGTGATAAGATTGATTTTACATCTACTCTCGCTGTTTTTAATTTTAAGAGAATGAGGAACGCTTCGGTTTGCGCAATGAGACCCCACCCGAACATGATCCCGAAAATAATATCAGCGTTGTTGCCCCACAACAGTACCAGAACAGTAATTGTAAGAAGAATGGCCCAGGCCTTAGCTGCGTAAGTATGAAGCGCGATAGAAGTATTGAATTTAAAGAACCCGAATAGTTGTACACTCACTTCAAGTCCGAGTAAAATAAACAACGGAAGAGCATGTGTTCTCATGAATTCTGTTTTCATTACAATAAGAAGATACAATAACGAGAACCAGAAAATAGTATCCACCTTACTATCGAGTTGTCGGAGTTCGGGAGTGGCCACATTCAATCTTCTCGCTATAATACCATCGAAAATATCTGAAAGAATTGCGGTAATAAGTATGAGGCCAATTAGTAAAGGTTGCTGCATAGGTTTATAAATCGACCCGAAAACGTAAAATAGCGCCATAACGAGCCTGCTATAAGTAAGCGCGTGCGGCAATCGGAGCATTAATTGTTTTGTGTTCATATTCTTTAGTTTTATAAACCAAAATTACATAACCGGAACACCCTGTCCTTACGGCTTTATGCGGTGTTTAAAGCGGTTTAACGGATTTACGCAGTTAAAATGTTAAGGTTTTTTAAAGGCACGGCCCCATTTGCGGTTTTCATAAATTGCAAAATCTGAATTTGCTTTTTTTACAAAAATCTCTATCTTTATAAACACTTTTTATTAAAATATGCAGGCAAAAAAAGAAAAGAAACCGGCTAAAACCAACCTGAAGATCCAGGATCATTTTATAGCCAAGTTGAAAGAGGTCCTCCCCCAGGGCATTGGTCTTGCAGAGGAAATTTCGGATGTACTGGAAGTAAGCATCGATAGCGCTTACCGCAGAATAAGAGGAGAAACTGAACTTACCATTGAAGAAATTTACAAGATGACTAAAAAGTATGCCATCAGTGTAGATGAAGTGTTCAGTAATCAGAGCGGTACCGTTACGTTCGCCTATACAAAACTCACCGATAGCGCAAATAATTTTGAAGAGTATCTGACCAGGATCGTAAATCACCTCAAATCCATCAACAAGTTTGAATCAAAAAAGATTTATTACGTTGCGGAAGAAATTCCTATTTTTTATTCTTTCTTTTCGAAAAAACTTACCGAGTTTAAATTGTTTTACTGGCAACGAAGCGTACTTAACATTTCAGATTACCAGCAACAAAAGTTTGAGTTCGGATTAATTTCACAGAACCTTATCGATATCGCGCATCAGGCTTACAAGGAATACCTGAGTATTCCGAGTGTGGAAATATGGACCATTGAAACTGTATATACCGGGTTAAGACAAATAAAATTTTATTTCGACAGTGGAATTGTACCACAAAAAGAAGCGCTTGAATTGCTGGACGAATACAGGAAAATGATTGATATGGTTCAGAACAACGCGCAGAACGGTCGTAAAAACATCAGCGATAAAGCTGAAACGTTTCACATGTACAGCAGCGAAGTAGTACTTGGCACCAATTGTATTTATGTGACGATGGGCGATTCAAAATATTCATACATCTCATTCAATACTATGAATTCACTCACTACCAATAATCCAGAGTTTTGCGAAGAAACGGAACATTGGGTAAGGAATCTTGAGAAGAAAAGTATTCTCATAAGCGGTGTGGCCGAAAAACAACGTTACCAATTTTTTAGCAGTATGATTAAAAAAGTGGATGATTACATCGAAAAAGTTAAGAACGCGTAATTGAAGAAAAAGATCTCGATAGTAGGAGGGGGTTCCTGCGCTTTGATTCTTGGCTGTGAACTCGATACTCAAAAATACGATGTCACTATTTACGAAGGGAACTCTGCTCTTGCACGAAAATTTTTAGTTGCAGGAGATGGAGGTTTAAATCTTACTCATTCCGAAAGCGAGCAAAAATTTATTCTACGTTATACGCCACATGAATTCCTGGAAAAGGCGTTCCGTAATTTTACCAATAAGGATTTTACCAAATGGATCAATTCCATTGGCATTGAAACCTATGTTGGTACCAGTGGAAGGGTGTTTCCGAAAAAAGGAATTAAGCCCGCCACAGTTTTAAAAGCGATTATCAAAAAGATTGAAGCAAATAATGTTTCTGTTCTATATCAACAGGAATGGAAAGGTTTTTCGGGAGATAAATTAATATTTAAAAATTCCGGCAAAACATACGAAGTAAAAAGCGACATTGTTATTTTTTGCCTTGGTGGCGCCAGCTGGCCGGTAACAGGTTCAAAGGGAGATTGGCTGAACTATTTTTCTTCGAAAGGAATTTCAGCGAAGAATTTTGAAGCGAGTAATTGTTCATTCACTATTTCATGGCCGGAAGATTTCATTAAAAAATCAGAAGGGAAAGTTCTTAAGAATGTATCTATTTCCTGCAATGGAAAAACCAACCTGGGTGAAGTGGTAATTACAAAAAACGGAATAGAAGGGAGCGGCATTTATCCTTTAAGTCCGCAAATACGAAAGCAGCTTTCAGAAAAAAACAAGGCAGAGATTTATATTGATCTGAAACCGCAGATTGCTCAGGAAAAGCTCCTCCAAAAATTGAGTTCTGTTGGTGAAAAAAAGAATTTCAGCGAGAGCCTAAAGACAGAACTCAATATTGATAATACAGTTTTACAATTACTAAAATCGCACACTACAAAAGAAGGTTTTCTTAATATCAATTCGCTGACAAAATGCATCAAAGAATTTTATCTTACAATTACAGGAACGGGTCTGGTTGAAGATGCTATATCAACTGTTGGGGGAATTTCTCTTGAAGAAATCACTTCTCATTTCGAATTAAAAAAACTACCATCACATTACGTTATTGGAGAAATGCTCGACTACGATGCTCCAACAGGAGGATATTTATTACAATCGTGTTTCAGTATGTCTAAATATTTAGTTGATATCCTTAAGGAGGGTTCTCGCAGAGAGCGCTAAGAAAGCTGAGTCTGCAAAGAATAAAACCAATAGCGGATTTAACTCTGCGATTTCTGCTTTCTCTGCATCCTCTGCGAGAACGACATTTGTTAAAAACAAAATTTTCACCTAAAAAAGCTATTCACATGCGTTTATAACTTTTCGCCCATGTTGTTTCAATTGCTTTATATTTGCCTCAAATAATTAAAAATAAAACATGGTGGCAACAAGTGAGTATATCTTAAGCGAAGTAAAGAATGGTGTATTGATAATTACTATCAACAGACCCGATAAATTAAATTCGCTCAATAAACAAACCATTGAAGAGCTTCACGAAACATTGGTTGAAGCAGAGAACGTAAACGATATCCGTGCCATTATTCTTACAGGTGCAGGACAAAAAGCATTCGTTGCAGGCGCCGACATTGCCGAATTTGCAAACTACTCGGTTGAACAGGGAAAACAATTAAGTTCGATCGGTCATTTTAAAATATTCAATTTCATTGAAAACTATAGCAAACCAATTATTGCTGCGGTAAACGGTTTTGCATTGGGTGGAGGACTTGAATTAGCTATGGCTTGTCATATTCGTGTAGTAAGTGATAATGCTAAAATGGGACTTCCGGAAGTGAGCCTTGGTGTAATTCCTGGTTATGGCGGAACTCAGCGTTTAGCTCAATTGGTAGGAAAAGGAAAGGCTTTTGAAATGATCGTAACAGCAGATATGATCAACGCGCAGGATGCTTATAAATGGGGATTAGCGAATTATGTGACTACCCAGGAAGAACTGCTCAATAAATGTTTCGACATTACAAGTAAAATCGCAACGAAGAGCCCGACTGCAATTAAAACTGCAATTAAAGTAATTAACGCCGGTTATAACAACTCAGTAAACGGTTTCGAAGTAGAGATTGAAGAATTCGGTAAATCATTCGGAACAGGCGATTTCAAGGAAGGCGTTGGCGCCTTTATGGATAAACGCAAAGCAAATTTTAAGGGAGAGTAATCATTCTCGTAAAATGCAAAATGTCATCCTGACGAAGGAAGGATCTGTTCTTTTATCATCTCAAAAGCCCAGATCCCTCGTGCCTCGGGATGACATTTTCTATTTTTACAAGTGTGCCTGCGTTCAAAAAATCACTACCTTTATCCCCGAATTGAAAGCCTCAACCAAATACTTAGCGGTTTTTATCATTGTAATTTTCGTGCTGTTTCCGGTCGATGTGGAAGCGCAATGCGCCATGTGTAAAGCGGCTGCTGAAACGTCAATGAAAAACAATCCTAAATCTATGGCGCGCAGTTTGAATAGTGGAATTTTGTATCTAATGGCTGTTCCTTACCTGATGTTATGTTTTATTTTCAGGAAACAAATCGTCAGTATCTACAGGAAAATTTTCAGAAAGACTTCGGGGGAAACTCAATAGAGGATGTATGATTAATGATAAAGGATTAAATCCAATGGTCTTATGTCATTCGTCATTTATCTTTCCAAAAATCTTCGTAACCCGTGTAATTAGGATTGCTGATCAATCACCTTCGGAACTTTAAAGTAATCGCTGTCTTTTTTAGGAGCATTTTTCAGAGCCTCTTTCTGGGTAACGGTCACTTCAGGAGTATCTTCACGCATAATATTTTTTTCATTGGTCATGTAGATCAATGGTTCCATATTATCGGTGTTTAATTCATTGAGTTTATCCACGAAACCAAGCATCCTATTAATGTCGTTCAGGATCTCTGTTTTGGCTTCATCTTTGAATTCAAGTCGCGCCAGGTGCGCAATTTCATCAACCGTTTTAATATCAATTTTGTTTGCCATGATATTTCTCTAATTCTGCTTGTGTAAAGTTAAACACTTTCTCTTTAATTTCATTGATATTTTCTTCGGTAAGACCTTTTGTTTCAATCACGTCTCCCACAATAATTTTTGGTATGCCAGGACTACCATTGCTTTTAAAGAAGCCCCCGTTTTGCAGGAATTTCCAGTTATTGAGATTTACCGCTGCAACAATAGGTACCTGCTTTTCAATAGCGAGCTTGAAAGCGCCATTTTTAAAGGGTCTAAGCTTACCTTCCGAAGAAATGGTGCCTTCGGGGTAGATAACTACACTAAGTCCTTCATCGAGCTTTTTACCAGCATCTACAAATGCCTTATGAGAACCGGTCATGCTTTTACGGTTCACCGGAATATCAAGGTACACGAAAAAATATTTGAATAGAGGAACTTTGAGGAGTTCAGCCTTGGCCATGTAAACTGCGGTATGGTCAATGAACAATGGACTTAACACAATGTCGAGATAGGACGTGTGATTGCAAACAATAATGCACGGGCTGGGTAATTTATATTTCTTCGATTTGTATTTTATGGAAGGATACAGGAACGAAAAGAAAAGAATAATACGTGCCCAGAAACGTTTGAGTTTAAAAGCAAGGTTCGCATTACGCGTTCTGAAACAATAAAAGAAAAACGGGAACAATAAGAGAAAAGGAATGACAAACCAAAAGGCGAACCACAATTTCCAGATGGGGGAGAGTATGTAACGAAAGATGTTCAAAGTTAATCTGCCGTAAAATTACGCAATAAGCGGCAGATTCAGGGAATTAAGATCTTTTCAGAAAGAAAAATTTCAGCGGATTTTACTGAAATAAAAGTTAAATGTGCGGGAATAGTAATTTCTGAAACTAATTTAAAAATCACTTGCAAAAAACGCAGTTGAACCGGAAAACTATTTCAGTTTTGTGATAATGAATTCTGTTCTCCTGTTTTTAGAATGCTCATCTTCGCTACAGGTTGGTTTGACTTTACCTTCGCACATGCACCCATTCAGAAGTTTGGCCTCGCCGTATCCTTTACCAACGATCCTGGTTTTCTCAATTCCTTTTTTTACAATATATGCGGCACTGGCTTTAGCGCGTTTATCAGAAAGTGTTGTGTTTGCTTTGGCCACACCACGACAATCGGTATGGGCGCCGAGCTCAATGTACATATTAGGATATTCTTTCATAACAGCCACCACCTTGTCAAGCTCAACGGAAGCGTCTTTACGGATCGCGAATTTTCCAAGGTCAAAATAGATGGGTTTGATTTCGATCATTTTTGCAAGGTCCATACCCACTTCCACTTTACCAAGTTTCATATCCAGGCTTTCGTTAATACTGATGTCGCCCGGCTTTTTAATATCGTAAATGAAGGTGAGTGTTTTGGTCAGGTATTTTTCTTTTTCAAGTGTAATAGCGTAACTGATCTTATCACCCACTTTTTTTCCTTTCAATGATTTTCTGTAATCGCCTGCAACAGCTGTTGTGTAAGTGTCGAATGCTTCGTTGCCTGGCAATTCTTTCAACGTCATTTTAACGCCTTCGAGAGGGGCGTTCGATTTAGCGTCGGTTATCAGCGCGATCAACGCCAATTTAGGATCTTTCTCTAACAATAACGTTTTGGTAAAAGTATCATCGGGAGAAGATTTTGTAGAGACGCTGTCTTCGAGTTTAAAATAATCTTCTTTTTCCACTCCTAAAGTATAACTGAGATCTTCTTCGATCACAGTTTGAATTTCTCCTTTATCATTGGTGGTCATAAATTCGCTGCCAACTTTTACAACAGTGTTTGCAATGATCTCATTCGTTCCTTTATCTTTTAAAGCAATGATAATTTCTTTTCCTCGTTTTACTTCTCTTAAGATCTGGAAATTATAAATGTCATCATCCATTCCGCCTTTTTTACGATTAGAGCTCAGATATCCGGTTTTATTATCATCTCCAAGGAAAACACCAAAATCATCATCTTTACTATTCACGGGTTCGCCCATATTGTAAATTCTTCCCGCCTTGCCTTCTTTTATTTTTGTTTCATAAATATCCAGTCCGCCAATTCCATCGTGTCCGTTCGAAGAAAAATACAACAGATCATTTGAGGCAATGAAAGGAAACACTTCGTTGCCAGCCGTGTTTACTTTATCTCCTAAATTCTCAGGTGTTCCCCACGATCCGTCTGTGTTTTTGACGCACTTATAAATATCCATTCCGCCTTTTCCTCCATCCATATCCGATGCAAAATATAATGTTTTACCATCGGCAGAAATACTTGGATGCGCGAAGTTATAATCGTTTTTATTGAAAGGAAGTTCCGAAACTCTTTCAAAGCCATTTCTGTTCATGGTAGCTTCAAAAATTTTGAGTTTAAAAGTTCCTTCTTTGCTCATTGCTTTTTTGCTATAATTATTTCTTGTGAAATACATTACCTGGAAATCCTTCGTAAAACAAACCGGACCATCATTGTACTTTGAGTTAAGATCATCCATGAATACTTTTACCGGAAGATCGATCCCGCTTGTTTTTTCAGTAGTGTAAAGATTAAGATAACTGTCGCCTGTCCAGCCATGTTTAACATTGATCCACTTTGTAGTGTTTCTTGACGAGGCAAATACAATGGTATTATTAAAATTCACAGCACAAAAATCGTTCTGGTCCGAATTGAACGAAGCAAGATTTACAGAGTACGCGTCCATATTTTTCACGTATTGTTTAGCTTTCTCCAAAGACGAAGCCAGTTCTTTTCCTCTTGCGTCGCCCGAATACTGGTCAAAATATGTTTTTGCTTCTGTATTGTTACCACTCTCCATTAATGCTTGTCCATAATATAATTTATGAACCGGTTCTGCATGTCCGTACTTGATCAGATAGCCATAACATTTTAATTGCCCCGAAGTATTATTTGTTAATCTGTAGCAGTCGCCAAGATTAGAAAGAATCAGTTTATTACTGCTGTCCACTTTATAGGCTTTTTCGTAATAAGGAATAGCTTCGGCGTAAGCCTGCGACCCATAATATTTATTCGCTTTTTTTAATGCTCCGGCCTGCGCCACTGCAAAAACAACAGCGATGGAAGCAAGAAAAGCGAGAGTATATTTTTTACTTTGCATAATATGTGTTCTTATGTTTTAGAAATACCTTGGTGTAACAACTTTTTTGCCTTTATAAGTAAACAGGTAATTCAGCGCAAGTTCATGTGATCCTATTGGCGAATATTTCTGAATCGGATTAAGTGTGTAATCATAAGCATAACTTACAAGGAATTGTTTGTTCACCTGCATGCCAACAATTGCCGAAACTGAAGATCCGTTGCGGTATGAGGCGCCTGCCCATATCATTTCTTTAATTAAAAAGTTAGCGTTGAGATCAAATTGTAAAGGCGCGTTCTGCACCGCTTTGATCATGGCCTGACCTTTTAATTTCAGATCTTTTGTAAGGGTAAACATGTTCCCAACTGTAAGATAATAGTGAAAATTTTCAGGTTCAATTTTTGTGCTGAGTTCAACGGCCCCATTAGTGGCGAATTTTACTTTGTCGTCGATCATACGAGGAATAGAAAGCCCAGCATAAAACGTTGGTGTGTTAAAGAAAACTCCGGTACCGAAATTAGGGGCAATGGTGCTTGCCGAATTCGAAAACTGTGGATCGGTTGTTCCGTCGTTACTCACTTTAAGTTCATTAAATTTGTTCAACTGATTATGCATGCCACCCATCAAACCAAAAGCAAGAGTACTCTTAGCGCTTGTTTTTAAACGGTAAGCATAGCTTGCGTAAACAAGATTATGGTTGAGAACGCCAATGCGCTCATTGAGAACACTTAAACCTAATCCCATAGTATTGTTCATTAACGGGCCATGCAACGAGAATGAAGTTGTAACGGGTCTGCCCGGAAAATTAACCCATTGCTGCCTGTGAAGTAGTGTCGCACTCATGGCTTCTTTGCTTCCTGCGTAGGCTGGATTAATAAACATTTCATTGAACATGTATTGTGTGAACATGTAATCAAATTGTGCCTTAGCTGTATTTACTGCAATTAAAAAACAAACTGCGAATGCTATAGCTTTTACGTTTATGATGAAGTGTTTCATGTCTAATCTCTTTATTTATTAATACTGCAATACAATAAATCCGTTAAGTGCTTTCTGATCTCCACTCTTGAACTCAAGAATGTAATAATACGTTCCGGCCGGCAATTTCTGGTTGCCAAGCGTTCCTGTTACATTCGGATAACCTTCCCAGGTGTTATCGTAGTTATCTTTTCTATACACTTTATTGCCCCAGCGGTTGTAAATCGTGAGTGTGTTTTCAACTGAAGAAAGTCCTTTGATCACAAAGAAATCATTCCTGCCATCACCGTCTGGTGAGAAACCCTGAGGGATGAAGAGTGTGCTGTTAGGAATTGAAAGTACTGTAGGAACGTTATCAACAGCCTCGTTCCATACACCGTTGTTATTAGTGTCAGGATTTGTTCCCGCGTTAGAAGTATCGCTGACAATAATACTTGTAGTGTTCATGGCAGAACCAAAGGCGCTGTTCTTAACAACAGTAATGGTATCAGGATCTACATTGATCGTAAAGATGATGGTGTTCACCTGACCAGGAGCCAGCCAGCTCTGCGATGGAACAAGTAAATTAATATCACTGTTTCCATTAAAGTTTGAGTTGGCGGTTAAGCTTCCGGTTGTGAACGGACCAGATTTGATAGAATACGATGCAGGTTGTTTAATAGTGTTGTTAAACAAGCTGTCTTTCACAACAACATTTTTCAATGTATCATTACCTAAGTTGTGAATAGTAATGGTGTAAGTGATATCCCACGTGTTGTTGTCGAGTTTTTCTCCAAGCGCTGCTGTTTTTGTTAACCCAAAGAATAAGTTCGGACTTAAATTCAACGGCGTTGGAATATTATTATCGGTAGGATTTCCGTTCGCGTCTGGATCAGGATTGTATCCTGTATTCGACGAATCAGCAAACACAACACCAATTGTTGGAGATGAGAATCCGATCACGGTATTGTAGAACGGACCAAAATTACCATTGTGTGTAATATTCACTCTGAACTGTATCGTGTCTGTTTTTCCCGCAGCAAGAGCGCTCGTTGTATTCGTCATCATTGTTTGAACAGAACCGTCGAATGCAGAGTTAATGGTAATGCTGCTGTTAAGGCTTATTACAACCGGAGCCGATACAACACTGAATACAGTCGGAGCAGGGAACGTTGTTGCCAGATTTTCTACAAGCGCGATATTATCCAACTGTTGTGTGCCAGTATTTTTCACGATCACGAAATAATCTACATCGTAAGTTCCGTCAGGTTTCACGGTTGGAGTGCTTACTGCTTTAGCTAGGCCAAATACTGAGTTGGTGATACATGAAGTCGGTGTCAGGAACAAGGTGGTATCTTTTGTACAGCCATTCGCCGCAAAGAATCTCACTGTGTAAGGAGTAATTATCAGAGGGTTTGGGAGCGTGCTGATGAGCATGCCAGTGGCCCCTGGAATAAGAACTGCTGTGGCATAAGTGGCTGTTCCGGTATATGAACTTCCTGCAACAAGATCGTATTTATCCGTGATACCATTATGTCCATTGGCAAAAATCATCCCGTTATTATTTGCCATTGTTCCTGAACATGTGGCAGGAATAATAGTCGCGGTAATAGGAACATTAGTGTCTGATATAACGGTTACCACTGTGCTTGCAGGGCAACTGCTTGAAAGATCAACTACGGTCACGGTATATGTCCCGGCCATTGAAACTGTTGAAGTTTGCGCTGCGCTGGTAAAGCTGCCAGGGCCACTCCATGAGTATCCTGCATTTGTTGCTGAAGTAGCCGCGGTTAATGTGGCACTAAAATTAGAACAGGTTATAGTTCCGGTGGCCGTTGCAGTAACAGTTGGAATAGAAGTGTCGGTAAGGACAGCTACAGTACTTGAGGCCGAGCAACCGCTTGTAATTTCTGTTACCGTTAAGGTGTAATCACCCGGCACAGCTATTCCGGTTGGACTTCCGGCAGTGTTGGTATATCCGCCCGGACCGTTCCACAGGTAATTCACTGTAGTTGGAGTTGAGCTTCCAAGGAGAGAAACAGAAGGAGAGCTGCAGGTAATTGATCCGCTGACTCCTGTGGACACATTCGGTAATGGATTTACAACAAGCGTAAGAGTTACTATTCCCGAACCGCAGATCCCATTCGATCCTGTTAACGTATAAACCGTTGTTGTAGTTGGATTCACTACGGCAACAGAAGTTGTAATTGATCCAGGCATCCACGTATAACTTGAAGCGCCGCTTGCTGTAAGTGTTGCAGAGCTTCCCACACAAATTGCCGTTGGAGAAGAAGAAGCTGTTACGGTTGGACTAGGAAGAACAACCATGGTTATGGTCTGCGTATTTGAACAGCCTGTTGGGTCTGCTCCGGTAACGGTGTATGTCGACGTCACAGTTGGATTAACTGCGATAGCACTTGCTGTTATTGATCCAGGCATCCAGGTATAACTGGAAGCTCCGCTGGCAGATAATGTTCCTGCGCTTCCCAAACAAATGCTTGTTGGAGTTGCAACCGGTACAACGGTAGGATTAGGATTTACAATGACAGATATAGTAGCTTGTCCGTTACAACCATTCGTATTGGTTCCAATAACTGAATAAGTTGTGGTAACGATTGGTGAATGAACAACAGACGAGCCGGTTGATCCAACAGGTATCCATGTGTATGTTGAAGCGCCGGCTGCCGTTAATGTTACAGTTGATCCGGCACACATTACTGTAGGAGATGCTGTGGCTGTAAGTGTAGGCAATGCATTCACTACAACAGTTACGACAGTGTTGCCGCTACAGGTTCCGTTTAATCCGTTAACTGTATAGTTAGTTGTGGTTGTTGGAGTAACCACCACGTTGCTTCCTGTTAACGCACCAGGGCTCCAGGTGTAATTTGTTGCTCCGTTTGCTGTTAATGTTGCCGAACCGCCAAGACAAATAGCTGTCGGATTTGCAATAGCCGTTACAGTAGGGGTAGTATTTACAGTTAATGTAAAGAGAGCTGTGTTTGTACAACCTGCGGCGCTTATCGCGTAAACTGTATACGTTGTGGTTACGGTTGGGTTATCAGTTATTGTAGGAGTAACCGCAGCTACAGGCATCCAGGTATAACTGGCCGCACCACTGGCTGTTAAAGTGGCTGTTTGACCACTACATAATACAGTTGGGTTTGAAACAACAGTTACTGTAGGAGTTGGATTTACACTAATGGTAATTGCCGCGGTTGATGAACATATCCCATTCACCCCCATTACAGTATATTGTGTTGTAACGGTTGGTGTAACAAAAATAGAAGCGCTTGTCATGCCACCAGGATTCCAGGTGTAAGAAGTTGCTCCATTCGCCGTTATACTTGTTGATCCGCCCGAACAGAACATAGTACTTGATGCAACTACAGAAAGCGTTGGAGTAGGCGTCACATTCAAAGTGTACGATGCTGTGCTCGTACATCCTGCAGCACTTGCTCCAATCAATGTATAAACAGTTGTTGCAGTTGGTGTAACTATGGATGTTGAACCTGTTGCTGATCCCGGCATCCAGGTGTAGTTGGTTGCGCCTGTTCCTGTGAGGGTTGCAGATGTACTACTACAGATATTAGTTGCTGTACTTGTTATGGTTAACGAAGGGAGCGGATTCACTGTTACCATTACAGTTGTATTATTTGTACAGCCCAGTGAATTGGTTCCAACAACCGTGTAAGTTGTAGTTATGGTTGGAGTCACTGGTACATTACTTCCTGTTAACGCGCCCGGGTTCCAGGTATAAGATGCGGCGCCATTGGCGGTCAATGAAGTTGTGGCGCCATTACATATTGTTGGTGAGGTTGCGCTGGCTGTTAATGTAGGAAGAGGATTTACAACAACACTAACGGTTGTCGTAGTGTTGCAAATTCCATTTACACCAATAACAGTGTAAGTTGTGGTAATAGTTGGAGTTACTACAACATTGCTTCCTGTTGATGGTCCCGGGGTCCAGGTATAGTTGGTTGCACCAGTTGCTGTTAACGTTGAAGATGCGCCGATACAAATGGCAGTCGGACTAGATAAAGCAGTTACCGTAGGAACAGGTGTTACACTTAAGTTGAAAGTGGCTGTATTCGTACAACCCGCAACGCTTGTTCCGGTAAGTGTATAAAGTGTTGTTGCTGTTGGAGTCACCGCAACTGTTGAGCCAATGCCTGCTCCCGGCATCCACGTATACGTTGAAGCGCCGTTTCCTGTCAGCGTAGCAGAACTTCCCGCGCAGATATTGGTAGCTGTACTTGTAATAGTTAGGGTAGGAATAGGATTAACAGTTACAATTACGGTTTGCGTATTCGTACATCCTAATGAACTTGTTCCTGTTGCAGTGTAAGTTGTGGTTATTGTAGGCGATACAACCGGGTTACTTCCTGTGAGAGTTCCAGGCATCCATGTATACGTTGCTGCGCCGCTTCCGGTTAAGGTGCTCGACATGCCCGCGCATATTGTTGGCTGCGTAGCTGTTGTTGTTAATGTAGGTAAAGGATTTACAACTACTGCTACAGTTTGCGTGCTGTTACAGATTCCTGTTGCCCCTGATATTGTATAGGTTGTATTCGTTACAGGAGAAACTACTGTGCTGCTTCCTGTCATCGCACCTGGATTCCAGGTATAATTGCTTGCGCCGCTTGCCGTGAGAGTCGCCGAATTACCAATACAAATCGCTGTTGGATTTGACATGGCTGTAATCGTTGGAACAGGCGTTACACTAACTGTAATGGTTGCAGTGTTAACGCATCCCGCCCCACTCGTTCCGAATAAAGTATAAGTTGTAGTAACGGTTGGCGTTACTGAGATTGGTGATCCTGGTATTCCACCCGGATTCCAGAAATAAGAAACACCACCGGCTCCTGTTAATGTTGTTGAACTGCCGGAACAGATATTTGTCGCGGTGGCAGAAACTGTTAATGTTGGTAATGGATTTACTACCACTGCAACAGTTTCGGTATTTACACAACCTGCCGTGTTTGTTCCGGTAACAGTATAAGTTGTATTCACAGTAGGAGAAACCACAATTGTACTTCCGGTTGATGGTCCCGGATTCCAGGTGAATGTAGAAGCGCCACTGGCAGTGAGACTCGCGCTTTGTCCAATACATATTGTTGGAGAAGAAGCGTTGGCTGTTACAGTTGGTAACGGATTTACAATAAGATTTACTGTTTGCGTTGTACTACAGATACCAGACATTCCTGTTACAGTGTATTGCGTAGTTGTTGTAGGAGAAACTACAGTAATACTTCCTGTCATTGATCCCGGCATCCATGTATAAGATGTGGCCCCGGTTGCAGTTAATGTTGAAGAGTTGCCGACACAGATCGCGGTTGGGCCCGCAGTTGCATTTACTGTTGGAAGCGGTGTTACCATAAGATTCACCGTTGTTGTATTCGTACAACCCAATGCTGTACTTCCGGTAACTGTATAAATTGTTGTAGCGGTAGGAGAAACCACCGTGCTGCTTCCGGTCATCGCGCCTGGCATCCATGTATATGTTGCAGCGCCATTAGCCGTCAGTGTAGATGAACTTCCAACGCAAATATTTGTTGGAGAAGATGAAGCCGTAACTGTTGGATTCGGATTCACAATAAGATCTACCGTCTGCGTACTTGAACATGCGCCGGTCATTCCGGTGACGGTATATTGCGTTGTAATTGTCGGAGATACTATCGCACTACTTCCTGTCATTGCACCAGGCATCCATGTATAATTCGTAGCGCCCAGGGCTGTTAATGTTGAAGATGATCCCATACACACCACGGTTGGTGTTGCAGCGAGTGTAAGAATCGGAACAGAGTTCACCGTTACTGTGATGGCTGCGGTATTTGTACAACCTGCTGTGGATGTTCCTGTAGCGATATAAGTAGTAGTCACTACCGGAGAAACAACGATGTTGCTTCCTGTCATTGCACCGGGCATCCAGGTATACGTTGAAGCTCCTGTTGCTGTTAAAGTAACGTTACCCGCAACACAGATGGCAGTTGGACTCGCAACCGGTGTTACTGTTGGAAGCGGATTCACTATTAACGCCACAGTTGCAGGCGACGAACAACTTCCGTTATTTCCAGTGACAGTATACGTTGTTGTAATGGTGGGAGAAACGATTGCGCTTGTTCCTGTCATCGCACCCGGCATCCAGGTGTATGTGGATGCTCCTGATACTGTAAGCGTAGCAGAACCTCCGATACAAATGGCTGTCGGGTTACTTGCTGCAATAACTGTTGGAACAGGTACCACGTTTAATATGACTGTGTTCGAACCGCTACAGCCTAATGTGCTTCCGGTTACAGTGTATGTTGTAGTTGTTGTAGGAGAAACAATCGCACTACTTCCTGTCATTGATCCCGGCAACCACGTATAGGTAGCGGCTCCTGTAGCAGTTAATGTAGCGCTGTTTCCAACACAAATAGAAGGCGAAGATGAACTCGCGTTAACAGTCGGATTAGGATTCACCAATAAACTAACGGTTTGCGTTTTGGTACATCCTGTAGCATTAATCCCGGTAACAGAATAAATGGTTGTTGCTATGGGGTTTACTACCGTACTGCTTCCTGTCATAGCGCCCGGCATCCAGGTATAAGATGTAGCCCCCGTTGCGGTGAGCGTTGAACTGTTACCGGGACAAATAGCGGTAGGATTCGGAGTAGCCGTAATAGTTGGTCCGTTATCTACAGTGAGCATTATGGTTGTACTTCCTGTACATGCACCCGATGATCCGGTAACTGTATACGTTGTTGTTATAGTCGGAGAAACGGTAACATTCACACCTGTGAGCGATCCCGGCATCCATGTATAAGTTGTGGCTCCTGATCCGGTTAGTGTTGCTGAACTTCCTGTACAAATAATGTTTGTTGAACTTGAAGCGCCTACTGTTGGAATCGGCACCACGTTAACAGTGAAGTTAGCTGTATTGGTACAGCTTCCATTGCTTCCTGTTACTGTGTAAATTTGCGTACTTGCAGGCGTTACGGTAACATTGGCGCCGGTAAGCGATCCCGGCATCCAGGTGTAGCCTGAAGAAGCCCCCGTTGCTGTCATTGTTGCATTGCTTCCAATACAAACTGTTGAAGTTCCTGTGATGTTGACGGTTGGATTCGGATTCACCAATAAACTAACGGTCTGCGTTTTGGTGCACCCTGTCGCGTTAATTCCTGTTATTGTATAAACCTGTGTAGCCGCAGGAGAAACCGTTACTGCACTTGTGGTCATTGCCCCCGGCATCCACGTATAAGATACGGCGCCTGTTGCTGTAATGGTTGAACTTCCTCCCGGACAAATAGCGGTCGGACTTGGAGTTGCAGTAATGGTTGGTCCGTTGTTCACGGTGATCATGATGGTTGTACTTGCGGTACAAATTCCAGATGCTCCTGTTACTGTATATGTTGTGGTTATAGTTGGAGAAACAGTAACATTCATTCCTGTGAGAGAACCAGGCATCCAGGTATAGGTTGTTGCCCCTGACCCTGTAAGTGTTGCCGAACTTCCTGTACAGATAATATTAGTTGAACTTGATGCGCCCACAGTTGGAATCGGAACTACATTCACAGTAAAGTTAGCTGTGCTGGTACATGTTGTGTTGCTTCCTGTTATGGTATAAATTTGTGTGCTGACCGGCGTCACTGTTACGTTGGCGCCTGTGAGAGAGCCCGGCATCCAGGTATAGGTTGTTGCACCGTTTGCAGTCATTGTAGCGCTGCTTCCAACACAAACCGTTGAGGTTCCGGTGATATTAACTGTCGGATTAGGATTCACCAATAAACTAACGGTCTGCGTACTGACACATCCTGTAACGTTTACTCCTGTCACTGTATAAATCTGGGTACTTGCAGGAGAAACAGTAACAGCGCTGGTAGTCATTGCACCCGGCATCCACGTGTAAGATAAAGCGCCGGTTGCGGTAATAGTTGAACTGTTACCCTGGCAAACCGCTGTTGGATTTGGAGTGGCAGTGATTGTTGGTCCGTTATACACAGTTATCATCGTAGTAGCAGAACTACTACAGGCCGCCGAAGTTCCTGTTAAAGTATACGTTGTTGTTATGGTTGGAGAAACAGTAACGTTCGCCCCGGTGAGAGATCCTGGCATCCACGTATAAGTTGTGGCGCCTGATCCTGTCAGAGTTAACGAGCTGCCTGAACATATGGCGTTGGTAGAAGAAGACGCACTCACTGTAGGAATAGGAACAACTGTAACAAGTTTTGTTGCTGAGTTTGTACACGTTCCATTACTTCCTACAATGGTGTAGGTTGTTGAAGTTGTTGGTGAAACAGCCGCTACAGATCCGGTAAGAGCTCCGGGATTCCACGTATAAGTAGATGCTCCGGCCGCGGTTAATGATGCCACACTTCCAATACATATAGATGATGTGACCGGTGTGATGGTAATGTTAGGGACCGGGCTGACGACTAAAGAAACTGTTGAGGTTTTTGGACATCCTATCACGTCAACTCCTGTTACAGAGTAAGTGGTTGTGATGCCTGGCGATACTGCTACCGAGCTGGAGATGGTTCCTCCGGGATTCCACGTATAGGATACGGCGCCGGAAGCAGAAAGCGTTGAACTTCCCCCTGGACAAATTGAAGTAGGCGAGGCGACGGGGTTAAGGGTTGGACCCGAACTCACCGACACTGTGACCTGCGCGGAGTTGGTACAACTTCCGTTTGCTGCTATAAGCGTGTAGTTGGTTGTTATTGTTGGTGTCACGGCTACGAAGTTTCCTATCAAAGGACCGGGGAACCAGCTATAACTTGTGGCGCCGACGGCCGATCCGAAGAGGTTGGATGTTGCGCCCGAACAGATGTAGGAGGGTGTGGCTACCGTAACCATGTTGGTAGGCGTTGGCACTACTCCTATGTTTATAGATGCTGTTGCGTTACACGCGGCCCCAGTGGAGCCTGTAACAGTATAGGTTGTGTTTGTTGTTGGCGTTACTACAATTACAGAACCCGTTGCTCCCGTGCTCCAGGTGTAATTGGTCGCACCACTGGCTGTAAGTGTGGATGGTCCCCCCGAACAAACACTCGAAGAGCTTGATGAAATGTTAACTGTAGGACTGGGATTGACTGTGATCTGCCGCGTAAAGGTTCCTATACAGGTTCCTGCTGTTGCGGTTAACGTATAAATAGTGGTAGCTGTCGGCGTTACAACGAGTGAAGCACTATTAGATCCTCCTGGCATCCATGTAAAATTCGTGGCCCCTGTTGCGACCAGCGTAGCTGTATTGTTGGTACAAACCGTTGCAGAAGGCACAGGTGTTATAGTAACCGGAGGTGTAAACTGTAAATTGATAACACGGAAAATCGGATTACAGATACCAACCGGTGTCATTTGTAAAGTATAGTTACCCGCAACGGCCGTGCTGATTGTTTGATTTGTATTGGATGTTACGCCACTTCCGGCGGGACCGTTCCAGAGATAAGGATTCAAACCACCGGGAGCAGTTAATGTCGCTGTTGTTCCGCAAGGGGCCGTGGCATTAATGGAGGTAGTCGGCATGGAGACAAGCGTAGTACTGTTAACGGTAAGGTTCATTGGCCCGCAATTGGAATCGAAATAAGCGTACATGTAATGCGCGGTAGGACTACAATCGGCCACCATAACCTCTACGGTGATACAGGTTCCGATATAGGATGTAAGATCAATGGAATATTTTTGCCAGCCATTTGAGCGCCACACACAGGCACCGCTTCCGCAGTTGATACCAGTGTTGATCCAGGTAGTAGGAAAGTTACCGGGACAGGATACACTGTTGGTCGCTGGAGGATTAAACGTAAATTGGGGACAACTTTGTAAGTTACCGATGCAATCCCTGAGCTTTACAAACATATAAGGTTGCTGGCAACAGGTATGTATTCCGTTTTCTACAGCGTAATAAGCAATTTCATAAAGGTAGTTGGCGTTGGTAACGGCGAAGGTCTGCGTAAGTTTGATAACCTTACCTGTAGGCGAAGCGTTATTAAGTTTAGCAACGAAAGAGCCGCCCAGAGGAGAATTAGGAATAACAGCGCCGGTTATAACATCTACAAAAGGGGTTCCCATAATAGAAAGAAGGGCTCCGGGAGCAAGAGGTGTAGTTGCACTTGGATAGGCGCAGGAATTGGTATTCTGGCCAATGGTTGCTGTCCATCCAGTGAAGTTACCCATTTCAAAACCTTCGTTGATACAAGGAGCTACAATAGATGAGGCCTGAGGAGGAACAGTCTGCGCCCAGTGTTTTTCATTTGCGCCAGGATAATATTTATCCATGATGTACTGCCTTTTGGCATTATAAAGCGCACCTTGATATTCATCGCCATACATGCCTTCTTCGGCAGCGCTGCGACTCCAGGCTTGTTCGTCAAAACCTCTTAAAGAATCAGGAGATATAAGTGATTTAAAAAAAGATCTTCCAAAAGACTGGGAAAAAACAGGATTTGAAAAGCATAACCCTAAAAAGCAAAAAAATGGTAAAATTTTATGCCTCATAACAAAAATTATAATATGCTAACTTATTAAAATTTTTTGAACAATTGTCGCAGAATAATGCTCTCGGGGCGCAACTTTCTGATTATTAAAACCTTAATAATGCGCTATTTAGGGAATCAGGCGCAATAGCGAGTTAAAACGGTTTAAATGAATTAACAAAAGGCATATTTTTGTCCATTTCAGGCTCAGAAAAAGCTATCCGAATCATTAACTTTGGAAGGAGATATGTCAGATAACATCATTGCACTTTTACCCGACCATGTGGCCAACCAGATTGCTGCAGGTGAGGTGGTGCAACGCCCCTCCAGTGTAGTGAAGGAATTGCTCGAAAACGCGGTGGACGCGGGCGCCACACAAATCAGGCTCATTATTAAAGACGCCGGAAAATCATTAATTCAGGTCATTGATAACGGTAAAGGGATGAACCCTTTTGATGCCCGTATGTGCTTTGAACGCCACGCTACTTCGAAAATAAGTAAGGCCGACGACCTGTGGTCGCTTACCACCAAAGGATTCAGAGGCGAGGCCCTCGCCAGTATAGCAGCAGTGGCCCAGGTGGAGATGAAGACGCGTAAAAAAGACGATGTTGTTGGTCAGCATATCATCATTGAAGGCAGTAAATTTGTTTCACAGGAAGAATGTCAGACCCCAGTTGGAACAACTTTCATTGTAAAAAATCTCTTTTATAACATTACCGCGCGCCGTAACTTTTTAAAAAACGATCAGGTAGAGCAAAAACACATTATTGATGAATTTGAACGTATCGCCCTTCCACATTGCGACATTCATTTCACCCTCATCAGTAATGGCAATGAAATTCTGAATCTTCCTGCAGGTAACCTCATGCAGCGTATCAAGCTGCTGTATGGAAATTATATGCAGAAGGATCTTGTGCCTGTAGCCGAAGACACGTCCTTTCTTAAAATAGGAGGATATGTGAGCCTGCCTTCCGCAGCTGTAAAAACACGGAAAGAACAATTTATTTTCATTAATAACCGCTTCATTAAAAACGCGTTTCTCAATCACGCTATTTCAGAGGCATATAAAGAGCTCATCAGCTTTCAGTCGCACCCGAAATATTTTTTGTTCCTGGAACTGGATCCAAAACACATTGATATAAACATCCATCCTACAAAAACCGAAATAAAATTCACTGACGAAAAATCGGTTTACATGTTGCTCATGAGTGTTGTGAAGCGCGCCCTGGGCAAAGCAAATGTAGCGCCATCGCTGGACTTTGAAACAAGCATTACTTCCGATCTTGTTACGTCTTCCGATAAAGTATATACCCAGCCAAAAGTAAATTACAATCCGGATTACAACCCGTTTAAAAATTCAGGACCTTCTTCTTACCAGGGAAAGGAAACTGAACTTCAGAAAGTAAATAAACAAAACTGGGAAGCTTTATTTGATGGATTTAAACAAACAAGCGAAGAAGAAGCGCAGCCTAATACCAGGGACCAGCACGCGATTGAAGATCTGAAAAAGGAAAGCGTTGATTACAACGTGTTCCAGCTGAATTTTAAATACATTGTTACCTCTTTCGGGCAGAATGTGGTGATCATTGATCAGCAACGCGCGCACGAACGGATTGTTTACGAACATTACCTGAATACAAAAAGCGAATACAAAATCTCTTCGCAGCAATTATTGTTTCCAGAACAAATTGAGCTTAGTGCCAATGATTTTAATCTTGTGAAAGATCTGAAAGACGAATTCAACCAGCTTGGATTTGATATTGAAGAGTTTGGGAAGAACAGTATCGTTGTAAATGGCGCCCCTTCCGATTTACAGGACATTAATGTGATTCAGACGATCGAAGGTGTACTTGAAACTTTTAAACTGAACACCATAGATGCCAAGATCGAAAAACACGACAACCTTTGCCGGGCTATTGCTAAAAATACGTGTATCCGTTACGGGAAACAGCTTGATGACAGCGAAATGAAACTGATCGTTAACCAGGTGCTTCAATGCGAAAATCCGCTTTATACTGCCAATGGAAAACCGGTAATGATGGAAGTTGATTTAACAGAAATAGAACGCTTTTTTAAAAAATAAACCATGTTCAGCATTTTCAACATACCAATGGTGACAAAGAACCTTTTGCTGATAAACATCATTGTTTATTTCTTTACCTACATTTTAAAACAGACACAGGGGATTGACCTGAATGATTATTTCAGCCTGCACGATCATTTGTCATCCAACTTTAAACCGCATCAATGGATCACTTATATTTTCATGCACGCCGACGGAAGGCATCTGTTCGGAAATATGCTCGGAATACTTGTTTTCGGAAACTTGCTTGAGAACCATTGGGGCCCGAAACGTTTTCTTGTCTTTTATATGATCTGTGGCTTAGGAGCGGCTATTCCGCAATACATTATCAATCATATCCAGCTTTTAAAAGTAATAGAAGCGAAAGATCTGGACATCATGAATCCCGATTTGAGTCCTTCGATAAAACAAGTGATTATGGATCACTTTTATAACCGGTTAACCAAGTCTATTACCCTTGGCGCTTCCGGAGCGTTATATGGTATTATGGGGGGTGCTTTTGCAATTTTTGGTAACATGCCTTTTTCACTTTTTCTTATACCGATCCAAATCCGGTTGAAATATTTGATTACAATTTATATGTTTGGAGAAATTATCGGAGGCTTAAGCGCTGGTAAAGGTATTGCGCACTTTGCGCACATTGGAGGTTTGATTGTTGGCATGGTTATGGTGTTAATATGGGAACGAAACCGAAAGTCCTATTAAAGTATGAACTTTTTTCAAAAAATATCCAAAGTATTTCAGGGGCAAGGGAAACTTGCCCAGTTGATCATTATAAATTTTTCTCTCTTTTTAACGATCAACCTGGCTTATAATATCGCGCATCTGAATCTGGAACCTTACCTGGTTCTACCCGTGGGCGGAACGGCGTTTCTTCCGAAGTTCTGGACCATTTTCACTTACATGTTTGTGCATGTCAATTTCTTCCATCTCTTCTTTAACATGGTTCTTCTTTTCATGGCGGCAAGATTCTATTTCAGTATTTTTGGCGACGCAAAACTGATTTACCTGTATGTTATGAGTGGTCTTTCAGGAGCGGCTCTCATTCTTATTCTTGGTTTATTGATCCCAAATTCTTTTTTCGAAACAACGCTTATCGGCGCTTCTTGTTCGGCTTTGGGAATCATTATGGTAATGGCTACGTACTCACCTAATTATCCGGTTTCTTTATGGGGACTTTTCGAAATGAAATACAAATATTTCGCGATCCTCATTTTCATATTAAGCACCCTGGTCGACTTCAGAGCAAACATTGGTGGAAAAATAGCTCACATGGGCGGGGCGGCATTCGGGCTCATGTATGGATATGCACTAAGTCGCAAAGTGGATCTGTTTAACTTCCAGTTTCTGGCAAAGAAAAAAAGTAAACTCAAAGTGGTTTCATACAATAAAACTATCGATGATGTTTACAACGAAACCAGAGTCAGTAAGGATACACGTATGAACGAGCTTCTCGACAAAATTTCAAAAAGCGGTTACGACAGTCTCACAAAAAAAGAGAAAGACGAACTCTTCAATCTTTCACAAAAAAAATAACGATTCCCCATATTATCCCGAATATTTACTTAAATTAGTTGGGTAATAGATGCGCTGTACATGGCTTTATAGTCTGATCCCTCTGTGTTTCTTTTTTAATTCTTTTGCGCAACCAAAAGGTAAAATGGATATTGACGATGCTGAAGAGCATTTCAATCATAAGAATTACCTGATGGCCATCCCGATCTTCAAGGCCGAATTAAAAAAAGATCCTGATAACAAAAAGCTATTATATAAACTCGGCATCTGTTATCTCAATACAAAGGTTAGTCGCGAAGAAGCAGTTAAATATCTTGAGCAATACACCAAGGATCCTAAATGCGAAGAAGATGCCTGGATCTCTCTTGGAAGAGCATATCATCTTGTCAATAAAATTGATGAAGCGCTTGTTGCTTATAACAAATTCAAATCACTGAAACCAAAACGTGAGAGCGAAGTAAGTTTGCTTATTCAACAATGCAACAACGCTCAGCGCCTTATTAATTCACCAGTGAATGTTTCCTTCCAGAATCTGGGAAAAGAAGTGAACAGCGATGATCCGGATTATTATCCCTTCGTTACTGCCGATGAAACTTTTCTTGCATTTACTTCAAGAAGAAAAGATAATGTGGGTGGAAAAAAAGTTGAGATTGATGGTTATCACAGCAGCGATATCTGGTACAGTAAAGTGGAGAATGGTAAATGGACCAAAGTAGTGAATGGGGGAAGGAACATGAACGGTGCGCTGGACGAACAAGTGGTAGGATTAAAATCAGACGGATTAGAGATGTATGTGTACCTCGATCACATTGATAAATTCGGCGACATTTATATTTCGCAACGTAAAGATCTGATTTCTGAATTTCCAAAACCAAAGATCTGCGACCCGCTCATTAATGAGAAAGTAGAAACGAGCGGTTGCCTCAGCGAAGATGGTAACACCATGTTTTTTGCACGCAGGGAGAAAGTGGATGAGACCAGCGATCTTTATATCTGTCGTAAATTACCAAACGGAAAATGGGCACTGCCACAGAAATTGCCTAAGACTATCAACACCATGTACAACGAAGATTTTCCATATCTGTCCAACGACGGAACAACACTTTATTTTGCAAGCGAAGGTCATAACAGCATGGGAGGATACGACCTTTTTAAAACTACCTGGAACAAAGAAGAGAATCGTTTTTCAAAACCAGAAAATCTTGGATATCCTGTTAATTCAACAGACGATGACCGCAACATTTGTGTAACGCCCGACAATCGTGTTGCTTATATCAGCGCGTTTAAACCTGGAGGATTCGGCGATCTGGATATTTACAGGATCAAGTTCAACGACAATGAACAAATATCAAAGATTTACACCGGAAAAGTTTTTTTCGGAGATACCATCGCGGCTAACCAGCCAAAGAGTTACGCGGTTTCTATCGTGGTTCAAAACAAGCAAAGCAAACTCGAATACTTTTTTACACCACATTCAAAGACAGGAAAATATGTGATGAGTCTGCCAGTGGGAAAATACGACGTTTCGGTGGATGTGCCGGGATATGAAGTGTATAAGGAAGTAATGAACGTTTCAGATATCGGTAAAGTAGATATGGAGAAGAATAAGAATATTATTCTGAAGAAGAAGTGACGCTTTTGGTTTAAAATTGTTTAAGCAGTTTAAATTGGTTCAAAAAGCTTTAATAAAAAAGTCCCGTTTCAGCGGGACTTTTTATTTATGTGTTAAGTGATTATTTCTTAATGCAACCGTCTTTGATCTCAACGCTGTCGCCACCTTTTAAAGTTACTTCACCACAGTTGGTATATAATACGCATTCAGTAGCGCCACCCTGAACGGTGATACTTCCTGTTTTGCTGGCGTCGAAGGTTACTTCTTTGTAGCTTCCGTCAATTTTCACTTTTAAAGTGTAGGCTTTGCTGTCTCTGTTTATATAACGAACAGTTACAGCGCTATTAGCTACAACGGCAACAAGAACAAGAGTTGAAAGGATTAATTTTTTCATGTTGAATCTGTTTTATTTTACATTAAATTTATATAATTCAGCCCAATACTCCAAATTACCCACTCAATACTTCAAATCACTTACTCAATACTCCAAATTAACGCTTTCGAATACGCTTTCGTCTAATCCCTGTTTAGCGGCTTCATTCTCATCTCCCACCTCCGATACAAAGAGGCGGTTCTTAAGGATATAGTCCTTCTGTTTTAACAAACTTTTAACATTAACAAGAGCCACTACATAATTATAGCTCTCGCCTTTGTATTGTTCAAATATGTGCTGCGTTTCAAGTGCCTGAAGATCCACCACCGAATTGTAACGAATGTAAGCTTTAATGAATACATCATTGGTGATGTTGTTGGCTTGAGATTGCTTCAATTTTTTAAAGGCGTATTTATAATCGTAAGACAATGCAGAGATGTCGGAAAGCACGGCCGCACCGGTTGGGTGACCGCCAGCGCCTTTTCCTTTGAGAAATTGTTCGCCGCTGAATTCTCCTTCTACAATGACGCCGTTAAACTCATTGTCTACAAAATATAAAGGATTTTCCTGTTTAATGAACTTTGGTAAAACAAAAATGGAGATCTTGTTTTTGTTCTGCCGGATAGTTGGAACCAGTTTTATTTTATAACCTTTTTCAGAAGCGTATTTAATATCATTGTCATCTAAAGTAGTAATCCCAATATTTAAAACCTCTTCAGGTTTTGCAAACACTCCAAAAGAATGAAGCGCGAGAATGATGGCTTTGTATTTGGGATCAAATCCTTCCACGTCGCTCGTTGGATCACTTTCAGCAAAACCTTTTTCCTGTGCCTGTTTTAATGCCGAAGCGTAACTGAGTTTTTCGGAAATGGTTTTGGTAAGAATGTAATTGGTGGTACCGTTGAAAATCCCCGAAATTTTATTCAGTTGTTCGTTGTCGAAATATTCTTCAAGTGTTCTTATGATAGGAATGCTACCGCAAACACTGGCTTCGTACAATAGCGACACGTTATGTTCTTCCTGCAATTGCTGTAATTCTTTAAGATGCGTAGCTACCAGTTTTTTGTTGGCTGTTACTACATGTTTACCTTTTCTGATGGCGTACTTCACAATTTCGAAAGCTTCATCGGCGTCGTCGATCAATTCTACAATGACGTTGATCTCCGGATTATCTAAGATTTCGTATTTATCAAATGTGAAAATACTTTTGTCGAGTGTTCTTGGTTTGTTTTTGTCTTTTACCGCAATTTTTGTAATGTTTGCCGTGAAGCCTTTACTGTTATTGAGCACGTGATACAAACCTTGTCCCACGCAGCCAAAACCGAATAATCCTATATTTAATTTTTTTGCCATACTGTTTAATTTAAAAAGCTTAACGCTAAGTTTTGATTGATTGTTGTTTCTTTTTTGTCTGATAAAAAATCACGAATGATCTTTGTGAGTTGTTGGGTCTCTATTAAAAAACCATCGTGACCATAGAACGAGTCTATTTGTTTGTATTTACTTTTCTTAATGTGTTTCGCAATGAATTCCTGCTCCTGCGGTGGGAACAACAGATCGCTGCTGATGCTGATCACCAGTGTTTTTGCGGTAATAGAGCTTAAAGCTTTTTCAATAGAAACCCTTCCTCTTCCAACATTGTGCGAATCCATTGCTTTTGAAAGTGTGATGTACGAATAAGCATTAAAACGGTTCACGAGTTTTTGTCCCTGGTAACGCTGATAACCTGCCGAATTAAAATCATCTAATTTTTCATCATGTTTTTCTTTCTGTGTTTCATTGTAAGTCTGGTAATTTCTATAGCTTAATAAAGCAATGCTTCTTGCTGCCGATAATCCTTTTTGTCCGCCATCTTCCGTATTCGAATAATACGTACGATCAGCTTTAATGGCTAAACGCTGACTTTCATTTAACGCGATTCCCCATGGAGAATGTTTTGCGTTAGTGGCAATTACAATAGTGTTGTTGAATAATTCAGGCTGAAGGATGTTCCATTCCAGCACCTGTTGCGCGCCCTGCGAACCTCCGATGATGGTATTTATTTTTTCAATTCCAAGATGTGTTCTCAGCAAATTGTGGGCCTTTACCATATCGCGGATGGTGACGTTCGGAAAATAACTGAACCATTTTTGCTTCGTGAATTTATTTTCGGTAAGCGGGCCCGTGGTGCCGTAACATGAACCAAGATTATTAGCGCACACAATGTAATGATCTTGTGGATTAAACAGATCATTGTCGCCGAATAAACCCGGCCACCATTCGGTAACGTTACTATTAGCGGTTAGAGCGTGACATACCCAGATCACATTGTCTTTGTTTTTGTTGAGCGTGCCAAACGTATGGTATGCAATTTCGAGTGATGGTAATACATCTCCTCCTTCTAAAGGAAAAGCATGATCGTATTTAAAAACCTGGTGTGACATATTAATTCTTCCCTGTAAAAATGTTATAGATTAATTCCTGTTGTTCCTGTGACGATAAGATATTGATGTCATTCACCAGTCGTACTTTCTTTCCTGTTGTAAAGTAGTATGGTAAATGACCGCCTTTTACAGCGCCGGCGTATTCAATTTCGAAGCGAATAGATGATTTGAAATCTTTATCGTTGAGTAAGTTCTTTGTGAGAACATTTATGTTGAGTTTATTATTTTCCATTTGTTTAAATTTTAGGTCTTCCGACAATTAATTGATTTGATTTTTGATTTTCATATCGGCCCGGATTAAATCAAGGGCAAGTGAAAAATCTGAACGGGCTTATGCCTCGTTTCTAAACAATAATCCTGAAGTAAGGATTAGCACATACAGCAGCAACACATTCGTCCGTGCAGAAGTAAACTCTGCAGAGTATGTATACTGTGATGTACAATGGAATGATGGAACCCTCCGAAGATTGACGTGTTTGTAGCTTGTTTTTGAAATTGTGCGTTTTTCATTTTTTTTACTTTTAATTTATCTTTCCTCTTACTCTCATCAGAGGCAGGATTTAGCACCGGTTTTCCAATTCTTCCTTTCGGAAGGACTTCTAGTTGGTTGCCTGCGGGTCAACGAGCCTATTCTCTCGCCGCATCTTGATAAATTAACTACACACAAAAAGGAGGTAATTAATTCGGGGACAAATTTATACTATTAAAAGCATTACTTCCAAATTTATTTTTATTTTTCTGAACTTTCCCTTTATCCACGGCCTTTTCGGAGCCATATTTTTTGTAATTTAACACGCTAAATAGTTTCAGTATGATCAAAAAATTGCTTTCAGGAATGATAATTCTGGCATCGGCCGCCATCCTTTTTACGGATTGTTCGAACGACGAACCCAAAAAATTAAAGACTAAAAAAGGCGTCAAATTAAAATATGCTCTCAATCCTGATAGCATTTACAGGCAGGGCTCCATTACAAAAGCACTCGCTGTTGCAACACCTGCTCAGAAAAACGAGAGTCGTAAATTGTTCATGAACGGACTCGATCTTCTTGTCAATAAGAACAACGCCAAGGCGAGCGTTGAATTTTTCAAAGAGGCCATTTATTATTATCCTGATGAAAAAAGTTATTCGCATTTATTCGACGCGTATCTAAGAAACAATGAACTGGCATTGGCCGATAGTACCAATGCATCTTTAGTGGGCCGGATAGAGTACAGCGAAACATCTTTCAACAGTGCATTGATCTCTGCGGCAAAGCAGGACGAAGGCATGGTTATCAGCAATCTTGAATCGGCTATTATGGAAGGCTTCGCGTTTAAGGACCGCGTTGTGAATGAAAAATTATTTGAGTTCATGAAAGATAACCAATCGTTTCAGTCACTTTTAATTTCAAATTTTGGCGATGACAAATTAATAAGAATGAAACTATATACTGCCTTTCTGAAATCATTTCCTGATCTGGAACTTCCGTTCGAAGTAACCAACGATTCGGTTCGTTCTTTCAATTACGACAAATACATTAACTACGATTTTGCCATGTTTGTTCCGGGAATGGAGAACGGACGGTTTTCGCGTGATGTTTCAAACGAATACATCTACGTTGGAAAATTTAAAACAGAAAGAGGAATGGCGCTTGTCTATAAATCCATGGAGATGATGGGCGACACTTTAAATCCTATTGCAACCAATGTTGTGATTTATGACTCGGTAGGGACTATTGTTTCCAATGAAACCATTGCCTGTTATTGCTCACCACTTGAAAGCAAAGCCTGCATGATCAATAAAGATCATTCTATCGATGTGAAAGTGTATACTACCAAATGGGAAATGGATCCCCTTGAAAAAGGTTATGCAGGAAATAAAATAGTTGGCGTAGAAGAAAAAGAAAAACTGAAATTTGTAGTCAATAAAGAGAATAAACTCGAGGAGGTTTCTAAAAAAGAAGCAGTAGCGTCAAGTCAGTAACGCCCGGTTTTTCACTCTTAAAATAATTATTATTTCTGCAACAAGCAGGTTAAAGATCCAGCTTGTCCACGAGATAAGATTGTATTCTTCCTTTGCTCCCAGGTGAATCATGTATGGAAGTGCCAGCGCCATTAAACGCAATGTGACTGCAGATAGTGTAAGCGCAAAACTTCTGATCATCCATTTTTTGTGTGATATGAAGTCTTTTTGTTTTGCTTTCAGGAGAGCAATTCCGGTAAACAACATCCATAATAACGCCAGGATAACAAAACTCACTTTTGTGATCAGAAATCCGTTAGCGTAAAAGCCCATGATCAATCCAGATGGCCCCGCGAGTAAAAGGATATCTGTTACATAAACATATCCCATTATCCGGTGCAGTTTTTTCTTTTTGCGTACAAGGTAATTTGAAAATTGTGTGAGCCCAGCGATCATTGCAAAAATGCTGAGAAACACATGTACATAAAAAGCATAACGCCAGTGTTTAATATGAATGATGTTTTGCTTGGTAAGTAAAAAATCAACATCGTAGCGCGAACTAAAGTAAGGAAGACTTAAACGAAACATCAACGCGCAAAAGATCAGCAGAACAATCAGCAACGCACTATTTATAAGAGAGACTTTCATGATGGAGCGATTAAATATAATCTTTATTTAATTGACATTTATTAACTGTCAATTCTCTTTTTTTAGGATTTATGTGTGTTGATGAGGGCTACAGCTAGAGTCTAAACTGTTAAATTTACGACCCGATTAAGGATTTAGAACAATTTTAGATACAAGTTAAACTCATAAAATAACGTTCTTGCCGAAACTTCCCTGAAAAGCAGGAAATACGGGACTAACTTTAAAGTATAAAAACAGTTAATCATGACCAAAATCATTACATTATTAAGCTGTTTGTTTTTATGTTCTGCTTTTAATATGCCTAATACAGAGGCTATTTTTTTCGAAAAAGGACTTGCCAGTTATTATCACCAGATGTTTGAAGGACGCACCTGTTCTAATGGTGAAATTTTCAGACACACAGGTTTAACCTGCGCCCACAAAACATTAAAGTTTGGTACTATATTAAGAGTTACCAATCTTAAAAATGATAGCGTTGTTATTGTGAAAGTAAATGACAGGCTCCCTAAAAAATCGAAATGCTGCATCGATCTGACAATGCGCGCTGCGAAACAACTTAATTTCGTGAAAGGTGGAATCACCAAAGTGAATATTGAGATTTTAAAGAACCCTTTGCCATAGAGGTTTTTTTCTCAATTAATCAAGTCTGTTTTCCAACTAATATAGTTGCCGTTTCAATTAACGTGTTTTGATATTAAACGTTTGATCGGCAACTATATTAGTAGATGAAAAAATATGTATTACTATTAGCAACCATTTACCTGGTATCCTGTAAACAGGGAGACGATTCTCAAAAAGAAACATCCGTATCTGCGGACAGCATTCCCGCGAAATCACAAACAGATCTGAACTTTGACGGAAAACAATTCAAAGTATTAAAACTTCCTTTGATATTGGATTCGGCTTTTTTGGCAAGTTGCGACACTTCCAACAAACTTTCTTACGGCTTTATCAGAAAAATGAACTGCACCTTCATCAATCACGATATTTCACGATCGCTGCAATACAATCTTTTAAAATTCTGCGATATTGATTCACTGAAGTCCGCAGGAAAATACAAAGATTATCTTACTTCCCTGGACGTGGGCATGACCAAAAATTCAATAGCATTTACTATTGGAGGCCTTGAATTTAATAACGGAGCGACTCTACTATTGTGGGGATTGAATTACGAAAGCATGGATGCTTGTCCTTACGCCTTCAGTAAATCTATTATTGCCACTTACAAAAATGAAAACAACGAATGCATCAGCTTCATTGTTGCAAGAGACCTTAAAGAAGCAGATCCTCCAATGATTGCCAATGCACATGTAAGCGCTGAAATGAGTTCTGACGGCAACATTGAAATAACCTGTACCACGATTATTGAAAATTCCGGTAATCAAAGAGATGAATCGAAGCAAACACTGGTATTAAAAGTGGAGAAAGAGAAACTCACAGTTATAGGTTCGAAATAAAGAAAATCAAAATTTTTTTATATCAGGGGAATGAAACACATCATTCCCTTTTTCATTGCAATATGGTTAATTAGCAGTAAAAGAGTGCAAAACAAAAAGAGTGCAAAGGGCGAATCAGAGATCCATTTCCCTTTTTATATTTTCTATTACCAGGTCAGATGCAACATCTTTCCTTATCCAATTAATTTTAACGCCTTCTTTTTCCATTTTACGGAACCAGGTCATTTGTCTTTTAGCAAATTGAAAGATGGCGGTTTGAAGTTGCTCGTAGTATTGAGTTGGATCTAATTTGCCCTGGAGGAGTAAAGACGTGTATTTGTATTCCAATCCCAGGAACTGAAGGCGTTCGTGTGTTATTCCTTTTTCAAGAAGGAACTCTGTTTCCCTTACCATATCCATTTGGATGCGACGTAATAATCTTCCCGAAATATAATTTCTGCGTTCGTCAACGGAAATGGCAATACCCAGATAGTAGGGTTTATAAGGACGTTCACCCGAAATAATCTTACCCGGATTTTCTCCAAGATAGGTTGCCACTTCAATGGCTCTGATAATTCTTTTCTGAGAGTTAGTGTCGGTGTGATCGGTATGTTCTTTTGGAAATTTCCAGAGCTGTTCCAGCAATTCTTCTTTCGGTAAGTTGCTGAGCTTTGCACGGAGCTCAGGGTTTTCTTTTACCTGTGTAAAGCTGAAATCTTTTCTTAAGCTGTCGAGGTACAGGCCCGTTCCGCCGCAAATAATAGGTAGTTTATTCCGTGAACGTATATCGTGAAAAGCCTTGTCGCACAATTCCGCAAATTCGTGAAGAAAGAATTGTTCATCGGGCTCACGAATATCGATCATGTGATAAGGGATCTTTTTTCCATTGACAAAATATTCAACCAGGTCTTTTCCGGTGCCAATGTCAAGCCCTTTATACACCTGTCGTGAATCAGCGCTGATAATTTCGCCGTTAAGCTGGTATGCAATATCGCAGGCAAGGCTGGTTTTACCACTGGCTGTTGGGCCTAATACAACTATGCAATTATAATTACTCAACCGGAGTATAAACTAGTTTAAGATTTCCTTCGTTCTTTGTGATCACAAATTTTTCCCTGTCAAATTTTTCTTCATCATTCTTTACAGGAATTTTTTCCAATGATTTTTTATTGATGAGGAAATAGTTGGGAGATGTTTCTCCATGCAGCACAAAGCCGGCTTTTATAAATGATTCTCCTGACGAAAACTGTTTGTCAATGTAGGTCATGATATCGCCTGCCTGTTTTTCCTTACAGAAATTCTTTACGAGTTTTGTTAATCCTCCGGTAATAGTAATGCCATTCTTACAACAGAAACGAATTAACTCAAACGAACGTTTATCTTCGGGCAGACGATTCATTTTTCTTCCTTTGGAAAAAGAGGCCACGGCAAGAAGCTCATTTTTACAATACAATCCGTAATTAAAGGCGCTTTGGGTGGAGTTCATGAGGTGATACTCTTCCAGGAATTCTTCG
>JAJONO010000110.1 GCA_021323535.1 Bacteroidota bacterium
GTAATAATATCCGGCTGAATATTAAATAATCCCGCTGCTCCTGTAAAGCTCAAACGGAAACCGCTGATCACTTCATCAAACAACAACATGGTTTTATTGGCTGTACAAATATCACGAAGGAACTGAAGAAATTCTTTTCCCTGCAACAACAAACCATTATTTGCAGGAACAGGTTCTATGATCACGCAGGCAATTTCATTCTTAAATTTCTCAAAAGCTTCTTCTACCGCTTTTTTATTATGAAGAGGAACAGTGATGGTTTCGTTCACAAAACTATCGGGAACGCCGGCACTACTCGAATTACCAAACGTAACAAGTCCACTTCCCGCTTTTACAAGAAGCGCATCGGTGTGACCATGATAACATCCTTCAAATTTTAAGATCTTATTTCGTTTTGTAAAACCGCGGGCCAGACGAATGGCGCTCATCACCGCTTCCGTTCCGCTGCTAACAAAACGTAACTTCTGAATGAATTTATTATTAGAAAGTATTAACTCCGCCAGTTCATTTTCTAAGCGCGTTGGCGCTCCAAAAGAAGTCCCGTTACGCATGGTTTTATCAACGGCATTAAGAACTGCATCATTGGCATGGCCAAGAATAAGTGGTCCCCAACTGCAACAGTAATCAATGTATTCGTTCCCATCTGCATCCCAGATATGAGAACCTTTTCCTTTTTCAATAAAAATGGGGCTCCCGCCTACACTTCTAAAGGCACGTACCGGTGAATTAACACCTCCCGGAAAATATGTTTTGGCTTTTTCAAAAAGCTCAGTCGACTTGGTTTTATTCATAACGTCGGCAAAATTAAGGTTTTTCATCACAGAGAACACATCCGCTTTTCTTCACCCTAATTATAGAATCAATATCACGTTCGACCCCCGCTGGGGTCGTGACGCATGTTTTCAACATGCTACACGGGTTTGACTCCTCCGGAGTCAGTACTGCCGAATATCTTTGCTTCCCCACGGCAAAAGTGCCTGCGAGAGCTCCCCAAAAACTGTTAAAACCTGTTTTTAATTTAAATTCTTAAATTTATGGTCTGACATTTGTCTTATTTCAAACAAATTAAACAACACAATATCATGAAGAAATTACTTTCAACCCTTGCACTTGTATCAGCTTTTACTTTTTCATCTTTTGCAGGTGATGGCGATAAAATTCCTGTAGCTACCGTAAAAAAGATGGATGGCAGCAAAGTGAGCTCAAGCACTTTTTCAAATAATGGCAAACCTATTATCATCAGTTTCTGGGCTACATGGTGCAAACCATGCAAAAAAGAACTCGATGCCATTGCAGAAAACTATGCCGACTGGACAAAAGAAACGGGTGTAAAGCTGATCGCTATCAGCATCGATGATGCCCGTAGCTCAGGAAAAGTAGTAACTGATGTTAAAACCAAAGGCTGGGAATACGAAGTGTATATCGACGAAAACCAGGATTTTAAACGCGCTATGAACGTAAACAACGTGCCTCATACATTTATTGTTGATGGAAATGGTAAAATCGTTTGGAGCCATAACTCTTATACCGAAGGCGATGAAGACAAACTTTACGAAAATGTGAAGAAAGTTGCCAAGGGCGAAAAACTCGATCACTAAGCTCTTTATTATTAGATAATTAGGAAGCTAATTATTCTTCATTAAAAGTATTGTAAACCATAAAAAAAATGGTTTATTTTGCCCTGATGATGAGAAATAGCATTTTAAAAAGTAGCGTAACAGCTACTTTTTTATTAACCTTTATTCTAAACCCTTTTAATGGTAAATCACAAACAGGCAGTGATGAGATTAATGCCATTCATGGTAACTTCCAGATAGACGCTCAGTATTATAATCCGGATAGCCTTATTGGCGCCCCTAACGTTCCGGAGAAAATGTTATCCAATGCTTTTGCCAACATCAATTATCAGAAAGGTAAGTTTTCTGCAGGTGTTCGCTACGAAGCTTACAATAACGTTATGCAAGGATTTGACCCGAGGTACAAAGGTCAGGGCGTTGTTAACCGTTTTGTACGTTACCAGGATAATCTCTTAGACGTTACCGTAGGAAATATTTATGAGCAATTCGGAAGCGGGTTAATACTCAGAACGTATTACGAACCCGGACTTCTTTACGATAACTCCCTCGATGGAATTCGTGTTATTTCAAACCCTTATAAAGGTGTTACATTTAAAGGTCTGGTTGGAAGACAACGTTCTTTCTTTACCCTTGGGCCTGGTATTGTGAGAGGCGTTGACGGAGAAATAAACATCAATGAAGCGCTTGATTCCGTTCTTAAAAACGTAAAGACAAAAGTGATTCTTGGTGGAAGTTTCGTAAGTAAATTTCAGACAGATGCCGATCCCGATTTTCATTTACCAGAAAATGTAGGGGCTTATGGCGGAAGATTAAGCGTTATTCACGAAGGCTTTAATTTTTTTGGTGAATATGTGATGAAAGAAAATGATCCTAACGCCGGAAACTTTGTAATTGTTGAAGGAGACAAATATTACAGCTACCAGAAAGGTGACGCCGTATTTCTGTCTGCTTCCTATGCAATGAAAGGTCTTTCGTTCCTGGTACAGGCAAAACGTGTGGATAATATGAATTTCAGGAGCGACCGCGATGCTAATCTTCAGAACCTTATCATCAATTATCTTCCTGCAACAACAAAACAACATACTTATCTTATGCCGGCTTACAACCCTTATGCAACGCAACCGGCAGGTGAAGTTGGCGGTTTAGCAGAGATCCAGTATAAGGCTAAAAAAGGCACGTTGATTGGTGGTCCTTACGGAATGGATATTACTCTGAATTACTCACAGGCTAACGGATTAAAGCAAAATGGTATCAGTGATACCGCCACAAGTTCAAAATTGTACACCACTAACTATGGTGAAATGGGAACGAATTACTATCATGATTTTTTCATTGAGATAAACAGGAAATTCTCGAAAAAAATAAAAGGGACCTTCATGTATGCTCACCAGTTTTATAATAAGAACATCGTGCAGTTTGGTTCTCCGTTTGCTGGTTTCAACGACATTAACTCTAACATTGGAGTGGTTGATATTACTTATAAATATAAATCCAACTCAGCCATCCGGTTTGAATTCCAGGCATTGTTCCGTGATAATACCGATACACTTAACCTGGGCAGCTGGGCAACGGGCCTCATTGAATGGAACCCTAACTCACACATCTTTGTAGCTGTACTCGATCAGTTTAACTACGGCTATCCCGATCAACACGTTTTTTCGGAAGTAAATAAAGACTCCCCTCTTCAGACAGCCCTGGAAGATGCGGGCCTGGTTAGTATTGCAAAAGGCATGAACATACACTACGGTTTAATTACGGCGGGCTATAACAGCGGGCCACACAGGATCTCAGTAAGTTATGGTAAGCAAAGAGCCGGTATTTTCTGCGTTGGCGGGGTATGTCGCAATGTTCCGGCCAGCAACGGGTTTGCTATTTCAATAACCAGCAGTTTTTAGTATATTTGTTTAAAGGAAAAATGAAAATGAAATCGAATATCCACGAATTCCTTGATGTTAAAATTATTACCATGAGTAAAAAGTTTATTCCGTTATTTTTTGTTGCAGCTTCGGCCTTAGTTGTTTCATGCGATAAAGTATCGTTTGCAAACCAGGACACAGCAATTAAAGTAAACACAAGAAAAGTACTTATTGAAGATTATACCGGACATCAATGCGGAAATTGTCCCAATGCCGCAAAAGTTGCCGAAAGTCTTCACGAAAAATACGGAGATAAAGTAGTTATCATAGCTGTTCATGCAGGCTTTTTCACAAAATTAAACTCCGAATTCCCTACATCTTATACCTGCCAGGCAGGTAACGATTGGGACTCGCAGAACGGTGGTTTTGGCGTGTCAGCCGCGGGAAATCCAAACGGTATGATTAACCGAAAAAATTATAATGAAACCGGACTGATCCAGAAAGAAACCAAATGGGCGGCCAGTGTGTCACAAGCTGCACAGGATATTGAATTCTGCGATCTTACTTTATCCACAAGTTATGACGAAACCAGCCGGAAGCTTACTACGAATGTAAAAACCAAGTTCAGAAGATCATATCCAAACAACACTAAACTTTGCGTAGTGTTTACAGAAGACAGCATTATAGGTCCACAGAAAGATTATACCAAAAATCCGGATGTTGTTCATCATTATGAATTCATGCATATGTTGAGGGGAAGCATTAACGGCTCTTGGGGCGCAAACCTCAAAGCCCCCCCTATCAAATACAACGATTCTGTAATGGTATCTTATCCGAACTTTGTATTAGATGCAAAATTCAAAGACAAAAACGTATCAGTTGTTGCCTTCGTTTATGACGCCATCAGCCGCGAAGTTCTACAGGTTGAAAAGATAAAGATCCGTTAGAGAATTGCCTTCATCCTTCCTTGTTCTAAAATCTAAAAACGGGTTAAAAAGAGCCCGCCTAAAATCTTTATTTAACGACGTTTTTCGCATTGAAATTGTTGTTAGATTTGCCAGAAGCTATCTCCGATAGGTAGATAACTTGATAACCACTTTATAGTATATGGCACATTTATCAGATAGAGTTAATAAGATCTCCGAATCGCAAACTATTGCCATGGCAAGAAAAAGCCGTGAGCTCAAAGCGCAGGGTATAGACATTATCAGTCTTAGTCTTGGTGAACCTGATTTTGCAACCCCACAGATTATTAAGGACACTGCAAAAAAAGCCATCGACGACAATTACAGCTATTACACTCACGTTTCGGGTTATCTTGAACTGAGAGAAGCCATCTGTCAGAAATTTAAACGCGATAACAATCTCACTTATGCTCCCGACGAAATTGTGGTTTCAACCGGGGCCAAACAAAGTATTGCCAACGCTGTTCTTTGTCTTATTAACGAAGGGGATGAAGTAATTGTTCCTGCTCCTTATTGGGTTAGTTATCTTGAAATATTAAAACTTGCCGGAGGAACGCCAGTGATCATCAATACCACCATTGATGCCGATTTCAAGATCACTCCAAAACAACTTGAAGCCGCCATTACTCCTAAAACGAGAATGATCATGATGAGCACGCCTTGTAACCCAACAGGAAGCGTTTATAGCAAAGCTGAATTAAAAGCCCTTGCCGATATAGTTGCCAAACATGAAGAACTTTATATCCTGAGCGACGAGATTTACGAACATATTAATTTTGTAGATGGTCATGAAAGCTTCGCGCAATTTGATTTTATACGCGACAGGGTCATTACCATTAACGGTGTTTCAAAAGGATTTGCCATGACCGGCTGGCGCGGCGGAATTTTAGCGGCGCCTAAATGGATCGCGCAGGCCTGTGATAAAATGCAGGGGCAATTCACTTCGGCTACCTGCAGTATTACCCAGAAAGCCATGCACAAAGCCATGACACTGGATTACGCCACTTATATTAAACCAATGCGTGACGCATTCTTAAAACGTCGTGATCTTGTTCTTCAATTAATGAATGATATCCCCGGATTAAAAACAAACATTCCCCAGGGAGCATTTTACGTATATCCTGAAGTAAGTTATTTCTTCGGAAAAAAATACGGGAACCATCATATTAAAAACGCAACCGATCTTTCATTGTTCCTTCTCGATGAGGCGCATGTGGCCCTGGTTCCTGGAGCAGCTTTTGGAAGCGATGAATATATCCGTTTCTCTTATGCTACAAGCGAAGAGAATTTAACCGAAGCTTTAAAAAGAATGAAAGAAGCTTTATCAAAATTGAAGTAATTTTGCTTAATGAAAAAACTATCCGTTAAAAAAGAACACATTCGCGAAATTTTCAGGTCGTTCAACAATTTAAACGTGCTCATCATTGGCGACGTTATGATCGACTCATATCTCTGGGGAAAAGTTAACCGCATTTCTCCCGAAGCACCGGTTCCTATTGTAACAGTTTCTAAAAAAGAAAGACGATTAGGTGGCGCGGCCAACGTGGCTTTAAATATTCAGGCGCTTGGAGCAAATCCTATTTTATGTTCTGTGATTGGTGTAGATCATGAAGGCCTGGCCCTGCTCGATCTTTTAAAAAGCCAGCGCCTCAGTCAAAAAGGAATTTTAAAATGCCGGGACAGGATCACGACAGTGAAAACCCGCGTCATCGGTAATAATTCGCAGTTATTACGTGTAGATGAAGAAGTGGAAGAAGATATTGAGCCGTCTGAAACACAACAACTGCTTACATTGATCTCATACATTATTCAGCACGATAAAATTGATGTGATCATCTTCGAAGATTACAACAAGGGAATGATAACACCAAGACTCATTTCAAAAGTTGTTGAACTGGCCAAGAGCAAACGTATTCCTACCTGTGTTGATCCAAAAAAGAAAAATTTCAATGCTTACAAAGGTGTTAGTCTTTTTAAACCAAATTTAAAAGAGCTGAAAGAAGGATTAAAACTGGATATTGGCGGCGACAATATTCCTGAACTTCAGAAAGCCGTGAGCAGTTTCCGTGTAAAACAAAAAGCAGAAACCATTCTCGTTACTCTCGCAGATAAAGGCGTTATTACTAATTCACGAAAGGTAAAAGAACATATTCCGGCTCACGTTCGCAGTATTGCCGATGTAAGTGGCGCTGGCGATACCGTTATCAGTGTTGCTTCGCTTTGCCGTGCTTTAGAATGTAAAGATGCTCTTACCGCAGCAATTTCGAATCTTTCAGGAGGATTAGTGTGTGAGCAGGTTGGTGTAGTTCCTATCGATAAAGATCTGCTCCTTGAAGAAGCCCTGAAACTTGATTTTGTTAAGTAATTTAATTAAAAGAAGAAATTTCTTCCGCGACAATACACATGCAACACGACTCTGTTACTCCATATAACTCAAAGGACTCCAAAAAAGAACAGGTTGCGCAAATGTTCGATAACATCTCGGGGCGTTACGATCTTCTCAATAGTATTCTTTCCTTCGGAACACATAAAGGCTGGAGAAGAAAATGTGTTGGAATTCTTTCTGCAGTAAAACCCCAGCACATTCTGGATGTGGCCACAGGTACCGGCGACTTTGCCATTGCATGTGCTAAACTCAATCCCGCTAAAATTACCGGCATCGATATCAGTGAAGGCATGATGAAAGTGGGAAGAGAAAAAATTCAGTCGCTTGGACTCCAGAATATGATTACCCTCGAACAGGGGAACGCTGAAACCATTGCTTATCCGGATAACACATTTGATGCCATCGTTATTGGCTTTGGCGTTCGTAATTTCCAGGACCTGGAGAAAGGACTCAGAAACCTCAACCGGGTTTTAAAACCGGGTGGTCTAATTGTTATTCTCGAGTTCTCATATCCTACCAATCCGGTGTACAGAGCAGGGTATAATTTTTATTTTACTTACATCACACCGTTAATTGGCAAGATTTTTTCTAAGGACCAGAGGGCGTACTCTTACCTCATGGAAAGCGTAAAAGCCTTCCCTAATAATGAAAACTTCGTTGCCATCATGAAAAAAACAGGCTATGTAAATACTTTCTATAAAGGATTGACCATGGGCGTAGCCGCTATTTATTGTGGAGATAAACCCCTGAAGTAGAAACAAAACGTTATTTCACTTCTGAAACAATGAAGCGTAAATGTGAAACATTTTCCGCCTCATTGTTGATAAACACATTCTCCAAAATATTAAAACCTTATTATCTTTAAAACATGTCTAAAAAGAAAAAGCCTCAACGTTATTTATTTGAAGAAGTCTTTGACTTCCTTAAACACAACGATTCAAAGGCATTTAACTATAAACAACTCGGCGCCGCTATGGAAATTAATACCGATGGCGAGCGGTTGCAATTGATAGAAATACTTCAAACCCTTAAACAACAAGGTTTCGTAATTGAAAAAGAAACCGGAAAATACCAGATCAAGGAAAGTAAACAATTTGTTACTGGAACAATCGACTTTACAACGCAATCTACCGCGTTTGTAATTTACAGCGAAACTGAAAATGATATTTTTATTCCCGCTAAAAAAACGCGCGATGCCTTACAAGGCGATCTTGTAAAAGTTCAGCTTATTTCACGCAAAAGCGGAAAACGTAAAGAAGGCGAAGTGGTTGAAGTTATCAAACGCGCCAGAACCGAATTTGTTGGAACCATTAAAGTAAATCCAAAATTTGCTTTCGTAATTGCAGACAACAATAAAATTCACGTCGATTTTTTTATACGCAGCAGCGAAATCAACGGAGCTAAAGACGGACAAAAAGTTCTTATTAAACTGAAAGAATGGAAATCCGGAGATCAGAATCCAACAGCGGCTGTAGAAAGAGTATTTGGTAATCCCGGTGAACATAAAACTGAAATGCACGCCATCATGGCCGAATACGGTTTACCTGAAAGATTTCCAGACGCCATTGAATACGAAGCAAAAAAACTTCCTATTGAAATTACAAAAGAAGAAATTGCAAAACGCCGCGACTTCCGTAAAATAAAAACCTTCACCATCGACCCTTTCGATGCCAAAGATTTTGACGATGCCTTATCGCTTCAGAAATTGGATAACGGCCTATGGGAAATTGGCGTTCACATTGCCGACGTAACACATTACCTCAAACCAAAAACCAATCTCGATAAAGAAGCTGTTCACCGGGCAACAAGTGTTTATCTTGTTGACAGGGTTATTCCAATGCTTCCTGAAATGCTCAGTAACTTTGTGTGTTCTTTACGGCCACACGAAGAAAAGTATACCTTCAGCGCTGTGTTTCAAATGGACGATGACGCGCAAATTCATCATCAGTGGTTTGGAAAAACGATCATTTACAGCGATCGCCGTTATACTTACGAAGAAGTTCAAACAATAATTGAAACCGGAGAAGGTGATAACAAAGAAGATATTCTTACACTCGATCGTCTCGCTAAAAAACTACGCGCCGAACGTTTGAGAAAAGGCTCCATCGTTTTTGATAAAGCCGAAGTAAAATTTCATCTCGATGAAGAAGGAAGTCCACTCGGCGTATTTTTCAAAACACAAAAAGATGCGCATAAACTCATTGAAGATTTCATGCTTCTTGCCAATAAAAAAGTAGCGGAGTTCATTGGTAAAGGTGGTAAGCAGGACGACGGAGAAGCTCACATTCCGCAAAACAAAAAAGGAGACGACTCTAAAAATGTTTGCGTGTACCGTGTTCACGATGTGCCTAATGATGAGAAGATGCAGGAACTAAGCGGCTTTGCGGCGCGGTTTGGTCATCAGATGAATCTTGGAAATAAATCGAAAGTGGCGCAATCCATCAACAAATTATTACAGGATGTAAAAAATAAAAAGGAACAGGGCATGATTGAATTGCTCGCAGTTCGCAGCATGCCAAAAGCGATTTATACAACCAAGAATGTGGGTCATTACGGGTTAGGATTTGAATATTATACACACTTTACTTCACCTATCAGGAGGTATCCGGATGTTCTGGTTCACCGTTTACTTGAAGCAAGACTCAACGGAAAAACATATTCTTCGAAAGATGAGTTGGAATTTCTTTGCAAGCACAGTAGCGATCAGGAAAGAACAGCGGCTGAAGCTGAAAGGTCCTCTGTGAAATACAAACAGGTTGAATTCATGTCAGACAAAGTTGGCATGACATTCAAAGGAATTATCAGCGGCGTTACCGAATGGGGAATTTACGTTGAGATTATTGAGAACAAATGTGAAGGCATGGTTCGCAACAGGGACATTAAAGGCGATCATTTCTTTTATGATGAAGAAAATTACCGTTACGTTGGGAAAAATACAGGTAAGATCTATGCGTTGGGCGACACAGTGGATATAAAAGTCATGGGTGCTGATCTGGTTAAAAAACAACTCAACTTTAATTTTGACGATGAATCTGAAGGAAAAAAAACAAAGTTCGTCGATCATAAAAAAAGACGCGGCAGATAATGAAAAAAAGCCTTTTTATATTTCTGTTATGTTGTGTATTTGCAGTAAGCTCGCAAACAGTTACTATTAATACCGACTTTCAGTATAAGGTAAATCTTCCTG
>JAJONO010000046.1 GCA_021323535.1 Bacteroidota bacterium
TCCTCCGTGTTTTGAATAAAGATCCATTATCGGGAAGACAATATCTTTTCCGGTTTCTGTTTCAAATGCTTTTGCTTTTTCCAGCGCCAACTTCGGATCCCTTTTTGCAATAGCTTCAATGGCTTCTCCGCAAATTGCATACGATGGTTCGCTGAGGGCTTTTTCGTTGAGAGCAATTACGTCGGCGTCTTTTGCAAATTCGTTATTAAGCGCCCAAAGGGCTTTGGCACGAGTCTTTGTTTTTTTATCGTTACTGTATATGCTCAGGAATACAGGTTTAATCTCTACCATCTTATCATCCGGCGCATCGGTAAGTTTTACGATGGCATGATTTCTTACTGAATGATACTTGTCTTTTTCGGCTGCTTCTTTGAACAGCGCTAACACAACAGGATCGCTCATTTTATCTCCGAGTTTTGTAAGGGCCTCCATTCTATCATCATACAACGGCGCATTCTTATACTGGAAAATATATTCTTCGTTTGTCTTTGGGTAATCGAGGTCGCATAATAACTGGCGCTCGCTGTCGAAGTTGACAAGCTGTGGCTGGCCACTACATTTAATCGTGAAGGTTTGTTTTTGTTCTGTGATCCACACACGAGTACGTTCGGCTTTTCCATTAACATAAATGTCAATATCTACCGGTAATTTATACAATGGGTATTTTTTCAGATCCTGGTTTTGCTCTACAGTTAATTCAACAGATGAACCGGAAGCGTTGTATTTCTGACCCACTTTAAGTTTTGGTCTGCCTTTGCTCATGAACCATTGGTTAAAGAACCAGTTCATGTCTTCACCTGTAACTTCTTCGAAAGCAAGGCGAAGATGGTGGATCTCCGCTGACTTGAATTTACGAAGCATATGAAGAATTTGTCCGCCTTTGTTATAACTGAAACCATCAAACATGTCTTCTCTCTGCTCGTAGCTAAAGCGGATCATGTTTACTTCTTTGTCCGACATTTTATATCCGTCTCTGCTGGTTGCATGATGATGATCTGCTGCATCGCGGCCATATTTATATTCTTCCCACATATATTCACCATAAGTGGCAAAGCTTTCGTTGAGTGGAAGATTGCTCCAGCTTTCGCAGGTAACCAAATCTCCAAACCACTGGTGAAACAATTCGTGTGCAATGGTTGATTCTCCTTTGCGCCCATCAAGTATTTCACGCGTTGTCTGGTAAGTCACAAAATCGCCATGCAATGTAGTACTGGTGTTTTCCATAGCGCCGCTTACATAATCCCTAACGGTGATCTGCGCGTATTTTGGCCATGCATAAGGAACGCCAAGTTTACCCGAATAGAATTCGATCATTTCTTTTGTGTTGCCGAAAATTGCCTTGGCATGTGGCTCGTATTCTTTTTCTACATAATAACTTACTTCCTTTCCGTTCCATGGCTCATCCACCACTTTGCTAAACATACCAACACCCATAAATGCCAGGTAAGGCGCATGGGGCTCGTCCATTTTCCAGTGGTCTGTTTTTGTTCCGTCGCCATTTTTTTTGGTGTCAATAAGCAAACCGTTAGAAAGTGTTGTGAGCTTTTCATCTACAGTCATAAATATTTCCTGAGTAGTTTTTGAATTCGGACTGTCAATAGTTGGAAACCAAACCGAGTTGGATTGCGTTTCGCCCTGGGTCCAGATCTGCGGCATTTTGTAAGTATTCTCTCCCGTAGGATTTACAAAATACAGGCCTTTATCGCTACTGATAGCGGAGCTGCCGCCTTGCTTTTTGAGTTCATTTGGTTTTGCAACATAATCAATAACCACTTCGTATTTTTCGTTCCTGGTGAAGATTCTTCCAAGATCAACTTTTATAGAATCGTTCTCATAGACATATTTGCTTAGTGAACCCGGAATCAACTTTTCTTCGGTGCCTACATCAATAATTTTATTCCCCACTTTTTTATTTACAGGCACAACTCCGATTTCAAAAACCTGCACACTTTTAATATCCATTCCCCTGGCGTTGAGATAGAGCATATTACCAGGATAGAAATGCGGTTTTAGTCTGAGCGTTGCCTTCCCGTTCATACGGCTGTTCTTCCAGTCAAAACTTACATCGAGACGCGTATGAATAATATCGGTGAGCCTTGGATTGGAGGCCCTGTAAACTTCTTTCTCCACTTTAGGATTTGCGAGCACGTCAATGGTGTCGAGCGTAATTGCAGGCTCGTGTATAATATCTTTGTTTTCGGTAACTGTAGTTTTTTGTTTAGACTTACAGGCCGAAAGAGCTAATCCTGTAACTGCAAGTGCAATGAATAATCTTGATGTCATCCTTAAAAAATATAGGTGACAAAAATGACATTAATTTGGTGAAAACCAAAAAATTAAAGGAGTTTTTTTGCCAAAGGGAATTTTTAATGATGAACGCCCGTTTTTGCCTTTAAGATAACAGCTGATATACCCCGAAAGCTGATACGTAGGCCAGCGTGGTCATAAATACCAATTGCAGCAGCGGCCATTTCCAGCTTTTTGTTTCACGTTTTACAGTGGCAATTGTGCTCATGCATTGTAAAGCAAACGCATAAAACAACAATAGCGACCAGCATACGGCCATATTGTAAACAGGCTTTCCCGCTTCGTTGGTTTCATTCTGCAGCTTTTGCTTGATAGATGTGTTTTCTTCGTTGGCGCCGTAAATGGTAGCCATAGTTCCAACAAAAACTTCGCGAGCCGCAAACGACGTTACTAAGGAAATGCCTATTTTCCAGTCGAACCCTAAAGGACGAATGGCGGGTTCGATAAAATGGCCGAGTTTACCCACGTAGGATTTTTCCAGCTGTTGTGTTTTTAGTTCGCGGAGTTGCAATTCGCTTCCTGAAGTTTGCGCGACTTCTATTTTTTGTGATAACTCGTCAAATTCTTTTCCTGGTCCATGCGAGCTCAGGAACCAGAGAATGATTGAAATCGCCAGAATGATTTTTCCGGCATCAAGCACAAACACTTTTACTTTGTTAAGTACCATAATAGAAATACTCTTTGCCTGCGGCCATCGGTATACCGGAAGTTCCATAACGAAGAAAGATGTTTCCTTTACTTTTACGAGACGTTTCATGAACCATGCCGTTACAAGCGTTACAAAAAACCCAAGCAGGTACATTCCCATAAGAACGATTCCTTTTACATTAAAAACTCCAAGAAAAGAATTGTCGGGATAAATTAATGCAATAATGAGTGTATAAACCGGTAATCTCGCTGAACAGCTGATGAGAGGCAATATGAAAACCGTTATGAGACGTTCCTTATAACTTCCAATTGTTCTTGTGCCCATGATGGAAGGCACCGCGCAGGCCGTTCCGCTAATAAGAGGAATAACGGATTTTCCGTTGAGTCCGAATTTACGCATGAGTTTGTCCATGATAAAACTCGCCCGGGCCATGTATCCCGAATCTTCCAGGATGCCAATGAACAAAAACAACAAAGCAATTTGCGGGATGAACATGAGCACCCCGCTGATTCCCGCCAGAACGCCATTAGAAAGAAGATCGGAAAGTTGTCCATGCGGTAAATGCGAGGAAATAAATTCCTGCAACGCGAGAAATCCTCCTTCGATCCAACTCATAGGGTATTCTGCTATGAAAAAGATAAACTGGAACACGAGGAACAAAACAAACAGCAAAAACAAATATCCAAATACAGGATGCGTTGTTAGTTTGTCGATACGGGCCGTTGTTTCTTTTTTTGATAATTGCTCAGGAGTATGAATATGTTTTGCAAGAATATAATTAATGGTGTTGTACCTGTAAAGCTGATCGGCTTTTACAATTTCAGATTTTTCGGCGGAATGAGTTTTAAGAAACTCTTTGTAAGTAAAATCCTCGTTCTTTTGCTTGTGGCTAATATCGTAGAAAAAACTGTCGCTTGATTTTGCGCGGGTTATGGCCTGCTTCAGTTCATTAATTCCGTTCTGGTTGCGTGAGTCGGTCGGGACTACTTCCACACCAAGAACATTTCTCAACCCTTCCATATCAATTTTTATAAATTGCTGGTCGGCTTCATCGATCATGTTAAGTGCCACAACAGTTTTGTATTTAAGATCAATGGCCTGGGTAGCAAGCAAAAGATTTCTCTTAAGATTAGTAGCGTCCACAACTACAACAAGCACATCGACATTCTCTTTATTCTGAACCAAAAAATCGCAGGCAATCTTTTCATCAATGGTTTTAGGGAAGAAGCTGTATGTCCCGGGGAGATCCACAATAGAAATGTCGTAGACAAGATCATTGAATTTAAATTCTGTTCTCCCTTCGTGCTTATCAACTGTAACCCCGGAGTAATTTCCGGTTTTCTGATTTAATCCTGTAAGCGCGTTGAACAAGGTGGATTTACCGGCATTGGGGTTTCCGATAAGCGCTACTTTGATGTTGTTATTTTGATTTAAAGACAAAAACTAAGCTACAGGCTCCACAATAATGGTACGGGCCTCTTCCTTCCTAAGACTCAATTCATATCCTGCAACATGAATAGCAAGAGGACAACCCAGCGGAGCAATTTTTGATAAGGTGATTTTTTCGCCGGGCAGGCAACCCATTTCAATAAGCTTATAACTCAAATCGCTATTGTTGAACGATCTAATAAAAGCTTCTTGTCCTATTTCCAGGTTCTCGAGGGATATCATAATTCGGATACTAAAATTACGGCGTTTTCGGGTGAATTAGCATACCTTAAACAGGGTATTAGGATTTATTATGACTCTTCTTTGGACCTCTCCTTTGTTGTATTAATTTGACCAGCTACTTCAGTTCGTCCTTCAAGACTCCGGGTGGCGACTCAGAGATCCCTCCTTCGTCGCGATAAGTGAGACTAACTGATTTTGTCGTCGTTTCGTTTGCAAAATCAGAGTCTCACTAAAAAGGCACAAAAGTAAGTCCAATCATACAGTTAAAACGTTGGCTTGGATAACGTTCCCAGCGATAGTAACGCTGATTGGCGATGTTATTCAAGCGAACAAAAAAGCTGAGCATGGTGCTGTAACGGTATTCTGCTTCCAGGTTCATATCAAAATAGCCCTTCAGTTGTATTGGTTTCAGGAATGTTGAATCGGCTTCCGTTGTTTGAGTAAGCGCCCATTGTTTTCCCATCAGCACCATGTCGGCCCGAAGAATAATTTTACTCTTCAGATTATAAATTCCGGATAAACTAAGATCGTAATCGGGTTTATGATAAGCGCGGGTAATATTTTTTGTTTTGTAGATGTAGTAATTTCCCTTTCCAATGAGGTTCCATTTTTCCTTGAGCTGATATTTTAATTGTCCGCTCACAGTAACGATCGATGTATTATCATACACAAGGTCAAAGCGGTTGTACACCTGGTTGGCGCCACTATAATCCATTACGAAAAAGCGGAGGCTGTCATACTGGCCATAACTTACTTTTGCATCGTAAGATGTGTTGCTGCTTAAGTTACCCATTAAACCCGCAAAAACATTGTATTTATTGTTTGTGTTTGTGTAAGACAAAGTTGTATCGGCAAAAGGATTTTCGTTGATAATACTCCTGAAACTGTTCTTGATCAATCCGCCGTTAACTCCGGCGTAAGGAACGATCATGTTTTCATACACGTTGTAATTTACGTTCAATACAGGATAAAAATAGAAACGTGTTTTGTTTTTGAAATTATCAATGGTTGCTGTTAATCCAACCTCCGCTTTCCACTTCTCACCGCCCGCTTTAAAAGACGGATTTATTCCTACAATGATATCATTTAATGTGTCATTGCTTTGTTTATGATTATAGAAATCTGTGAAAAAATTAACGTTCAGTTTTTCCTTGTTCACGAACATTTCGGCTGAAGCGTTTAACTTAATATTGTTTTCTTCTTCCCTGTGCAGGTTCTGAAGATTGTAATACGAAAGTCTTATGTCGTGATTGATATGCGTGCTATCTGTATAATGACTCATCAATTGCACCTTAGGTTCAAAAAGCTGATAGCGTTGTTTTGTGAAATTATGATCACTGATTTGATTAAGTTTTGTATCATAACCATAATAGTGTACTACATTTCTTTCGTAATTAAAATCCCCTTTAAGAGAATGTTTTTTGTACATTTTCTTTCCGAAAACATTAACGATGTTGTCACTGTAGCCGCCATAGCCAACATCTTCCAGCTGCGCGGTACTCGAAAAATGTTTGAGGTGCGCGCCATAATTCATTTCCCTGTTCCTTGTATTAGTGATCCAGAATTCCCCGTAAGGCATGTTGTAGATGGGGCCATAGCCTAATTTCAATAATGAATGATACAATTTTGGGAGAGGTTCATTTTGCATTTTTGCAGGCTGAATGGTTTGTATCTGATACTTAGGAAATAATGGCGTGCTGGTAATTCCGTATTTAATATTATCAATGCGCTTTACGCTGTCTTTAATTTCGGGAAGATCAGAGAATTTAATTGCATCTTTGATAGTTGGTACAAATGTACTGGGCACGCCAAAACTTGCATCTGTTTGCGCGAATGATACCACAACATAACCAAGGATCATGATAATGATCAAAGCCCACTCCAGTTTTCTTCTCCTGTTATCAGAGAGCCATTCTGTTTGCGCAGTTCCATCGCTCGTAGTGCTTTCGGCGCTTTCAGGATTTGGCAGTCTTGTTTCTGTGTTATTCATAGCTCTTATTTTGGTTGTTCTGGTGTTGCTGTATTTGTTGGTGCTGTTTTGTTCTGCTCGTATTCTTTATACATTTTATCAAAGAGGTCCTCGTCCTTCTTCGTCTGATTAAAATCCACTTTCATATCTGTCTTCTGAGTTTCTTTTGCGCCTGCCGCTTCACGTTGTGCTTGCTTTGCTTTCAGTTCTTCCAGTTTTTTAGTAGCAGCATCCAGATACTCTTGTTTTGGTTTGCTGTCAATGATCGTTTCCAGGATCACTTGTGCATCGGCCTCATCTCCTTTGGCGACATACGCGTCAGCAAGTAATAACATGCCTTTGTTGTTCCAGTCGTCGTTACTATATTCAAAGCTGATGAGCTTATTAATTGTTTTTTCAACTTCTTTATACTCCTGCTTTTTAAACTGTATCATCGCGATGTGATAATACGCTTCGGCGCCAGTAAGATTTTTTGACGTTTTTGTCATTGCTTTGAATTCGATCATGGCGTCATCCAGTCGGCCCGTTTCATACAATGATTTTGCTTTAATGTATTTTGCTTCGCTTAATTGCTGTTGCGATAATTTTTCGGTAGTTAATACTTTTGTACATTCTGATAATGCTGTCTCATACTGATTCAGATAAAACGCGCTACGCATGGCGCCGAAACGTCCCGCGCTTTTATTAGAAGGTGTTTCCGCGATTTCCTGGAGCTGCTGAAACAGGGGAAGGGCCTCTGTATATTTTTTATCCTTATAATAAATATAGGCCGCTTTTGCATACGCCACTTCACTGTAAAGGCTCCTCTGTTTTCCTATAACATATAAATATCCCGGAAGCGCTTTTACATAATCGCTTTTGCTATACGCGCATTCTGCCGCGTTGAACTGCGCTTCGGTGATGTATTTTCCATTAGGAAATTTGTTGACATACGCTTCCCATTTCGGAAGGGCATCGTCGCAGTTCTTGTCATCGTAAAAAGCTTTGTACGCCACTAAATACATCGACTTCTCCACTTCATTTTCAGTTAAAGGATTCCCAACCGATTTCATATACTCTTCGAGCTCGGCAATTTTTCCTTTTTCGGTGTATATTTTCTTAACGTTTTCTAAAACGAGTTTTGCTGCGTCGCTCTTCGAATCTATCTTCACGAATTTCTGATAATACTCCAATGCTTTGTCATCTTCTTTTCTGGCGTAATAAATATTACCAAGCTGAGAATAACAATTGCTGGTGAACGACGAGTTTGGATAGTTTTTCAGTATCTTGTTATAATACACAATCGCATTCTCATCATCCTTAAGATTGATAAGGTAAGTTTCCGCTATTTCATTAAGCGCGGCACTTAAGTAATTCGATTTCGGATAACGCGTTTCGATCTTTTTAAGTTCTGTTACCTTGTCGTTGTGTTTTTTCCCTAATCCATCGCACAATGCTTTTTGATACAAGGAATAATCCACATCCATTTTATTGGCATCAATTGCCTTTTTATAATATTCAGCGGCCTGTGTATAATCCAGGTTCATGAAATAGCTGTCTGCTGTTCGGATATTGGCATCCACAATCTTTTCTTCTTCGTACACATTTTTAGTGAGAAGGAATTTTCTGAACTGAATGTTCGCGTTGGCGTAATCGTCATTGTTCTTGTTTTTCTCGTCTCTTTCCTTTCTTTGAAAAAAAGCATAGCCCAACGCGTAATTACTTAGATCGTATTCTTTCAACTGCAGTGCTCCATCCATGACCTGAAATTTTTTCCAGGCATCAATCGCCGTTGTATAATCTTTTCTGTTGTACGAAATCTCACCGAGCCAATACTGGCATAACGCATTCAGCTTTAAGTCTGAATTCTGCGCCATGGATTTTTTGAATTGTTTTTCCGCATTGATGTAATCTCCGTTATTAAAATTTTCTACTCCTTTAAAGTAAATGAGTTTTTGATACGTTACTTTCAGAATAGGATCAATGGTTCCCATGTTCTCGATACTCTGAATAGCGAGATCATAATTTTTTGTTGTGGAATAAACATTCACCAAAAAGTTATAACATTCTTCTTTTCTAGGCGAATTCGGATATTCCTTCAGGTATTTAGCAAAAGCCTTTACAGCTTCGTTGTAAGGACTAAAATCCAATTCATAACTTAATTTCGCGAATGAGAAAAGCGCGTCTTCTGTTATTTTTTTATCGAAGTTCTGCTGGTACGCAGAATAGTATGAGTTCTTTGCTTTTAATTTCTCCCCTAATTTTAAATAACAATCTCCCATGTGGTACCATGCATTTTGCGATAGAGAATCTCTCTCTTCTGTGGCTTTCTCGAGATGAACAACCGCTTTGGCGCAGTCGCCCGTTTTATAATAGCAGTAACCAATCGCGTAATTTCCTTCGGGACTTGAGCCCATATCGGTCTGCTTCAGAAAAGTGAGGGCGTTGTTGTAATCCTTGAGGTTGAAATAACTTTCGCCTATCATGCGGTTTATTTCTCCGGCTTTCTGTACATTGTTGCTATCGTTAAGAAGCTCGGGCCCTTCCTTCACTACTTTATCAAATTTTCGTTGTACGAAATAAATCTGCGTGATGTAATAAGGAACCACGCTCCCGAATGTTTCGTTACCAACCAGCTTGTTGAATCCTGTTAACGCGGTTTCGTAATTTTTTTCCTCGTATGCAATGTGAGAGTAGTAATATTGAGCAGGGAAAGCGTACTTATTGTCAACGTCTTTTATTTCGTACAGATCAGTTTTCGCTTTGGCGTTGTTATCGTTGATCATATAGCTGTAACCGCGCTTGAAATACATTTCGGCCAGTTGTTCTTTATCCAACCGATAAGGATCCACTTTCTCCATGAACTCAATCGTTTCAATGTATTTTTTCTTCCTGAAATTTGATTTTCCGAGATAAAAATAACCGTTGTTCACTTTCGGGCTCCCAGGATAATGCTCAATGAATTCTTTCATCTGCCACTCGCCGTCCTTATTAAAAAGTTCAATGGCGCAGGCCGCCGAGTAATAAACAGCATCGGTTTTAAGTGTTGATGCGGTTGTTTGCGTGGCAAAATCATTGAAATTTTTCTGCGCGCTCACATATTGCTTCTTATCAAACAGCTCCAATCCTTGCTTGTACAAAGCGTCTTTGTCAACATATATCGCGGTTTTCTGAGCGTGAAGTATTGAAAAAGAAACTACAAAAAGCAGGCAAACACCTAATTTTTTAATATTGATCATTAAAGTAAAATTGTAGTAAAAATTTATTCCAATAAATTTACTTTGCTTATGATGTTGCTTTGTTGTAATGCCCCGGCAGTTATTAACCCAGACGTGTTGATATTGACATAATGACTAAGGCGCACAAAAGTTACAAATGTTTTAACTTTACCCTTCTATGCCGGCCCTGATTAAATTCGAGAACGTCACTATCTTCCAGGACGAACGCCCTGTAGTGGGAAACCTCAGCGTGGAAATTAATCCCGGGGAGTTTGTTTATTTACTGGGAAAGACCGGCAGCGGAAAAAGTAGTTTTTTAAAAACCATTTACGGCGATCTCCCTCTGAACATGGGAACCGGCAGTGTATGCGGACAATCACTGAACAATCTGCGTTCACGGCAAATTCCTTACCTGCGCAGAAAACTCGGAATTGTTTTCCAGGATTTTCAATTACTGAGCGACCGTTCTGTTTATGAAAATTTAAGATTTGTGATGAAGGCCACGGGTTGGAGCGATGAAAATAAAATACGCCAACGTGTTGAAGACGTGCTTAAGAAAGTAAGTCTTGAAGGAAAAGAAACAAAAATGCCTCACGAGCTTTCTGGCGGAGAGCAGCAGCGCGTAAGCATTGCAAGGGCCCTGGTAAACGAACCGGAAATTATTCTGGCCGATGAGCCAACGGGAAATCTTGATCCTGAAACGTCGGAAGAAATTGTAAAGTTATTGAGGCAGATCAGCGAAAGCGGGCGCGCGGTTCTTCTGGCCACGCACGACATGATCATTTACAACAAATTCAAATCACGCACCCTTATTTTCGAAAACGGGAAAGTGATGGAGCAGAATTAAGACCACGAAGCTTTTTTACCACAGAGACACGAAGAAACAGAGAGAAATTACCTCTGCACCGTCTGCTTCTTCTGCGTTCCTCTGCGCCGACGCTGAAGCTTTAGCGCAAGCGTTGCGAGAAACCCATCTAACGACTTATCAGAACATCCAATTCATATCAACAACAAAATGCAGCCTACATTAAAAAGGTCGGAGTTTTTATTCTGATGCTTTTTCTTTCTACGCTTATGGCCGCTGTTTATGGTATTCTACACGACCATCTTACTTACAGCATTTGTCCGGAATACTATACAAAGTTTAAGTTCTATCAATTTCGGCTGGTGTATTTACCAGATACAGTGCTTCCTGAACCACGGCTATATGTAACTATTGTAGGAATGATGGCCACCTGGTGGATTGGTTTATTAATAGGATTGATACAAGGCCTGGTGGGTTTTATTCACAAAGATCAAAAAACCATGTTCAGGCTGGTTTTTAAATCGGTTCTAATCACATTGTGTGTCGCGATTATTTTTGCAGCGTTTGGATACCTTGCCGGAAAATTTTTCATCTCTGATCCTTCATGGCGTTTTCCTGAAAATCTCATTGACAAACCTTCATTTATTACTGTGGGTTCAATTCACAACTTTAGTTATCTCGGGGGATTGATAGGATTGTTGAGTGGAGTTTTTTTCCAGATAATTTTTTACCGCAGAGAAGCAAAGAAACAGAGGCTGTTCTAACCCTATGCAAACTACGCTTCCTTAGCGTCCCGATAATTATCGGGACTGCGAGAACCTAATTAGATTTTCTCGTATTCGCTCTTCACGAAATCCATTAACTCTTTTACATAAGCCGGACTGAAATCAAATTTAATTCCACCTGCTTCGTAAATCTGTGGGATGCTTTTTGTGTAACCCAGTGCTAAAGCTTTTTTGTAATTTTCAATGGCCTTCTTCGGATCCTTTTTATACTGGCGCCACATGGCAATGGCACCAAGCTGCGCGAAACCGTATTCAATATAATAGAAAGGTACTTCGAATAAATGTAATTGCACCTGCCATTTTCTTCTCACAAAATCTTCAAGCCCTTCGTAATTGATAACGCTGCTTCCAAAATCTTTAATGAGGTTCATCCAGATCTTGTATCGCTCCTCTAAATTGTGTTCAGGATTTTCATAGAGCGAATGCTGGAATTTATCAATGGCCGCGATCCATGGTAAGGCATCAATCACGCTTTCGAGTTGCTGACGTTTGGCACGTTTTAATTCTTCTTTATCAGTAAAAAAAACATCCCAGTGTTCCATGCTGATGAGCTCCATGCTCATGCTTGCTAATTCGGCCACTTCACTTGGCGGCGATTTAAAATCTACCAGATCCAGATCTTTATCTAAAAAAGAATGAATGGCATGTCCACCTTCGTGAACCATGGTTACTAAATCGCGATGTAATCCTACCGCGTTCATAAAAATAAAAGGAACGTCGGTTTCATACAAAGGATACTGGTATCCGCCGGGAGCCTTTCCTATCCTGCTTTCCAGGTCGAGGCGACGCATACGGTCCATGATTTCGATACATTCTCCGAAATACGGGTCAATAGTGTTAAAGCAGGCAATTGTTTTTTTCGTAAGCTCCTCTCCGGTTTGAAAAGGTTTTAACGGCGGTTTGCCATCATCGTCAACTGCTGCATCCCAGGGACGATAATCCTGGAGTTTTAATTTTGTTTTGCGTTTCTGATCGTGTTCGCTTATGAGTGGAACAACGTGTTGCTTTACCGATTCGTGAAAGTTTAAACAATCCTGAACAGTGTAATCAAATCGTCCTAATGCTTTATGTTTATAGTCGCGGTAATTAGCGAAGCCCGTGTTTTTTGCCACCTGGTGACGAAGAGAAATTAATTTAGTGAACAGATCGTTCAACGCTGTTTCATCTTCTCCTCTTCTCTTCTGTATCTTATGATACATTTCTTCCCGTACTTTACGATCGAGGTCCTTTAAAAAAACCGACGCTTTTTGCATGGTCATTTTTTCGCCGTTATGTTCAACGGTTTGCGCGCCGCTTATCTCCCCAAATTTCTGTTCCAACTCCTGAAGTTGTGTGTTAAGTGGAATGTTCTCTTCACGAAACATTTCAATACTGGTTTTTACACCGCGCAAATAAATATCATAGCCTTGCTTGGTAAGTTGCGATGTAAATTCGCTGGCCATTAATTTTTTGTTGAGTTCGTTTGATACAGGCGAAATATTTGGTTCTATGTTCTGAATAAAATCATTGAAGCTGTTACGTATCTCCTCGCTTGTAGTATCGCAGGTCATTTTAATATAGCGCCAGGCCATATTTTCACTTACAACAGAACTGAGTTCAGAATTATCTTTGAGCCATTGCTCCAGGTCTTCCTTCGATTTTATATTTCTGTTGAGAAGATCATCATAATAGGGTTTTAAAAGTTCCCAGGTGGTAACAGTAAAGTCAGGTTTTACAAAATGTCTTTGCATATATTTTATAAGTGAAAAGTTGATTTTTTGCCGATGTTATCGTAGTTGGTTTTTATCCAGCTGTCGCAGGCCTTGTAACCCATGTTTTTAAGATGCATGAGAAAATCCCAGGTTGTATTAAGTTTGCTGGAAAGATTCAGATCCGCCAATGTTTTATCGGCGCTTAAACAATGCAGGTTTATTTTTTTCAATTGCCCGTCAAGTGTAATTCCCTTATCCACTAAGCCATTAATAAATTCGAGATGCTGGATCTCCAGTGCCAGTGAAGAGTTGAAGCTGATCTCGTTCACACGATCTTTAATATCTTCAACGTTATCGGGTACTTTATTTATTTTGAAAGGATTTACTTTCACAAGGAGTATGTCATCTGTTCCATCAGTGTGCTCTGTCAGTGGTGTTAAAGGCGGGTTCCCCATATAGCCACCGTCCCAGTAATACTCACCGTTGATCTCAACAGCCTCGAAAAGGTAAGGCAAACAAGCGCTCGCCAGAATAGCTTTTGAAGAAATTTCGCTTGGACCAAAAATTTTCGCTTCGCAGGTTCTTACATTGGTTGCGCACACAAATAATTTTGGCGGGCTAATCTTCTGCAACTCTTCAAAGTCGATAAGATCATTTAATATTTTTTCGAGAGGATTTATACCGAGAGGATTAAATTGTGAAGGCGAAAGCGTTTCGGCTGTTACACTAAAGAGGCGGTATAAAGGCGAATAGTCCATGTTTCCGGGGCTCATCATCTTATCTACCCAGGTTGGTTGTAGAATAGACATTTTACCTGCTTCAGAAATTTTGTGCCAGAATTTTACGAGTGTATGTTTAGCTAAGTTTCTTCCTCCTTTACTTAAACCGTAAACTGTGCAAACCCCATTCATGGCTCCCGCGCTTGTTCCGCAAACACCATCAATTTCAATACCGGGCTCATCAAGTAGCCTGTCTATCACTCCCCATGAATAGGCGCCGTGTGCTCCTCCGCCCTGCAAGGCAAGGTCTATTTTTTTTACTGTTTTTGACATATTTAAATTTAAGAAAAGATTTTTGAAAAGAGCTTTTAATTATAGTAAACTTTGGTTTGGGAAGAATCGGTTGATGTTACAACAAGTATGAGTTTAAGTTGGTTAAGTTTTATGTTTCGGGTTTCTTCAATGTAATTCCTTGCGAATTTTTCTACAAGTGAAAATTTTGTGCCCTCTTTTGTATCTGTAATTTTTCCGGGATCCGTGACTTTCTCAAAGTAATGAATTGAATTACTCAGCGCAATCATTAAAGGTTCGTTTCCAGACGCTCTGTTAGATTGGTGCTTATTCATGAGTTCGGTAAAAACATCGGTGGTTTTGGCTCCACTGTCATCGTAGGTTGCATAAAGTTTGTAATTACTATCTGGTGCCGGTACAAAAAGTCTCCAATCCTGGTAAAAATAAGGGTACACGTAAAAAGAAGAATATCTATTTGGTACAAATGCATAGAAAAACAGCAATGAAAAGTGTACAATAACAGCAGTAATGCCCATCAGAATTATTATACGTTTTAGTTTTATGCTCATGCTCGTCTGCATAAAATTAATGTTTGCCTGTGTGATAAAAAAACGGGGCAGGTCTTTGATTTATCAGGTAAATGTTTATTTTCGTGTAGATTTTGTTTAATGAAGTTATTCGTAATTTCCCCCACAAAGGACAATCCGGATGAAAGAACGCTGGTAACCAAGATGTTTGAGAGCGGTTTAACCACTTTCCATTTAAGGAAACCCAAATATTCTACCAGCCAGATGTCGGATTATATAAAAGACATTCCCGCGCATTTTCATAACAGAATTGTTATTCACTCACACCATCAACTGGCACTCAAATTTAATTTAAAGGGCATTCATTTTACCAGCACGCACCTGAAAAAGAAATGGAAATACTGGTTTGTGAGACAGAGATTAAAACTCAAATTCGGCAGCCTGATCAAGAGTCGCTCTTATTCACGTTTGCCGCAGGTATATGAACCGGAAAAAAACAGTTTTGATTATTACCTTATTGGCACTATGTATAATAGTCTTACCGGTGGATTTTATAGTGGATTTTACCAGGAAGGCGTAACCGCCGCGGTAAAAAACAGTGGTAAAAAACTCGTCGCGCGCGGGGGAACAACTCCCGATTCGGTAAAAAAGACAAGCACCTTTGGCTTTTATGGCATTGCATTTAATTCCTATCTCTGGGACTCAGAAAATCCTTATCAAAACTTTCTAAAGATACTGGAGGCCTTTAAAACGAATGAGATAGAGCTGGAATAAGCTCTCGACTTTGTAGCCACAGATTTCGCTGATTTTCACAGATCAAAATTCCATCTGTGTGAATCCCTGTAATCTGTGGCTTAAAAAATTAATTGATTTATCGGATTACGCTTACTTTCCCCGTCAACTCTTTTCCTCTTCCCTGTACATTAATCAGTTTAATGTGCCAGGTGTAAACTCCAACCGGTACGGCTTCGTCGCTTCTTCCAACATAATTGCCTTTCCAGCCTTCCTCAAAGTTGGTGGTGCTGAATAATTTTTCACCCCAGCGATCAAAAATGTTAAGTTCGTATTTCACTACTCCATATCCTTTCGGATGGAAAATATCATTTACTCCGTCGCCATTAGGAGAAAATGCATTTGGCACATAAATTCCATAGTCTTCTGCAATGAAAAACGGTCTGATAAGTGTGTCTTTGCAGCCTTTGTCGCTTTGCACTATCAATGCTACCACATAAGAACCTGCCTCGCTGAAGATCATCATTGGACTGTATTCCGTCGTTACTGTTGGAGACAGGTGTGAGAAGTTCCACGAAGTAGAAATAATGTTTCCGCCGTATGAAGCATTCGTAAATAAAACTTCTTCGTTTACTATAGGTTCCCGAGGACCCATATTAAAGTCGGCCGTAGGCAGCGGGTACACTTGGACCGTATAAGTATTGAAATTTGAACATCCGTTCGCATCTGTAAAGTTTGCTTTGATAGGGAAAACGCCATCCTGCGTGTAACATTTATTTACTGTTGTTCCGGCCATCGATCCACCAAGACCCATGTCCCAGGTAACCGACTGAATGGTTGTGTTTGCACTAACGCTGAACGATGCACAGAAAGGAACGCATCCAAACTTACTGCTAGTTGAAATTGATCCGTTTGGAAGATCGTTCACTACCATGCTCACTACAGCGCTTGAAGAACATCCGGCGTTGTCGGTAATAGTAATTGTATACTGACCCGACATTCCTGTGGAGGCTTGTGTGATCTGTGGGTTAGGGCTTGAAGACAGGAACCCTGCAGGACCATTCCATGTATAAGCCACTTGGGCGCCACCTGCATTTGCATTGAGCACAATTGTTTCTTTTACACAGATAGGGCTATTAGCAGCAGCTACAGGATTAGGAATTGAATTTACCTGAACAAAAGCCGAGCCGTTGTTTATACAGCCATTGGCGTCGGTAACGGTAACATTGTATTGTCCCGTCATTCCAGTAGTCGTATTATTTAATTGCGGGAACTGATTGTTTGAAGTAAAACCTAATGGACCCGTCCACGAATAATTTACGCCTCCATTGGCTGCAAGAGTAGCAGTCTTGGGAACGCATACTGTTGATCCAACAACAGAAACTATTGGTAATGGATTTACTATAGCAGCTGAAGTGGTAAAATTGATACATCCATTGGCATCGGTAACAGTCACAGTATACGTTCCGGCGAAGTTGCTGTTTGCAGAAGGAATGCTAACGTTGCTGTTTGTTGATGTAAACCCGTTAGGGCCGTTCCATGAATATCCTGCTCCACCGGTTGCCGTAAATGTGAGCGCCTGATTTGCGCACACCGGGCTGTTACTGTTAATGGTTGGATTTGGTAATGGATTAATATTTACCTGGGCCGTAATTGTTCCTGAACAACTTCCTGCAGTAGCAACAAGTGTGTATAGTCCACCTTCGGCAAGAGTAACATTTGGAATAGTTGGATTCTGAGTAGCAGAAGTAAATCCGTTAGGGCCGGTCCAGCTGTAAGATGCGCCCCCGCTTCCATTGAGATTAAGTGTTGATCCTACGCAAGGTGTATTGCTTACAATAACCGGTGCCGGCAAAGTGATAACCGTTACATTTGAAATCGCTGTATTGGTACATCCTGCGGCAGTTGTTACTGTTACAGTATAAGCCCCGTTCATATTCAGTTGAGCATTGGCAAGCACAGGGTTTTGCACATTGCTTGTAAACCCGGCGGGGCCGCTCCATGCATACGTTGATCCACCATTTGAGGTAAGATTAATATTTTGATTAACGCAGCCCGCAGGGTTGTTTACCACAATAGCAGGAGTTGGATTTATCACCACGTTGGTTGTGATGGAGTTTGTACATCCGTTCGCATTAGTAATTGTTAAAGAATAAATTCCCGCATTGGTCGGTTGTGCAATTGCAATAGAAGGATTCTGGTTATTAGAAGTAAATCCTCCCGGGCCCGTCCAGGTATAAGTTGTTCCGCCATTTCCGGTTAAGTTCAGACTTGTGTTTTCGCAAAGCGGACCGTTGTTATTGGCCACTGGAACCGGAAGCGGGTTAATGGTAATGTTTTGTGTAACGCTGTTGGAACATGTTCCTGCCGAAGCCACCAATGTGTAAATTCCATTTGCGGCAGTGGTTACGTTTGGAATCGTTGGGTTTTGTAACGCGCTGTTAAATCCGTTAGGGCCTGTCCATTGGTAAGTTGCTCCTCCGCTTCCCGTAAATGAAAGTGTAGCTCCAACACAAGGAGTATTGCTTAAAATAGTTGGATTCGGCAAAGTGATAACCGTTACGTTAGATACCGCTGTATTGGTACATCCGGCAGCGGTTGTTACTGTTACTGTGTAAGCGCCATTCATGGTTAATTGAGCATTCGCAATAACAGGATTCTGTACGTTACTTGTAAACCCGTTAGGACCGCTCCATGCATAGGTTGCGCCACCGTTTGAGGTCAGATTAATATTCTGGTTGACGCAAGCCGCGGGATTATTTACTACAATAGCGGGTGTTGGGTTAATAACAGCATTGGTAGTAATGCTGCCTGTACATCCACCTGCATTTGTCACTGAAAGAGTATACACGCCTGAATTGGCGGGTTGCGCGTTTGGAATGTTAGGGTTCTGTGAATTCGAAGTAAATCCTCCCGGACCCGTCCAGGTATAAGTTGTTCCCCCGTTTCCGGTAAGGTTCAATTGATTGTTTTGACAAAGTGGTCCGTTATTTCCTGCAACAGGTACCGGCGCCGGATTAATAAGAACTGTTGTTGTTGCTTTTGCCGTGCAGGTTCCTACTGTTACCATCAGAGTATAAACTCCGGAGGCAGCGGTTGTAACGTTATTTATATTCGGATTCTGCGCCGCGCTGGTGAATGCGTTTGGCCCGGTCCAGGAATAGGTTCCGCCACCGCTTCCCGTCAATGAAAGCACAGTTCCGGCGCATATTGGTCCATTATTGTTTGGTACAGCTGTAGGACTCGCTGCTATAGCAACTGTAGTAGAAGCAATGTTTGTACACCCTGCCGCACTTGTTACGCCAACAGAATATACACCCGCAACTGCAGGATTCACAATCGGATTTTGAGCGTTGGAGGAAAATCCTCCGGGGCCGGTCCAGGTATATGTTGCAAAAGCTCCTACTGAAAGATTTACTGGGTTACCCGGACAAACCGGTCCGTTATTGTTAGGGAGCGGATTTGGTGAAGGAAGTACTGTAATGGTTCTTGTGATTGCGCAAGTTGGACCAGATGTGCTTGCTACTGCTGTATACACTCCGCTTGTTAACACGTTAGGAATGGAAACGTTATTTCCGGAACCGGTGAATCCTCCCGGACCACTCCAGTTCACTGCAGTTACAGCGGTTCCTGTAGTAGCGCTAAGAGTAGCTGTTTTCCCCGGACAAAGAGAACTTGTTCCTGTAACGGTCATGCTGCAAAGCACACCACAGTTGGTTTGCGCTGCACCCGGACTATTTGCGTTGGTCTGACTAAAAGTAATTTGCTGATTGGAGTTTGAGAAATTAGTAATGAGTAGTAAGTAAAACTGCCCCGCTACTGCGTTGGCCATGTTTAAAGTTTCGTTGGCAGAACCTGAGTAGCTGCAACCAACTGTGTTTCCTGCTGTAAGGTTTCCGCAGTTACCGGCAAGCGTAGGAAATGGCCCATAAGCAATATAATCAATATCAAAAGAGGCCGACATGTTTATTGTAAGCGGGCCAGCGGTTCCGATCTGAAAATAAAACCAGGCAGGATTTGGTTGTGAGCCAAGGCATCCGTAATTGGGTCCGCTTTGCGCGCTACCGGCATTTACACCCGCAGGGAATTGCATGGTTTGTCCTGTGCAAAAAGGCTGAGGATTGGCGCATACGTTGTTCTGACTGTAAATGGAGACAGATAAAAAAACAAAGCTTAGGAGAGTAAGGAGTTGTTTCATGTGGAGACGGGGGAACGGGTTTAAAATTTTTTTGTTTACTTACTATAAATTTAATAATAGTAAACGTTTGGAAACGAGTAAATGAGTGAATAAAAAAGAGGTTTGATTTGTCGTCAAAAACATGAATTTTGTTTGATAAAAATACCGTTTCGTCTAAATAGAAGCTAATACTTATTTATTAAATGAATTAAACCTTTGATTAAGGCTTTATTCCGCCCATATCGCAGATCTTGAGGAACTCATCTTCGGTTACCACACTTACGCTCAGACGCGGGATGCGTACAAACTGCATGTGTTTTAAAAGAGAATCCTTCTTGATTTGTTCCAGTGAGACCGGGGTTTTGAGTGTTTTATGCGGCGCAAAGTCCACTACTGACCATGCAGCCTCGTCGGTTGTAGGATCCTGATAATGTTCCTTTACTACTTTTGCAATGCCTACTACATTAAGCCCCTCATTACTATGGTAAAAAAGAGCCAGGTCGCCCTTCTTCATGGCGCGTAAATTGTTGCGTGCCGCGTAGTTACGTACACCATCCCAAAAAGTTTTCTTGTCCTTGAGGAACTTTTCCCAACTGTATTTAACCGGCTCTGATTTAATGAGGAAGTATTGCATTTAAAGTGTTTTCACAAAAGTAAGGATTGCCCAAAAACGGCCTAATATTTTTTAGACTAAAAACGGGTTAAATTTTATTGTTTATCCTTAAAATATACCTACATTTGCACCCGAAATCAAAAAAACAAGCTCATTTTTAAGCAAATGGCCAGTAAAATCAATACTTTCACAAGGAATAAAATCGTTCCTTTCCTGTTTTTTGCACTTTTTCTTTCTTTTTCAAATTTTATCAAAGCTTCTGATGGGCATGAGCCTGAAAATCATGACAACCACGTTGCTGTAGATACCACGAAAAAGAAAAAAGTGGATATGGCGGCCATCGCCATTGAGCACGTTCTTGATTCGCACTCATGGCATTTATGGGGAGATCATCATGATGCAACGGTAATTCCTCTTCCTGTTATTCTTAAAGGCAATAACGGATTCTCATTCTTTTCTTCATCAAAATTTGAAAACGATGTTCACGGAACACACGTTGTTGAAATAAACGGTGAACGTTTCGTAAACTTCGAAGAAGATATTTATTACGCTTCTGAAACTCCAAACGCACACGGGCAGTATTTAGAAATGCATGCTGATGCAAAAGGAAAAATGCATCCAACTAACGCAAAGCCTCTCGATTTCTCTATTACAAAGTGTACCGCTCAACTTTTATTATCTGCACTCGTTCTTATCTTATTATTTACATCTATAGCACGTGCTTATAAGAAAACAGGCGTTACCTCAGCCCCAAAAGGGAAACAATCTTTCCTTGAGCCGCTCATCGTTTTTGTTCGCGATGAAATTGCAAAATCAAATATCGGTCCTGAGAAATACGAAAAATATGTGCCTTATTTATTGACCGTGTTCTTCTTAATCTTAATCAACAACATTTTAGGTTTAATTCCAATCAGCGCCAACTTAACAGGTAACATCGCCTTTACTTTTGTTTTAGCGGTTATTACATTCATTGTAACAACTATCAGCGCTAATAAAGCCTATTGGGGACACATCTTCTTGCCTCCTGCTCCGGTTGCCTTATACCCTATCCTGATTCCACTTGAGTTCTTAGGAATTTTCACAAAACCCTTCGCTTTAATGATACGTCTTTTCGCAAACATGACAGCGGGACACATTATCGTAATTTCTCTTGTTGGATTGATCTTTGCCTTCGAAAGTTATTTCATTTCACCTGTAGCGGTTGGATTTGCGTTGTTCATTGACATATTAGAGTGCCTTGTAGCCTTATTACAAGCGTATATCTTCACATTATTAACGGCTCTCTTCATTGGTTCGGCCATGGTTGAACACCATCATGAAGAACATAGTGAAGAAGCGGCGCACCACTAATTAGAATTTAAAAATTTGATTAACCATAAATAAAAACAAGTAAAATGACAGGAAGTATCGCAGCAATCGGTGCAGGTCTTGCAGCCATCGGCGCAGGAATCGGTATCGGACAGATTGGTGGTCATGCAATGGATGCCATTGCACGTCAGCCAGAAGCTCACGGAAAAATCCAAACTACAATGCTTATCGCAGCAGCTCTCGTTGAGGGTGCGGCTTTATTCGGTATCGTAGTGGCTCTTCTGTAAGGAACAATGATTAAGCCCTTTACGGTTGGTAAAGGGTTTAATTGTTTTTAAAAATGGTAAACAAAACACAAATTAAATTTAAATAAAATGAATCTGTTTATTTTAGGCTCACTCATCACTCCGGGAATCGGTCTTATCTTCTGGACAAGTGTTGTATTCCTTTTATTAGTTGGTATCCTTGGTAAATTTGCCTGGAAACCAATTCTCAACGCTATTAAAACCCGCGAGAAAAACATTTCAGACGCATTAGCAAGTGCTGAAAGCGCGCTTAACGACATGCGCGAATTAAAATCGAATAACGAAAAAATTCTGGCTCAGGCACGTGAAGAACGTGATGCTTTAATGAAAGAAGCGCGTGAAGCAAAAGAATCTATCATTGCCGAAGCAAAAACAAAAGCAACTAAAGAAAGCGAACGCATTTTAGCTTCAGCGCGTGAGCAAATCAATAACGAGAAAAACGCCGCTATCACAGATCTTAAAAACCAGGTGGCTACTTTGTCTATCGATATCGCAGAAAAGATCTTAAAATCTGATCTGTCGAGCGACGAAAAGCAAAAAGCTCTCGTGAACAATTTAATGAAAGACGTAAACCTCAACTAAGATGATCGTTGCTTCAAGATATGCCAAGTCTTTAATTGACCTCGCCAAAGAAACCAAACAATTGGAAGAGGTAAGAAAAGACATGCAGTTAATCAAGGATGTCTGCCGTTCGAGTCGTGATTTTGTATCTCTTCTTGAAAGTCCGGTTATTAAAACTGATAAAAAACTGGCTGTTTTTCAGGGTTTATTTTCAGGTAAAGTTTCAAAAACTACTGAATCCTTTCTGAAATTAATGGCAACAAAACGTCGCGAAGGTTATTTGGGAGATATTGCCAAATCTTTTGACGAACAATACAAACTTCTTAAAAATATTACTACTGCACAGGTAACAACCGCCACGGCACTTGATGCTGCGACTAAAAACAAAATGCTCGACCTGGTTAAAAAAACTGTTACAGGTGAAATCGAACTTGTTGAAAAAATTGATGCTTCGCTTATCGGCGGATTTGTTCTTACCATCAACGACAAACAGGTTGACCAGAGTGTGAAACGTAAACTTAACGACCTCAGAAAAGATTTTACAGGAAACGCTTACATACCAAACTTGAATTAAAAATTAAGACTATTTAAATAAAATGGCTGAAATAAAACCCGCAGAAGTATCTGCAATTTTAAGACAACAATTAAGCGGCTTTAAAAGCGAAGCTGAATTGGAAGAAGTAGGAACCGTGTTACAGGTTGGTGATGGTATCGCCCGTATCTATGGTCTTTCAAAAGTTCAATCAGGTGAATTGATCGAATTCGAAACAGGTTTACAAGCCATCGTGCTTAACCTTGAAGAAGATAACGTGGGTGCCGTATTACTCGGCCCAAGCGAAGGAATCAGTGAGGGAAGTTCTGTTAAGCGTACCGGCCGTATTGCTTCATTAAAAGTTGGTGAAGGAATGTTGGGTCGCGTAGTTGACACTTTAGGTAATCCTATTGATGGTAAGGGTTCTATCCAGGGCGTTACCTACGAAATGCCACTTGAGCGTAAAGCTCCCGGGGTAATTTACCGTCAGCCGGTGACTGAGCCTCTTCAGACTGGTATCAAAGCGATCGACGCAATGATTCCAATCGGTCGTGGTCAGCGTGAGTTAGTGATCGGTGACCGTCAGACTGGTAAAACAGCTGTATGTATTGACACTATCATCAATCAGAAAGAATTTTATGATGCTGGAAAACCAGTATTCTGTATTTATGTTGCAATCGGACAAAAAGGTTCAACCGTAGCAAACGTTGTTCGCGTTCTTGAAGAGAATGGTGCAATGGCTTATACAGTGGTGGTTGCGGCTAACGCTTCTGACCCTGCTCCACTACAGTTCTACGCTCCGTTTGCCGGTGCTGCTATCGGAGAATTTTTCCGCGATACCGGCCGTCCTGCATTAATCGTATTTGACGATTTATCAAAACAAGCGGTTGCTTACCGTGAAGTGTCTCTTTTATTACGTCGCCCTCCGGGACGTGAAGCTTATCCTGGTGACGTATTCTACTTACACAGCCGTTTATTAGAGCGTGCCGCTAAGATCAACGCTTCTGATACTATCGCGCAAAGCATGAACGATCTTCCTGAATCTATCAGAGGATTAGTTAAAGGTGGCGGATCATTAACAGCTCTTCCAATTATTGAAACACAAGCGGGTGACGTATCTGCTTATATTCCTACCAACGTAATTTCGATTACCGATGGCCAGATCTTCCTTGAAGGTAACTTATTTAACTCAGGTGTTCGTCCCGCTATTAACGTGGGTATCTCGGTATCGCGTGTAGGTGGTAACGCTCAGATCAAATCCATGAAAAAAGTTGCCGGTACATTAAAACTTGACCAGGCACAATACCGTGAGCTTGAAGCTTTCGCTAAATTCGGTTCTGACCTTGATGCTGCAACCAAATCAATTCTTGATAAAGGTTCACGTAACGTGGAAATCCTTAAGCAGGGACAGTTCTCTCCATTACGTGTTGAGCAACAGATCGCGATCATTTACTTAGGAACTAAAAACTTATTAAGGGCCGTTCCGGTAAATAAAGTACGTGAGTTCGAAAAAGAATTCCTCGATGCTTTAGAGCGTAAACACAAAAATGTATTGAACGATCTTAAAGCAGGAAAATACTCGGACGAACAAACGAACGTTCTTGAAGCAACTGCGAAAGATTTACTGGGAAAATATAATTAAACTAGTTTTTAATTTTGAGTTATTAGTTTTTAATACTGCTCTATTAAACATTAAAAACTAATAACTAATAACTAATAAGGAATGCCAAGTTTAAAGGAAGTCAGAAACAGAATAGTATCAGTAGGAAGCACGATGCAGATCACAAGTGCCATGAAAATGGTGAGTGCTGCGAAACTTAAGCGTGCCCAGGATGCCATCACCCAGATGAGACCTTATGCCAATAAGCTGAAGGAAATTCTTGAGAATGTAAGCGCAAGCGTTGATGCAACATCAAACGTGTATGCGCGTAATGCAGGCGGAAAGAATATTCTTATCGTTGGTATTTCTTCGAATCGTGGTCTTGCAGGAGCTTTCAACGGAAACGTGATCAAGAAGATCAATAACATGATCAAAGAACAGTACTCTGATTGCAACGTAACCATTATCCCGATTGGTAAAAAAATTCAGGACGCATTCAAAAGAACTAAATATCTTATCTCGGGTCAGGATCTTCCTCATCACACCAATCAACTATTCGATAAATTAACTTTCGATAACGTTGCGCCTGTGGCAGAAAAGATCATGAAATCGTTCTCTGATAAAGAATTTGATAAAGTAATTCTTGTTTACAACCAGTTCAGAAACGCGGCGATCCAGATTACAACTGAAGAACAATTTTTACCTATTGTTTCAAGTGTAACGTCTTCTGTTCCTGTTGCGAAAACAGATTATATTTTCGAACCAAATGAAGAATTCATTATCAACGAATTAATTCCACGCAGTTTAAAAACGCAATTCTATAAAGCCTTATTAGATAGTTTTGCAAGTGAGCACGGCGCGCGTATGACAGCGATGCACAAAGCAACTGATAACGCTAAGGCCATGCAGAAGGAATTAAAGATTACTTACAACAAAGCCCGTCAGGCGTCTATTACCAAGGAGATCCTCGAGATCGTTGGTGGTGCGGAAGCGCTGAATGGATAAGATCTTATTTTAATAAGAATATTAAAGAGCCGCCCTGTAGCAAGTGTTACAGGGCGGTTTTTTTATTGCTTCAGGAATTTATAGAATTGTGTGGTAGTTCCTTGTTTTAATTCAGCAATGTAAATTCCATTCTGTAAATGCTCCATTCCTAATGTGTTGGTAGCGCTTTTGTTTTGTATCACCTTTCTTCCGTTCACATCATAAATGCTTATTTCCGCTTCTTTTGAAGATGTGCACCACTCTGTTCTCAATTCATTATTCAAAGGATCATACCATGTTTTGCTTTTACAATTTTGGTTTTCTGCAATTGTTGTTGGAGTAATTAATTGTACTTCCGTTGAACTCGTACAACTGTTTATGGCAGTTAGCGTTACGGAAAACGGAGGACCTCCTGCAAATGTAAATTGTGGTGAATTCTGAGTTGAACCGAACGACCAGTTATATAATGTTGCGTTTACAGAAGTATTCGTAAACTGGTACGTGTTTCCTCCAACAAAAGAATAATTAAAGTCCGCTGTAGGAATCTGTGAGTTAAGGTTCCACACCTGCGTGCTATCCATAACCGTGTTCCCACCTATTGTTTGCATATTCTGCGCGTCGGCCTGATTAAGTGTAGAGTAATACGTTGCCCCAATTGCGTTTTTCTTGAAGATAGATGAATAAAACACGCAGGCTGCCAGGTAAGAACCAGCCATTGCAGGATGACTTTCATCCAGATCGTATAACTCTAACGATGGATACGCGTTCCTGAATGTTTTCCAGGCAACCCCAACCGGAGCGCACGATGCGTTGAAACTGTCGGCAAACATTAAATACGATTGTCTTAAACGTGCCTGCATACCATTATAAGTACACACAGGAGGATACGCCGCGCAATTAGAAGCGTCGCCGTTTTTTCTTCCCCAGGTCATGTAATACATTACTTCAGCGCAGGGATTCGCTGTACGAACACTATCTGCCAGTTTTTTTGCATAAGGATATGAAGAGTTCATCACCTGTGTTGGCGAAAATGATGGTTCCTGGCTCTGGCCCTGTATCACTACAATGTCCCAGCTATTACTTTTTATTTTCTGCAATGATTGTGCATCTGTACTATGATTCTGAAACGTATATCCGCCAATTACATTCTGATCAAATACCAGAGTGTCGCCTTTTGATAATGCGATATCCTTTATAAGCTGAGGTAAATTGTTTACGTAAGTGTAGCTGTTACCCAGAAACAGAACTTTCTTTTTTAATTGAGAAAAAATAAGTGATGGAAAAATAAGGCAGAATAACAGAATGCTTTTCTTCATAAAACAAAGATAGTTTATGCTTTCATTCATTGGTTTTTATTTACTAATCCGGGGGGCGACTTTACTAATTATTTCCGAGCGAAGCCTCTTTCTTTTTTACTCACTCTTTCGGCCGCAGATTTCGCTGATTTCACAGATCAGGAATAATTTCTGGGATTTAATTAACTATCAATGAACACAGATCTGTGTTTGTCTGTATAATCTGCAGCTAAAAATTTGTGTTGATTATTTACCTTTCTTTAAACTTCTGATCATCTCGCCGTAATCCATTTTCTTTAACATGGCGTTGATTGTATTGACGATTCTTCCTTCTTTGGTATCGGCGCCTTTTGCCGAGGTGATCCATTTATGAAAATAATTCTGGTGCGACATGGTTAGCGACTCAAAGTTTTTTTTTGCAACAGGTTCTTCCTCCAGGCAAGCGAGTAATTCTTTTGATTTTTCAACTCCTGCAGTATCTACTTCCAGTTTTACACTAATGGTGGCGCCTTCTTTCTTACCAAGTTTCTTTCTTAAATCACTATTCAACGCAAGGATATAGTCTCCTTCGCCAATAGGATAAACAGCCAGGCGCTCGAACTTAACATCGTCCATAACGCCTTTTACACGAAACTCCTTTTTGCTTTTGAGTTTAAGTTTTTTCAGAATATCGTTAGGAATGTCAATGTAGGTCCAACCGGTTTTCTCTCCCTTACTCGCAAATTTCCGGATTATGGCTTTAAACGCAGGCACGATTCAAATTTAACAAATTCTGGCTAATCACTTGTTAAAGCAGACTTGATGCTTTGTCTTTATTTACGAATTTCATATAAATATAAAATCAACCAAAACATGAAAACAAAAATTATCACTTTAATGGTGCTTGCAACATCTTGTGTTATGGCACAGGAAGCCGGAAATGTTATGTACGCTGATAAAGCGAACAATGTTTACGAAGGAAATTCGGTTTATAACAATAATCGTAATTATAATTCATACAAATCGCACGGAAGCGGCAATTTCAACAATTATCTTCCTAACGACTCGGTTTATACATTCGGGGCAAAGGTTATGATCAACATTCAGCCCGATAGTTATATAGCTGTATTCGGTGTATCACAGGAGGCCATCACAGTTTCAGAATGTACCAGGCTCATTAACGACCGGATCGATAAATTTAAAACAGGATTAAAATCCCTCGGCATTAAAGACGATGATCTGTTTGTGGACATGATCGTACAGACTAGAATTTATGATTATAAGATCAATGGTAAAACCGCTACTGAAAACAAACAGGGATTCGAAATAAAAAAGAATATCATTATTAAATTCAATGATCATGCCCTTGTTGAAAAAATGATGATCTCAGCTTCTGAGCAGGAAATTTTTGACATTGTAAAGATCGATTACATCCTTAACGATCCTGAAAAGGTTCAAAACCAATTACGCGCCGCCGCTATGGAAATTGTTGGAAATAAAAAGAAGTTTGTTCTCGATAATTCTGCGCTTGTTCTTTCTGATAAAGGATTAATTCAATACGAAAGCTTTAATACTGTTTACCCCGACAAAGCTTATAAACAATACGTGGCTGCAGAAACAGGAAATGTTTCTTCTTCCTATTATAACAGCAACACCTGGATCAAGGAACAGCGCAAGTCAAAAACATTTTATTACGATTCGCAGAATCCGGCAATGTTTGACAGGGTCATTAATCCCGTTACTGTTAAAGTTCCGATTCAAATGTCCTTAGATGTTGCTTACAAGTTTTACATTGGCAAGCCCGAGAAGAAGATGAGAAAATAGTCGTTTATTTTAAATGCCTGGCTTTAACAAAATAATTTTTAGCCTCAGGCAACCTCTGGTTCATAATAAATGTCTTATTAATAAGACCATTAAAAACTATTATGCCCATGAAGACTTTTAAACTACTTTTTTCGGCGCTTTGTGCCTTCTTAATTGCTGACAATGTTTCGGCCCTGGCTTTAAACACGTCCACTTTTACAAACCCGTGCACGCCAAACGTAAGCATTACCGCTATTCCCAACACATATGGGTGTTATTCCATTACCGCTAGCAACGGCATGGTGAATGATCCTGATTTGTATTATCAATGGGGCTTTGCTAATGGTGTAACCGGAACAGGAAAGATCATTTACCATTGTTGCAATCCTGTAACAGTAACCACCATTTATACATTATCGCTAACGTATAATTCTCCTTCGTTGTGTGGCCCATTACCAAATGTGGCCGTATATTCCATTACCCTAAATCCGCCGCCTTCTACACTTTGTGTGGGTTTTACCCCCAGTGTTTCACTATCGGCTTTTTCAGCGACAGTATGGGGCGGATCGGCAATACCGGAAATTATGTACTCGTTTAATTATGGCGACGGTACAGCAACCTCGTCAAGCTATACTCATACCTACTCCGGTTGCGGAAACTACATTATTACCGTGGCCGAGTGGGACATGAATACGCCAAATAACATTTGTTATTCTTATGCCGCAGTAAACATAAATTGCCAGAGCCCAACCGGTATTGATGAAAACACTTTTGAGGCAAGTTTCAGCCTTTCTCCAAACCCCGTTAGCAACTCTCTTCATGTTCGTTTTAACAAAGACCCTAAAGAAATAACGGTAACAGATATTGCCGGAAGAGAAATTCAATTGCCGGAATTTACCAGCAAGAATGCCAGAACACTTTCCTGCGAAAACCTTGCTCCCGGAGTTTATTGTGTTAAAATAGTCTCTGAAAACGGACAGGCAAGAATAATAAAGTTCATAAAAAACTGATTTTCTTTCAGGAGATATAAAAAACGGTACATTTTTTGAACATGTGAAAGGCTAATGTCTGCAAACGTTGAAGAAATAATAAAAGGTTGTCTGGTGCGTGACGAAAAAGCATTCGAGTTGCTGTATAAAACCTATTACAGAACTCTTTTCGGAATTGCCTTGCGTTACAGTCGCAACCGCGAAGAAGCCGAAGACATTTTGCAGGATGCCTTCATTAAAATATTTCATAGTATAGATTCGTTTTCCATGCAAGGTTCGTTCGAAGGCTGGTTAAAACGCATTGTACAAAACACCGCCATTAATAATTACCGGAGTAATTTAAAATTTGATCTGCACATTGATGTTTCGGAAAAAGAAGACATAGCCGACGAAAGTTTAAACGACATTTTTACTTCTTTTAATGCAAAAGATATTGTGGAGATTCTTAATCGCCTGCCCGAAGGCTACCGCATTGTTGTTAATTTATATTGTATTGATGGGTATTCACATAAGGAAATTGCCGAAATACTGAACATCAGCATTAGTACTTCCAAGTCGCAGTTATTTAAAGCGAGAGCTTTTTTAAAAAACATGATTCATTCTTTTCATAACCAGGAAGCCGTATGACTAAAAAAGAAAACATAAAAGATCTTTTCATGGGTTTTGAACCAGAGGTTGATACTATGGAGATAGATCGGCACTGGGAAAAAATAAAATATTTTGTTCCTAAAAAGGAAGAGAAAAAACGCAGCCCCCTGTTTTTTTGGTTAACCGGCCTGGCCGCTATTTTATTACTTGGTTCAGGAATCGGAATTTCAACTTACTTTTTTACTTCTCGTGCTTCAGTTGTTTCCTCCCTACCACAACCGTCTTCCTTAAAAACTATTCCCGGAACAAGCCCGGTTTGCAATAATTCGTTTGTTTCTCAAAAAGTTCAACAGATTAGTCATCAAAAGAGCGGGTTACTAAATAAAATTATAAAGCATCATTCTGCCGGTAATTTTTCAATAGAAAACACAAAAAATCTTTCGGCAAATACTATTGTAGCAGATAAAATTTCTGCAAGTGTTTTTGAAGAGATTGATACTACTTATTATCCATTAGAAACCCTGTTGGCCCGTTTACCAGACACTACAATGGCCGATATTAATTTTAAGGCAGAGAATATTGTTTTGCCTGAATTTAAACGTAGTGTTGCCATAGATATATTTACCGGTACTCAACAGCAGGTTGTACACAGCCTGGCGTTTACCGATTCAAAAACTGTAAATACTGGTTTTCATTTTGGGCTTGCTCTTAACTACCAGCTTAAACACCGTTTAAGTTTTATGGGTCAGTTCGTACTTTCAAAAAGCGGCATGACCTATAGTGATTCGCGTATACAAAATAAAATTTTACCAAAGAAACCGCCAACTCTTCCAACCAGCTCTTTAAACGAACCCGTTCCTTACGTTAATGCAGAAACAGTGTATACAGTTTCTTCGCATTCATCTTTTGATGTTGGAATTGCATTGGATTATTGCCTGTTTCAAAAAGGTAAATTCCAAATGAATACTTTTCTTTCAATGGATATACAGCTCGAGAACTACAAATATGGATACACAAAACGTACAGGGGCCGATACTCTTCAGCATGTTACGGGAACGCCCGATTCGCCTTACGCAAACGCTGCCCCGCCCTATTTTGAAAATGAAGATGTGTTACATTCCCGCACCAGGCTTGGATTGGGATCATCTGCTGGAATTTGCCTGGGATACAGAATTACGTCTAAAGTACTGTTAACATTACGTCCTTCATACTCCAAGACGTTTACAGAGAATACAATTGTTATGGACAACAGAAGTTTTTCGTTTAAACAGCAGCGATTGTTTCTGAGTGCGGGATTACGATTTAATCTGTAATTATTAAACTTTCTGTAATTCAAGCACCGTAATTTCCGGCCAGATCCCCAGTCTTCCCGGATATCCTAAAAAACCTAATCCACGGTTTACGTACAGGAACTGGTTATCTTGCTTATACAAACCGGCCCACTGCTTGTAGAAATATTTCACAGGGCTCCATTTAAAGCCTGGAATTTCGATTCCGAATTGCATGCCATGAGTGTGTCCGCTTAAGGTGAGATCCACATTTTTGTATTCGGTCTGAACTTGTTTTTCCCAATGACTTGGATCGTGGCTCATTAATATTTTAAAAGGATACTGATCGGTGTCCTTATGCGCCAGGTCCATTTTTCCGTATTTCGGAAAGTGCATGTTTCCTCCCCAGTTCTCAATACCAATGAGCGCGATCTTTTCACCGTTTTTTTCTAACGCAACGTGTTCGTTCATTAACAAATTCCAGCCGGCATTTTTGTGAACAGCCTTGAGCGCTTCCAGATTTTTATGTTTTTCTTCCTGCGAATCCCACTGAACGTAATCGCCGTAATCGTGATTTCCCAATACAGAATAAACTCCGTGCGGGGCCTTTAATTTACTGTAGGTTTCTTCAAAGCCCACTGTTTCTTCGGCTTTATTGTTAACTAAATCGCCAGTGAAAAGAATAAGGTCGGCACCTTGCTGCATGATAATATCAAAGGCTTTATTCAAAGCGCTGTTATCTAAAAACGATCCGGTATGAATGTCCGATATCTGAACAATTTTGTAACCATTAAACGCGTCCGGTAAATTTGGTGATGGCACCTTTACGTTATGAACCCTGTATTTGTAGGCTCCCCGAACCATTCCGTAAATAAATCCTATTGCGGGAATAACCGTAAATGTAACTGCTAACTGACTCATGAATTTTATGCGACTTATTTTGTTCGCCCCCTCTATAATTTCCGCCGGTTTTTCTTTAAACAATGAAACCAGCCAGCGGAACAACCTGATTATATCGTCGATGATAAGAAAACTACATCCTAATAATTTGCACACAAAGAGAATTAACCCCAGCGCCGATAAGAACCGGAAGAAATTGTTCCAGTTTGGTGGCGGATAAAACAATGAAGCCACTCCTAATGCAAAATTGAGTATGGCAAATCCATAAGCAATATACAAGAGTGTGTTTCTTGTTTTTGGTGCAAAATCCTGTGAAAATGTTTTAACTGCCTGAAGGAAATAGATCTCAATGACAGTGATCACAAGAAAGAAAATTATAAAACGCATTATCATACAGCCGGTAAAATTACGGAATTAATACCCGTAGTGCCTGTTAATTTATTTGAACGGAACTCTGTTTTCCTTGTCTTCATTCACCGACCTTTTAACATGGTTTTACCGCCAAATAAGGGTTTCCGCCTCACTTCCCGCTCTGTTTCCTCATTCTGCTTCTGTATGAGCGGTATTTACATACCAATGTTAATTAATTCCAAAGTGGCTCCTCGGGCAGCAAATCCTTTGGTTTATATTTACGATTATTTCAACTTTGTATTAGAATGAGCAAACTCAGAATAGGAATTATTTTTGGTGGACAAAGCAAAGAGCGCGAGATCTCTTTTGCGGGCGGAAGAACCGTTTACGACAATCTCAACAAATCGCTTTTCGAAGCAATTCCTGTGTTTGTTGATAGCTTCGGGAATTTTGTGGAACTGAACTGGGAGTTTGTTTACAAGGGAACCATCCGTGATTTTTATCCTCCTGTTGATTTCCTTCCTTCGCAATCCGATTTTCAATTATACGCCGAAAACCTTGGTGAGCTAAATCCCGAAAAACAAAATGAACTGATCTCTAAGATCGGAACCAAACTATCTCTCCGTGATCTGAAAGAAAAAATAGATTTCGCTTTTTTATGTCTGCATGGTCCTTTTGGCGAAGATGGAAAAATACAGGGACTTTTCGAGTACTGTGGCATTCCTTATAGCGGTTCCGGAATTCTTCCTTCTTCCATTGGAATTGACAAAAGCGTTCAGAAAGAATTAATGGTAAACAAAGGGTTTAATAGTCCGGCTTATATTACCATTAAACGCAACGACTGGATAGAAGGTAAGGCGAAGAGTCCTTTTAAAACTGTGAAGGAAAAAATCGGATTCCCTTGTGTAGTAAAACCTGCCAATCAGGGATCAAGCATTGGTGTTACGGTTTTAAATTCTGAAAATGAATTTGAATTTATGAGCGCCGTTGAGAAAGCATTATTTACACGCTGGCTCGACGCAAAAGAATGGCAGGCGCTTTCGAAAGAAGAAAAAATTCTTTTCGTAAAATCCCTGAGCGATATCCGTGAAGGAATTGGTATGCCGGTAACGATCACGTATCCGAAAGAATTAAATTCCCCCGTTATTTATGACCCTAATAAACTTATTGAATTTCTAGATGCTCATCTGAAAGAAGACGGATTTGTAGTAGAAAGCTTAGACGGTGAAAGCACTGTTCTTGTAGAAGGTTTTATTGAAGGAAAAGAATTCAGCTGTATTGTTCTTGAAGATGAAAATGGAAAAGCCATTGCGCTTCCTCCTACCGAAATACGAAAAGGAAAAGAGCTCTTTGATTACAGAAGTAAATATTTACCGGGCTTATCAAGAAAAATTACGCCCATAGATTTACCAGATGCCCAAATCGAAGCTATTCGTAAAGACTGCGAGAAATTATTCTACGAATTACATTTTGATGTGTATGCCCGCATCGACGGCTTCTTAAGCAAGGACGGAAAAATTTTCCTGAATGACCCGAACACCACGAGTGGAATGATGCCATCATCGTTCTTCTTTCACCAGGCAGCGGAGATAGGTTTAAATCCATCTCAGTTTCTTACCTTCATCATCAGAACTTCACTGGCAAAACGTACCATTCAGTCAAAAGGAAATGTTACATTCAGAAGATTATTAAATCACCTCGATGAAATTATATTGAAAGATAAAAACGCGGCGAGTAATAAAATTCGTGTGGCGGTGGTATTGGGGGGATATTCTTCGGAGAGACACATTTCCGTAGAAAGCGGAAGAAATGTGTTTGAAAAACTATCTTCATCTGAAAAATATGCGCCGTTCCCGGTGTTCTTAACAGGCAGTAACCAACAGCATGAGATGTATCACATTCCTATCAATTTAATGCTGAAGGACAATGCTGACGATATCAAAGAAAAAGCAGAGAATTTCAAGGTGCACACCGTGATTAAAAATATTATGAAAGAGTGTGAAGCTATTACCAATAAATATTCTTCGGCTTCAGCAATTTCTTCTCCTGAAAAATTATCTTACGATTCTTTAAAACAAAAAGCAGACGAAGTGTTTATAGCACTTCACGGGAGACCCGGAGAAGATGGCGCTATCCAGGAAAAATTAGATTTGGTTGGGTTGCCTTATAATGGATCAAACAAAGAAAGTTCTTCTATTACCATTGATAAATACCGCACCAATGAAATTCTGAAAGAAAACGGATTTCTTGTCGCTGAACATATTCTTGTCACACAATCAGACTGGAACAATGATTCTTCGAAGATCGAAGACGTTCTCAAAAATAAAATCAAATATCCGTTCATAGCTAAACCGGTTGACGATGGTTGCAGCAGCGCTGTGAAAAAAATAAAAACCTTCGATGAGTTTAAAGCTTTCTGCAAATTAATCTTCAGAACTTCAGAAGAACTCGACAGCTCGGCTGCAAACACACTTCACATCAAACCAAAAGAAGAGTTCCCGCAAAAGCAGGTCATTCTTGTAGAAGAGCTCATCAGCAAAAAAGACGCGGCACATTTTCTCGAAGTAACAGGCGGTATGCTCACGCGTTTCAATAAAAAAGGAGAAATTGAATACGAAGTATTTGAAGCTTCGGAAGCGTTGGCTGACGGTGATGTGTTGAGTCTCGAAGAAAAATTTCTTGCCGGCCAGGGACAAAATATTACTCCCGCCCGTTATTCTAAAAAACCGGCCGATAGACAAAAAGTAAGCGACCAGGTAAAAGCAATCCTGGGAGCCGCAGCAAAAGTACTTGGCGTTACGGGTTATTGTCGTATTGATGCCTTTGTTCGCGTGTTTGCTGATTGCCGAACCGAAGTTATTTTCATTGAAGTGAACTCTCTTCCGGGAATGACACCCGCTACCTGCATTTTTCACCAGGCCGCCATCAACAACTACAAACCTTACGAATTCATTGACAACATTCTTGAATTTGGTAAGAGTCGGGTTTTGCAGACTACATAACTCTGAATTGATTTTTAACGTTTTTATTTTTTACATTTACTGAATGAGGACAAAATTTTTTCTTTTCGTTTTTATTCTTTCCTTTTTTGGAATTAAATGCCAAGTACTTCCCTCCTACTCTGTTACAGTGTTGGATACTGCTTCAAAAGGATATTATTTCATGATCCCTCTTAAATCCGGAGCAGCCTTACCTGGCTACACACTTACGCAAAGCATTCTCGACAGAAGCGGAAATCTTGTTTACTATAAAAAATTTCCATTGCCCGCGATAGGTGATTTTAAAATGCATTCCAATGGTTTAATGTCATACAGCTGGAAAGGAAAATTTTATCTGATGGATAGCACCTTCACCATAAAAGATTCTGTAACAACACAAAATGGTGTTCCGATCGACAGTCATGATTTTCAAATTCTTCCCAATGGACATTTTGTACTTCTTGGGATCGAAAATGTAACCATGGACCTCAGCGCTTATAATTACTTTGGAGCAAATCACACCCTGGCCGGAAGTCCTACCGCAACCGTGAAATGTGGTGTTATACAGGAACTCGACGTAAACAAAAATGTAGTGTTCGAGTGGCATTGCAAAGATCATTATAATTTCAGCGACGTGGATCCTCAATGGTTGTTGAGTCCATCAAATGTAGACTGGACACACCTCAACGCGGTGGAATATGATAACGATGGAAATTACATGCTCTCGGTAAGACACTTTAACGAGATCACAAAAATTAAACGCAGCGACAGTACCATTATGTGGCGCATGGGAGGAAACGCGAACCAGTTTACATTTACGAATGATCCCGGAATGTTTATTGGTCAGCACGACATACGACGCGTATCCAACGGGAATGTTACTTTGAACGATAACGGAAGACAAACACCATTTCACGTTGCAGCAGCAAAAGAATACCAGTTGAATGAAAGTGCAAAAACAGCAACGCTTGCCTGGAGTTATGTGGAAGATAATACCACTTATAGCCGCGCCATTGGGAACTATCAGAAATTACTGAACGGGAATCATGTGATCAATTATGGTTTTATGAATAACAAGTATCATCTTTTCAATGTAGTAAAATCTAATGGCAGTAAAGTCTTTGAGATGCGTTTTGCCGACACACTTCGCTCTTACCGTGTTTTTAATTATCCAACTCTCCCATGGAGTCTGAATCAACCAACACTGGCATGTTCTGTAAGCGGTACCAATATTGTATTAGATGCAGGAACTCATTCCGGTTACTTATGGAGCAACGGCGCTACCACGCAAACTATTCTTGTAGCTAACACAGGTACATATTCGGTGTGGGTACCAAGGGGACAAGGCGGATTTATTTCTTCTCAGATTTACACAGTAAATATTTCTGCGCCATGTTTGTTTACGGATATTAAGAAAAATGATCCTGTTAATTCTGTAAAGGTTTTTCCTAACCCTTTCTCAGACAAATTAGAAATCGAGTCGGATGGAAATGATTCTCATCTCGAAATTTTCAATTGTGTGGGACAAAAAATTCATGAAGAGAAAACTTCGCAGAAAAAGACAGAAATCTCTACCTCTCAGTTCCCGACGGGAATGTATTTCCTGAAAGTAAATAACAAGACTACAAAGCTCTTAAAGCAGTAATTAGATGTTAAATTCGACCACTTATAAAGCGAAAAGTGTCTTTCATGCTTAAATAAGAACGTTTTTTCTTGAACTTTTGTAACTTTATTAAGCTTTTAAATTATTTACATTATGAGAAAGTTTATACTCCATTCATTATTCCTGTCGTTTGCCTTAAGTGTCTTTGCACAAGATCCTGTTTTCATGAACACGCCCGCTTCGCTGGTGTACCTGAATCCTTCTTTTGCAGGAAGCAATGGCTTAATGCGCTACCAGTCTTCTTACCGTAACCATTGGCCGGGCTTACAAGGGAGTTATGTTACCTATCAGAACTCTTTTGATTGTTATATAAAACCTATGCGCGGTGGCGTGTCTGTATCCTACGGTCTTGACGATATGGCGAATGGAACACTTAAGTCGAACATTTTTGGTATAAGTTACGCGCAGTATCTCAAGTTAGGTAAGGATTTAAAATTAATTCCATCTCTGCAGTTTACTTACGGAAGAAAAGTGTTAGATGTAAACAAGCTTCAGTTTGGGGATTACATTAACTCTCGGAGGGGTTTTGTTTATTCATGGATGCAATCCCCGGCAGAAATAAGCACGCCTAAACATTATTTTGATATGAGTACTGGACTTTTGCTCAATTATAATAATTTTTATTTCGGAGGGTCTGTGTTTCACTTTAATCAACCCGACGTTGGTGTAATGGGTCTGAGCAAATTACCGGCACGTTTCCAATTCAACAGCTCGTATAACCTCATCACTAATTCAGGAATTGTATTTAATTTTTCAGCGGTAGGGGTCATACAGAATAACTTCTATTACATGCAGGTTAAAACAAATGCGTTGTTATTCAATCATCTTATCATTGGAGGCGGATACAGGTCGAATGGATATTGTGCCGATTTAGGATACCGTCACGAGTATTTTACAATCCAGGCAGGATATGATGCTTCGGTAAATTCTCTTTTCGACAACACAAGTTCATTTGAACTGCATGCCAACCTTAGAAAAAAAGATCAGAGAAACGTTGCAGCTGCTTTTGAAAAGTGGTGATCTTACAAATTATCAATAAAGTAATTACAGATCTTCTCCATTAAATGAGCTCTGTCTTTTCCAAGAACATTGTGCTCATGTCCCGGATAAACGTAGTAATCTAACTGCACGCCTTTATCCACCGCTTTTTTGTGATACAGGATGCTGTGTTGCCAAACCACCACAGGATCCTGCGCTCCGTGGATCATTAATAGTTTCCCTTTTAAATTCTGAACGTGGTTCAATAGATTATTGCTTTTATATCCTTCCGGATTTTCCTGTGGCGTATCCATATAGCGTTCTCCATACATGATTTCGTAATAGCTCCAGTCAATTACCGGTCCGCCCGCTGCTGCCACTTTAAACACCCCGGCATGACGTGTCATTAACGATGTGGTCATAAACCCTCCGTAACTCCAGCCATGAACGCCTAAACGGTTTGCGTCTACATAAGGCAACGATTTTAAATACTCTACGCCTTTGAGCTGGTCTTCCATTTCTTTGGTTCCAACCTGGCGGTGAATAGCCTGTTCCCATGCTTTTCCACGGTTCGAGGTTCCTCTTCCATCAAGCGTAAATACAATAAATCCTTTTTGTGCCATGTACTGGTACCATAACTCGCCTCCCGTCATCCACGTGTTGGTAACGAGTTGCGAGTGCGGACCGTTATACAAATAAACTATTACAGGATATTTTTTTGTGCTGTCGAAATTCGCAGGTTTAAATAATCTGCAATGAAGATCCTGTCCTTCAGCATTTTTAATGGTGAACATGTTCCATTTACCAAGTTTATATTCGCTGATAGGATTATCTGATTTGAAAACCGTATTGTTTTTTGCAGTCGCGCAATTAACAACCCTGTATTCACGAGGAACATAACACGAGCTGAAATTGTCAATGAAGAAATCACCTTTCTCACTTAAAATCGCGGTATGAAATCCGGCATTTTTTGTGAGGCGCGTCATTTTTCCCGATTTAATGTTTACAGAATAAAAATCCTGGTTCACCGGCGATTGCTCATTGGCGTGAAAGAAAATGTTTTGTCCTTTTTCATCAAAGCCATTCACATCCTTAATTTCCCAGTTTCCTTTAGTAAGTTGTTTTATAAGACTTCCGTCGCTGTTATAGAGGTATAAATGATTGTAGCCATCGCGACGGCTTTGCCAGATAAATTTAGAAGGATCATTTTTCACGAAGAGCATTTCATGAAGAGGTTCCGTGTATTTTTCATCGGTTTCTTCAAATAGTGTTTTTACAAAATTTCCTGAAGCGGCATCGTATTCATTTACCCAGAAATGATTTTGCGCCCGGTTAACAATAACAATGTAAATTTTCTTTTCGTCAGGGCTCCAGGCAATGTTGGTGAGATACTGATCTTTTGGACCTTCGGTTTTTACGAAAGTGGTTGTGCCTTTAGTAAGGTCATAAATGCCAAGCGTAACATAGTGTGAGCTGTTTCCCGCCATTGGATATTTAATGTTCCTGTTTTTGGCAGGATAACTTGTCCAGTCAATGATCGGATAATCTTTTACATCACTTTGGTCCATTCTGTAGAACGCGAGCATATTTCCTTTCGGGCTCCAGAATGTTCCTTTCTCAATTCCGAATTCATCGCGGTGAACACTTTTACCATTTACGATGGTGTAAGAGCCGTCTTTCGTGATCTGTGTTTCTTTACCTTCCTTCACAACAACAACATCGTTTCCTTTTGAATAAGAATAGATCTCGCCTTTTTTAAATTCATTGATGCTGTCAAGTCCCGGGGGAGTGGCTTTCTGATCAGAAGCGGAAATAGTTTTTTTATCAATTGAATACAGCCATTCTCCTTGTTTGTTTACGAAGTAAAACCGGTTGGTGTTTTTCCAGGTGATCATCCCTAAACTAGAAAGTGTGTCTTTTCCGTCTTTCTTCAAAACGGAATTTAATTCCGTTCTCGAAATAACGTATTTCGCTTTTGCGTCGGCATTGGACGACAGTTTTATTGTATCGTTATTGGTATAAGAAAAATTATTGCTTTCAGGAACAAACATTACCTGCAGTCGTTTTGGAGCAAGCACTGTTCTGCCTTTCAACACAGCTTCCTGGATAGTAAGTAATTTTTCCTGTGAGAAAAAACAATTTGCGAATAAAACTGTTGCAAAAATAAAAAGGGATTTTTTCATACTGTGTTATTTAAACGCTTTACTTATTTCATGGATAAGCGCGCTGTTTTTTTCTAATGCATTTCCTACTACGATCATATTGGCTCCGGCCGAAATTAGTTCTGTAGCTTTTTTCTCAGAATCAATTCCTCCTCCAACGATCAACGGAATGGAAATTGTTTTTTTTATCTTTTTAATCAGGCCCGCGGAAATTGTTTTCTTTGCCCCACTGCCTGCTTCCAAATATATGGCTTTAAAGCCCAGTTGCTCTCCCGCCAATGACGTGAAAATAATTTTTGATTGGCTGCTAAGCGGCGTTGTTCCTGTTATTTTTTGTGTGGTAGACGTATTTCCACCCTCCAGTAAAAGATACGCGGTGGGTAAATGGCTAAGCTTTAGTTTATGAATTAGAGGTGCAGCCCTTACATGTTTTTCAATAAGGTATTCAGGATTTCTTCCCGATAATAAACTCAAAAGTAAAAGTCCGTCGGCTTGTTTTGTGAGTTGCGTTTCATCGCCCGGAAAAAGTACAACAGGAATTTTCGAGATCTTTTTTATCTCTGTAATAACCTGCGAAATGTTATTTGTTTTTAATCCGCTTCCTCCAACTAAAAAACAGTTCACTTTATTTTCATTAGATAAACGTATCACCTCCGGGTTAAATTTATCCGGGTCCACCAGCACCGCCAGTAAAGGCTTTGAGCTATTGAGTTGTTTTACGAATTTATCGAACTTCATTGAGGGTGTACACTAAAATATAGTTATCGTGTTTTTCTTTCTTCAGTAAATATCTTTGTTTGATCTCATTTTTCTGAAGTGTTCCGTAAAAAAGATCGTTAGTATTGTCGAATTCTTCAACGCTCATGTGTTTGGCAAAATCAATTTCCTTTAACCCATAAGCTTTGTAAATTGCTTCTTTGGCGGCCCATAACACCGTGAGTTTTTCAACATCGTTGCCGGCGAATTTCTGTTCGCGTTCACTCAGAAATTTATGCCGTATGTTAAGGACCTTATCCCTTATCAGTTCCACATCCACACCTGTATGCTCTTTTGAATTAACCATAATGGCCAGTTTTGCATGTGAGTGTGTTATGGAAATAAACAAACCTGAATCTTTGAAATAAGGCTTTTTTGCCTCTGTATATGCAAGTTCTGGTACATGGCCCGGAAAGAGTTTTTTTAACAAAAAAGCTGTGCCCTTTTTTTCGCCCTCACGTTTTTCAAAAATGTTTTGCTCGGCCGCAAACGCCTCTAAATCAAGCATTCCGAGCCTTATATGATCGTTTATTTGAGTGATGCTTTCCAGTGGCAATTATTTGAGAATTACAAACTTATGACTTATCTTTGTAATCCCTAAAAATTAAATTATATAAACAAAAAATAAGCTATGTCAGTTACAGCAACAAAGTTCGTAAAACACAAAGTTAAAGATATGTCTTTAGCTGAGTGGGGTAGAAAAGAAATTAAATTAGCCGAAGAAGAAATGCCGGGATTAATGTCCCTCCGCAAAGAATACGGCGCAAGCAAACCGTTAAAAGGCGCCCGCATTGCAGGTTGTCTTCATATGACCATTCAGACTGCAGTTTTAATTGAAACATTAGTTGAATTAGGAGCTGAAGTTACCTGGAGCTCTTGTAATATTTTCTCTACACAGGATCACGCTGCTGCTGCTATTGCTGCTGCAGGAATCAGTGTTTATGCCTGGAAAGGAATGGACGCAGAAGAATTTGACTGGTGTATTGAGCAAACTTTATGGTTCGGCGAAGACCGCAAGCCATTAAATATGATCCTTGACGACGGTGGTGATTTAACAAACATGGTATTCGATAAATACCCTGAGTTAGCCGCAGGCATCAAAGGTCTTTCTGAAGAAACTACAACAGGCGTTCACCGTTTATACGAACGTATGGCAAAAGGAACTTTATTGCTTCCTGCTATCAACGTTAACGACTCTGTTACAAAATCAAAATTCGATAATAAATACGGTTGCCGCGAAAGTTTAGTGGATGCTATCCGTCGCGCTACCGATGTTATGATGGCTGGTAAAGTGGCTGTTGTTGCTGGTTATGGCGATGTTGGAAAAGGTTCTGCTCAGTCATTATCATCACAAGGTGTTCGTGTTATTGTTACTGAAATCGATCCTATTTGTGCTTTACAGGCTGCAATGGACGGATATGCTGTTCAGAAAATGGATAACGCTGTAAAAATCGCTGATATCATTGTTACTACTACAGGTAATAAAGACATCGTAGTTGGTCGTCATTTCGAATCAATGAAACATGGTGCTATCGTTTGTAACATTGGTCACTTCGATACAGAGATCGACATGGCGTGGTTAAATAAAACTTACGGAAAAACAAAAGACGTTATCAAACCACAGGTAGATAAATATACTATCAATGGAAAAGATATCATCGTATTAGCTGAAGGACGTTTAGTTAACTTAGGTTGTGCTACAGGCCACCCAAGTTTTGTAATGAGTAACTCATTCACTAACCAGACTCTTGCGCAATTAGAACTCTGGACAAACACTGCAGCATACGAGAAAAAAGTTTACACGCTTCCAAAAATCCTTGATGAGAAAGTAGCGCGTTTACACTTAGCGAAGATCGGTGTTGAATTAGATACTCTCAACAAAGAACAAGCTGAATACATTGGTGTAAAGGTGGAAGGCCCTTACAAAGGCGAAGCTTACAGATACTAAGATTAAAATTCCTTTACAAAAAACCCGGAGCTAAAAAATTCCGGGTTTTTTTATTCGTTTTCATTTCCAAAAACTTTTCGCAGCTCCACGATCGCGCTGCGCATTTTTGTTTTAACGGTACCGAGGGGAATATTAAGTTCTTTCGCGATCTCTTCCTGTGTGTAGCCACCGTAGTATGCCATTTCTATGATCTGTTTCTGATCTTCTTTTAAGGCTTCCACATTTTGTTTAATGCCAATGTGCTCAATGTTTTGTTTTGTACTTTGCGCTGAATTGATGGCGTAAATGCTTTTTTCTACGCTTTGCAGCTGGTACTTCATGTGTTTTGATTTGAGTTTATCGAGAGCTGTATTGCGCGCAATGTTCAGCAACCAGGTAAATAATCTTCCCTTGGTTTTATCGTAGGTCTGCATGTTGTTCCAAACCTTAATGAATGTTTCCTGAAGCGCGTCTTCCGCTATTTCCTGGCTGGAAAGAATATTACTGATTATTCCGAAAAGTTCGGTCGAGTAATTATCGTAAAGATACTCGAAGGCTTTTTTATCGCCGGCCTTAAGCAGGGCCACAAGCTCCTCCTCGGGTATAATATTGGTTTTTGTCTTGTTCAATGGGTGCAACTGACAGTAATTAGACGAGGGGGGCTCCAAATACTTTCAGAAAGTTACATTTTTATTTATTAAAATACTAAATTCATACGGCTTGGAAGATCACCCGGTTCTATATTTTGCACCTGTATAATCTCCTTAATGGATTTTAGGTGCTCTAAGACTTTGAAACGGAACAAATGGAGGTCCTCGCCTTTTAAAATCAAAAAATAATCGGTTTTTGGCAGCTCTCTGATGAGTTTGGTGCTTTCTTCTACATTGAGGTCAGAAAAAAGGTCGCCACCACCGCCCGCGTTATTCTCTGCTTCAAAATTACTGTTGTTAGGAATCAGGAAGTAGTCGAGTCCGAATTCCTCACTAAAAAATCTAAACAGCGAAAAATAAAAGAGTTTTCCGTCTTTGAGATTATAGGGAATGTTATCGCTAAGTGCAAGATCGGTTCCAAGCGTTTCATTAATAAGGGCCACAAGCGAATACTGATTTTCGGCGCTGGAAATTCCGATAAGAACAAAATCCAGATCGGTTGGTGTATTAAGAACATGCTTTGCCATTTATTGTTGCTCAAGCTCTTCCAGGGTCAGCTGCGCCGCTTTTTGTTCTGCTACTTTTTTACTGTAGTTTTCAAATTTTGTTTTTGGTTTGTCGTTTATAAAAACCTGAATAGAATATAGTTTATTTGCGCCTTCTTTACGTTCTTCTATTAATCGGTATTCCAGTTTCCATTTGTGTTTCTGGCAAAAGATCTGCAATTGGCTCTTGTAATCTTCGTTGGTGTTTATCAACCCTTCAACATCAATATGGTTTTTGATGATCCGCGTGAATACAAATCTTTTTGTTTTCTCGTAACCTTTGTCCATGTAAACAGCGCCAATAAAGGCTTCGAAAGCATCACCAAACGCGCTAGATTTCGCTTTCTCGTCTTTACTCAGACTTGTTTTTAAAAAATGGTTGAAGCCGAATTTTAACGCCAGCGCTTTGAGGCTTTGTCCGTTAACGATTTTGCTTCTGAGTTGCGTGAGAAAACCTTCGTCTTTATAGGGAAATATTTTAAAAAGATATTCGGCAATGATAGCGCCAAGAACCGCGTCGCCAAGAAACTCGAGGCGTTCGTTGCTAACACTTTGTCCTGGTTTTTTAGAAGAAACGCTACTGTGTGAAAAGGCCTGATGATACAATGCGAGATTATCCGGAGAATAACCTGTTGTGGTCTTAATCCAGTTCTTGAATTCCTTGTCGCTCTTAGAATTCTTAAAATTCAGCTGCGAAAGAAAGCGTTTCAAATTAAACTTTTTTAGTTAAACTTCTTTATGACAACCGCGGCATTATGTCCGCCGAAGCCGAAAGTGTTGCTGATAGCAGCATTTACGGTTCGTTGTTGCATTTTATTAAAGGTAAGATTTAGTTTTGGATCTAAACCTGGGTCGGGGTTAAAATTGTTAATGGTAGGAGGAATAATTCCGTTTTTCACTGCCAGAATAGTAGCAATACCTTCAATGGCGCCTGCGGCTCCAAGTAAATGCCCTGTCATGCTCTTTGTTGAACTGATGTTCATTTTATAAGCATGCTCTCCAAAAACGGCTGAGATCGCTTTTAATTCGGCTAAATCGCCTAATGGCGTGCTGGTTCCGTGAGTGTTAATGTAATCAACTTCTGAAGCATTAATTCCTGCGTCTTTCAGTGCGCGTTGCATAACTAATGTTGCGCCTAATCCCTCAGGATGCGGTGCCGTAATGTGGTGTGCGTCGGCACTCATACCTCCGCCAATGATTTCGGCGTAGATTTTTGCACCACGCGCAAGAGCATGTTCAAGTTCTTCGAGTACAATCGCTGCTCCGCCTTCTCCGAGAACAAAACCATCACGGTCCTTATCGTAAGGACGGGAAGCTGTTGAAGGATCGTCGTTGCGTGTACTCATGGCCTGGCAGGCATTAAATCCGCCAATACCACTTTCATTGATAGCAGCTTCAGATCCGCCGGCAACGATCGCATTTGCTTTTCCTAAACGAATGTAGGTAAAGGCGTCGATAAGCGCTGAGGTGGAAGATGCACAAGCAGAAACAGTAGTAAAGTTTGGTCCTCTTAAGCCGAAACGCATGGAGATGTGTCCGCTGCAGATATCGGCTATCATTTTAGGAATAAAGAAGGGGTTAAAACGCGGGGTGCCGTCTCCTTTCGCAAAATTGAACGTTTCGGTCTGAAAAGTGTCTAAACCTCCAATACCCGAGCCCCAGATAACGCCGATCTCATTTCTGTCGATTCCTTCCTTATCCAGTCCCGAATCAGCAAATGCCTGCGCTGAGGCGGCAATTCCGTAATGAGAAAATGCGTCGAGACGCTGAGCTTCTTTCTTGTCGAAATAATCAAGAACGTTGAACCCTTTTACCTCGCAGGCAAAACGGGTTTTGAATTTTGATGCATCAAAACGTGTAATAGGTGCCGCGCCGCTAACACCGTTAATCAGGTTGTTCCAATAATCGTTTACGTTATTGCCCAGGGGGGTTATAGCGCCAAGTCCGGTAACTACTACACGTTTTAATTGCATGAGATAAGATCGGTGAGATTAGTTTTTTGCGTTAGCTTCGATATAAGCGATAGCATCGCCAACAGTACCAATTTTTTCAGCCTGCTCATCAGGGATAGCAATATTGAATTCTTTTTCAAACTCCATGATTAATTCTACTGTGTCAAGAGAATCAGCTCCTAAGTCATTAGTAAAGCTAGCGGTTGGAGTTACTTCTTTTTCATCAACACCTAATTTATCAACGATGATTGATTTTACTTTGTTTGCAATGTCAGACATTCTAATTTGATTTAAAAATTTGGCACAAAAATAATTATATCGTGGCTAAAACAAAATTTCTCAGCGAAATTTGGCTTTGTTTTTTAACATTTGATTGGGGTTTTAAATAAAAAAGCATCTAACTCTTTAAAAATGAGCCAGATGCTTTAAAGGGGTGAAAAATTCTATTTTTAAGAAGTTTTCTTAATCACCTTGTGAACATGGTGAACATGTCGGTGACGACGGTGATGCCCGTGTCCTGAAGCGTGACTATGACGCTTTTCGTCTTCTTCTTTGTTAAAATGATTCAGTACAATGTACAGAACAAGGCTCGCTATTACAATGCCCGCTATGATGTAAAGTCCCTGAAAGTTTGAGAACGAGCTTCCTGCAAATTCCTGGAAGCTTTCGCCGATACCGGCCTGTGCTGTTAAGTTAACGAGCAATAATCCTGTAAGGATTGCTATTGCTCTAGAATACTTGGTTTTCATATATATGAGTTTTAAAGATGTTCCTATTGGTTTCTAACTATATAAACGTGCCTGAATGCCATTTAGTTTGGTCTTTAACGTTCTTTTTCATTTGATTTTATTTTTTTGTTTGAAAAAAAAGAGCTATATTTGTATTCGAAAATATTAAAAGTGTGATAGGGGACTCAAGTCCCCTATTTTATTGGATAAAATTTTGATAACTAAAGAACAGATACTCGAGCTTGCCGAACAGCATTTTGCTAACGGTTCGCTTTTTGTTACCGGTATAAAGATCGGTTCCGATAATCACATTAACGTGTTTGTTGATGGCGATAATGGCGTTACCATCAGTGATTGTGTAGCCCTGAGCCGGTTCATCGAAAAAAGTCTCGACCGGGATAAGGAAGACTTCAGTCTCGATGTAAGCTCGCATGGCGCCACTACCCCTCTTACTTCGCCAAGGCAATATCCTAAACACATTGGAAGGGATTTTGAAATAAAACTTCTGGATGGAACCAAAGCCGAAGGAACGCTTACCGAATGTAACGACGAAGAAGTGAAGCTGGAATATTCAGTAAGAGAAAACAAACCGGTTGGCAAAGGAAAAATAACAGTTACCAAACAGCACTTAGTAAAATATAATCAAATCAAAGAATCAAAAATTAAACTTAAATTTTAAAAAAAGAAACCATGGAAAGCGTAAACCTGATCGAATCGTTTTCGGAATTTAAAGACATCAAAAACATTGATCGTGCTACATTAATGAGCATTATCGAAGATGTTTTTAGAAGTATGCTTATTAAAAGATACGGAAGCGATAAAAATTTCGATATAATTGTTAACCCCGACAAAGGTGATGTGGAGATCTATAAGAACCGTCGTATTGTTGACGATGAATTTGCAGAAGATTCTTTCGACTTTGACGAAAACAAACACATCAGCTATAGCAATGCGAAAAAGATCGAACCCGATTTTGAGATCGGCGAGGACCTTTCTGAAAAAGTAAAACTCGAAGATTTCGGTCGTCGCGCCGTACTTTCTGTGCGCCAGAATCTTGTTCAAAAAATCCTTGAGCTTGAAAAAAGTGAAATTTATAACAAATATAAAGAACGTGTTGGGGAAGTTATTACCGCTGAAGTTTACCAGGTGTGGAAAAAAGAAATCATGCTTGTTGACGATGAGGGGAACGAACTTCTTTTGCCTAAATCTGAACAGATCCCTTCTGATTTTTTCAAAAAAGGCGACACAGTGAAGGCCGTTGTATCTAAAGTGGACCTTAAAAACGGATCCCCGACCATTATCGTTTCCCGAACCTCTCCGGTGTTCCTCGAAAGGTTATTTGAAAATGAGGTTCCTGAGATTTTCGACGGGCTTATTACCATCAAGAAAATTGTTCGTGAACCAGGTGAGCGCGCTAAAGTGGCTGTTGAAAGCTACGACGACCGTATCGATCCGGTTGGAGCATGCGTTGGTATGAAAGGCTCACGTATTCATGGAATTGTTCGTGAATTGAAAAATGAAAACATCGACGTGATCAACTTCACTAACAACTCTAACTTATTAATCCAGCGTTCACTCAGCCCTGCTAAAATCACTACCATTAAAATTGATGAGGAAAGCAAGCGCGCCGAAGTATTTCTTAAACCTGACCAGATCAGCTTAGCTATCGGAAAAGGCGGATACAATATTAAATTAGCAGGAAAATTAACCGGGTATGAAATTGATGTGTTCCGCGATACGGATACAGATGTTGAAACCGAAGATGTTGACCTGGATGAATTTTCAGACGAAATTGAGAGTAACATTATCGATCAGTTGAAATCTATCGGTTGCGATACAGCAAAAGCTGTTCTTGAATTAAGCGATTCAGAACTTTCACGCCGTACCGGAATTGATGAAGCAACGATCCTCAGCGTTCGCGAGATCCTTCAGTCAGAATTTGACTAGGATTTTTGGTGAAGCAAAAGGTCAGCGGCCGGCCTTAACAAACCGCACATTTTTAACTTAAAAAGAATACTTAGAAGTAACATATGTCAGAAACAGCTAAAACACTTCGGCTCAGCAAGGTAGCAAAAGAGTTCAATCTTTCGTTAGGAAAGATCGTTGAATTCCTTGCCTCCAAAGGCTTCCCGGTTGAGAGCAATCCTAACGCCAAAATCGGCGATGAGGAGCACCGTTTATTGCTCAAAGAATTTTCAGGCGACAAATCGGCTCGTGAAGAAGCTGAGCATGTTTCACAATCGATCCAAAAAGTGAAACGTGAAACAATTGTTTTAGACGATATCAAAGCCAAAAAACAAAAAGAGGAAGAAGTTGCTGACGAAGTGGTAATTAAAGATCTTACCATTCCAAAAACCACCGAGGTTAAAAAGGAAAAAACAACTCCTGAAATTATTAAACAGGAAGTTGAAAACATCGATGGTCCAAAAGTTTTAGGAAAAGTGAATCTCGATTCAATGAACCTGAAAACAAAACCCGATAAGAAAGAAAAGGTTAAGAAGGAAGAAGAAAAACCTGAGAAAATTCAGGATACCAAAAAAGAAAAAGAGGAAGAGGTTGTTGTTCCTGAAGTAAAGGAAACGGTTGTTGAAACACCCGAAGATCTTACTCCTGAACATATCGAAACCAAATTCGAAAAACTCGAAGGGGTTAAAATTCTTGGAAAAGTAGAGCTTCCTGTTATAAAAGAAACTCCTAAAAAGAACGCCGAAGAAGAAAAGAAAAAACGTAAACGTATTCGCAAAGGCGGTCTTTCACAGGAAGAAATTAAAAAAGTTGGTACCGAGCAGGCTAAAATTGCAAAAGAGCGCGCTAAAGAAAAATATGGCGATCCTCGTAACCGCAATAAAACCAATAACACCGGAAACCAGAATGCTAATAAGCCAAGACATGAGCTTACCGAAGAAGAGATCCAGAAACAAATCAAGGATACTCTCGCTCGTTTAAGTGAAAAAGGATCGAAATCCAAAGGTTCTAAATACCGTCGCGAAAAACGTGACGAGGTTCGCGAACGTTTGGATAAAGAAGCCGAAATGATTGAGGCGGACAAGCGCGTATTAAAAGTTGCCGAGTTCGTAAGCGCAAATCAAATGGCGCAGATGATGAACGTTCAGGTAACAAAAATTATTTCTACATGTATGTCGCTCGGATTAATTGTTTCAATTAACCAACGTCTCGATGCAGAAACTATTTCTATCGTTGCGGAAGAGTTTGGCTATAAAGTTGAATTTGCTTCGGCCGAAGACGTAGAAACAGTTAAAGAAGAAGAAAAAGATAAACCTGAAGATCTGATCTCACGCCCTCCTATTGTAACCGTTATGGGTCACGTTGATCATGGTAAAACCTCCCTGCTCGACTTTATCCGTAAAGCCAACGTGGTTGCCGGTGAAGCAGGTGGAATTACACAGCACATTGGAGCCTACAATGTAAAATTACAGGACGGCAGAAGCATGACCTTCCTCGATACGCCAGGTCACGAAGCGTTTACCGCCATGCGTGCCCGTGGTGCAAAAATTACCGATATCGCCATTATTGTGGTAGCGGCCGACGACAGCATCATGCCTCAGACAAGGGAAGCGATCAATCACGCCCAGGCTGCAGGTGTTCCTATGATCTTTGCAATTAATAAAATTGATAAACCAGGAGCAAATCCTGATAAAATACGTGAAGGCTTAGCCGCCATGAACATTCTTGTTGAAGAATGGGGTGGTAAGTTCCAGTGCCAGGAAGTATCCGCTAAAAAAGGATTAAACATTGAGCTTCTCCTTGAAAAGGTTCTTCTTGAGGCAGAAATGATGGAACTTAAGGCAAACCCTAACCGTCATGCCCAGGGAAGCGTTATAGAAGCTTCTATGGAAGAAGGACGCGGTTACGTTGCTACTATCCTGGTTCAAACGGGAACGCTTAAAATCGGAGATATTATGCTTGCAGGTTCGTTTAGCGGACGCGTAAGAGCTATGTTCAACGAGCGTGGCCAAAAAGTGGACCACGCCGGACCGTCTCATCCGGTAAAAGTTTTAGGATTAAGCGGCGCTCCAACTGCCGGCGATAAATTCAACGTGATGGGTGATGAGCGTGAAGCAAGAGAAATTGCGAATAAACGTCTCCAGTTACAACGTGAACAAGGAATACGCACCCACAAACATATTACACTTGATGAGATCGGAAGACGTCTTGCTATCGGAGACTTCAAAGAACTGAATGTGATCATTAAAGGTGATGTGGATGGATCTATTGAGGCCTTAGCCGATTCATTATTGAAATTATCAACTGAAAAAGTTGCTGTAAATATCATTCACAAATCGGTGGGCGCTATCAGCGAAAGCGACGTATTGTTAGCTTCTGCTTCAAACGCCATCATTGTTGGTTTCCAGGTTCGTCCTACTACTCCTGCCAGAAAACTTGCTGAGGTTGAAGAAATCGATATCCGCCTCTACTCTATCATTTACGACGCTATCAACGAAATTAAAGCGGCCATGGAAGGTATGTTGGCTCCTGAATTCGAAGAGAAGATCGTTTGTAACATCGAAATTCGCGAGGTATTCAAGATCACTAAAGTTGGTACAATTGCCGGTTGCTATGTGCTCGACGGAAAAGTTACACGTAATACAAAAGTGCGCGTGATCCGCGACGGAATTGTAATTCATACCGGTTCTTTAGGATCGCTTAAACGCTTCAAAGATGATGTGAAAGAAGTTGCTGCAGGATACGAGTGCGGATTGAACATTGACAACTTTAACGATATCCAGGTGGGCGACCTTGTAGAAGGTTACGACATGGTTGAGATCAAGGCCAAGTTATAATTCTATGAATAAATATTCTCTATTAAAAGCCATTACGTTTGTAATGGCTTTTAATTTAAATGCACAGGACTTTATCAGTCATTCTGTTTCTCCAACCACTGCACTAAAACCACAAATTAAACTTAACAGGGAAGAATTCTTCAATAGTATTTTTAAAGAATACGAAGGCATTGAGCAGGACAAAGTGCTTCTTAACAATTATGCGGCGTATTGTTATAAAAACTGCCTGAAAATGCTGGCCTCTAATAAAGAATACGAAAGCTGGCAGGAAGGAGAAAAATACCTTGAAAAAATTGTCAAGGAAACTTTTTCTTCCCGTTATCCCTCCCACCCTATCCGCATAAAGATTGTAAGAGACGCTTCAAACAATGCAGCGGCCTATGAAGACGGAACTGTATATGTAAATGCCGGATTTTTAGTTCATGCCGAAACAGAAGCAGAGCTCGCAGCGCTCCTGGCGCATGAAATAGGCCATGTGGTGCTACATCATAATTTAGACGGCTACAAGTCTTATCAGAACTATGTAACCGGAACCTCTATTGGAAATGCAGCCGGAGGCTTATCGGGCATGCTAATAAAGTATTTATCAAGAAATGATCTTTCCCACCATTCAATACGCGATGAAGAAGCCGCCGATCTGTTCGCAATCAACGCTTTGAAAAAATCAAACTA
>JAJONO010000111.1 GCA_021323535.1 Bacteroidota bacterium
GCCGTTGCAAGATCTGAAAACGTTCTGGCCTTGCCGCTGCCTAAATTGTAAATTCCGCTTTTTACCTTGTTGGCGTATAAAAACCAAATGACTTCTACTACATCTTTTACATACACAAAATCACGCAATTGTCCACCATCTTTATAATCGGGATTGTGTGATTTAAACAACTTCACTTTTCCCACTGCTTTTATCTGGTTAAAGGCATGAAAGATTACCGACGCCATTCTCGCCTTATGATATTCGTTGGGACCATACACATTAAAGAACTTTAATCCCTGCCATTGCGGTGGTGATTGTGTTTGCTGAAGCGCCCAGATGTCGAAATCGTTTTTACTATCGCCATAAGGATTCAGAGGCTTTAATAACTCCGGTTTTGTATCATCGCTGTAACCATGTTCTCCCAAACCGTAAGTAGCGGCCGAAGAAGCGTAAATAAAAGGAATATTATTTTCGGCGCATAGTTTCCATAGTGCTTTTGTATAGTTAACATTCAGTTCGTCAAAAATGGTTTTGTTAAATTCTGTCGTATCCGTTCTTGCCCCAATGTGGATCACATATTCTACCAAAGAAGTATCCTTGCGGAACCATTCAATAAAAGAGGCGCGATCAATTTTAATGCTGAAATCTTTCCCAAGATAATTGCTTTGTTTTGGTTCAACAGAAAAGTCATCTACTAAAATTATATCTCTTACACCTTCCGAATTGAATTTTGAAACGAGACAACTTCCTATAAAACCTGCTGATCCTGTTATGACTATCATATTCTTAAAATACTCTCCCGGATTGCAAATTGCAGATTGCAAATTTCTACGCCTGGAAAGCTCTTACAAATTTACGGAAAAACAAGGCCATGATTTTGTTTTTATGTAAATAAATTTGATCTTTAAAATATGGAGATAAAAAGGGTTTTCGATATCCTCGATAATTTAAAGAGCAGCTCAACCAAAACCGATATTCTTAATAGCAAGGAAAACAAACAATGGGTGCATCACAGTGTTGATGATTTCCATGCTCATTCACTCCATGTAGCTTCGGGGCTCCTCGCATTGGGCCTTCAGAAGGGCGATATTGTTTCTCTTATGGCCAACAATCGCCCTGAATGGAATTTTGTGGATTATGGGGTCCAACAAGCCGGCTTGGTAAGCGCCCCCATTTTCCCAACCATTAGTGCCGACGATCTTAAGTTTATTTTAAATCATTCTGAAGCAAAGATCATTTTTATCTCCGATAAAAGCATCTACACGAAACTGGCTGCCATGGAAGATGATCTTCCACATCTACGTTATGTTTTTTCATTTAATCCCATAGAAGGCGTAAAACATTTTCAGGAACTGCTTGAACTGGGAAAAAAGAACCTCAACGAAAAAGCTATTGAAGACATTAAAAAAGGAATTTCTGAAAACGACCTTTATACGCTTCTCTACACTTCAGGAACCACGGGTCATCCAAAAGGTGTGATGATTTCCCATAAAGGAATTCTAAGTAATGTGGAGGCTGTTAAAAATCTGGCGCCATTCAGACCCGATTGGAAAGCGTTAAGTTTCCTCCCTCTTAATCACGTTTATGAAAGGGTACTCAATACACTTTATTTATTTCATGGGGTGAGTATTTATTACGCCGAAAATTTTGAAACCATTGGCGATAACTGTCGTGAAATTCATCCACAGATATTTGTGGCTGTTCCCCGGATTCTTGAACGCGTGCTCGAAAAAATTTGCGCTGCCGGAGATAAACTCACCGGTTTTAAAAAGAAAGTATTCGACCTCAGCTTAAAGCTTGCCGAAAATTACCAGCTCACAGGCAACGGCGCATGGTTTGAATTCCAACGTAAAATTTGCGACATACTCGTGTACTCCAAATGGCGCACAGCTATTGGCGGAAACATTGTTTGCGTTGTTAGTGGCGGCGCCGCCCTTAATCCCCGCATTGAACGTATTTTCTTTTGCGCGGGAATTACTTTATTACAGGGTTACGGGCTCACAGAAACATCTGTGGTAATTGCAGTGAATCATTTCGGCGAAGACAATATACGTTTCGGATCTGTTGGCCCTCCGGTATTTAATGTAGAAGTAAAAATTGCTGAAGAAGATGGCGAAATTCTCATGAAAGGGCCCAGCCTCATGATGGGGTATTATAAAAATCCGGAAGCTACTGCCGAAGCTATTGATAAAGACGGCTGGTTTCATACCGGCGATGTTGGCGTTTTTATAGAGAATAAATTCTTAAAGATAACCGATCGTAAAAAGGAACTTTTCAAAAGCAGCGCCGGGAAATATATTTCGCCGGTTGCCATTGAGAACAAACTCAAAGAAAGCAAGTACATTGAACAATGTATGGTGATTGGCGAAGGGCAAAAATTTGCATCCGCTATCATTGTTCCAAATCTTCTCAACTTTAAAGAATATTGCCGTAACAATAATATCGAATGGACAAGCAATGAAAATATGGTTGGAGGCGATGAGCTTAAAAAACTGATCAATGATCATGTTAAAGCTGTGAATAAAACCCTTGCTTCTTACGAACAATTAAAACGTTGCCAGATCGTAAGTGGAACCTGGAGCGTGGAGAGCGGTGAAATTACTCCGAAATTAAGCCTGAAAAGAAAAGTGATAACTGCTAAATACCAGGAAACGATCAGTAAGATTTTTTCGGTAGAGGAATAAATGAAATTTGAAGTTCTAAATTATAAATGTTGAATTAGGCGTAACTGTCCATTTAACATTTATAATTGAACATTTAAAATTACTTCTTAAACCCTATCACCAGCATATCATCCACCTGCTCGTTCTCACCCTTCCATTTGTTGTGTTCAACAAGAAGGGTCTTTTCCTGTTCATTGAAATTTGTTTTGTGAATATTAATGAGTAATTCTTTAAAGCGAGCGCTTCCCATTTTTTTATCCTTTTCTCCCCCAAACTGATCCGAATATCCATCAGTAAAAATGTAGAATACTTCATCGGCCGCTGGAGTTAAAGTATGCGTTGTGTAATTAATCTCCGGTGCACCGGGATCCTGTTTAGTTCCGATCGGAATTTTGTCAGCTTTAATTTCGCGCAGACCTTCATTGTTTACGATCCATAGTGGGCGCATGGCTCCTGCGTATTCAATTTTATTTTCCTTGTAATAAAACTTACAGATCGCAGCGTCCATTCCGTCTTTAGAATCCGAATCACGGTTTTTATGAAGCGCATCGAGCACGCCAAGATTTAAATTCTTTAATATCTGGCTCGGATCGGTAATGTTTGCTTCATTGGCAATACGATTAAGAATGTTGTAACCGATCAAACTCATAAACGCCCCTGGTACACCATGACCCGTACAATCTACCGTGGCAATAAGACAAAAATCTTCTTTTTCCGAGAACCAATAAAAATCACCGCTTACAATATCTTTTGTCTTATAGAAAACACAGGTATACGGCATATACTTTCTTATCTTTTCGTGAGCCGGTAAAATAGCTGTTTGAATTTTACGCGCGTATTCAATACTATCGGTAATGTCTTTGTTCTTTTGTTCAATGATCTTTTGCTGACGTTTGGTTTCTGTAACATCACTATCGATGATGATCACTTTTTTAAGCTTGCCATCTTCATCATAAATAGGCGTTAGTGTAGAGGCTTCCCAAACTTCAAATCCTGGATTCTTGGTATTAAGCGCTTCGTATTTTACAGATTTTCTGTTCTGAACAGCTTCGTCAAATACTTCCCTGATCTTTGAACTATTACTGATCTTGAAAATGTTCATTCGCTCAGCAAGAATTTCTTCAAGTGTAATATTATTCAGTTTTTCGAAGCTATCGTTCACATACTCCACGTAACCTTCAGGATCGAGGATCAATACAATATTATCGGTTTTACTTGCCACCAATGATAATTGCTCGAGTTCCTTATTGGCTTCTTCAATGATTTTGGATTGTTTTTCAATTTCGGCAGTACGCTGCGTCACTTTTTCTTCAAGAATAAGATTTTCTTTCTGAAGCGCTTTTATTCTCCATTGTATGAACGAATAAATTCCCACCCCGGTGATTGCTACCACAATCAGCCAGAACCACCAACGCTTCCATAAAGGCAATAAAATAGTGAAGTCATACGTAATTGGTTCGCTCCATACATCTTCGTCATTTTTTGATTGTACAATAAAGGAATATGTTCCCGCATCAAGATTATTATAATTTACAAGCTGGGGCGTTGGGCTGTATTTCCAATCGGCATCAAAGCCTTCCACTTTGTAACGGTATAATAATTTATCGGGATTCTTCAGCCATAAACCACTAAACTCGAATGAAAGATTGTTCTGGTTGTATTTTAATTCATGAACAGAATCGAGAGGGAATTTTTTATAATTTACAAGGAAATTAGTAATTACAACCAGAGGTTTAAATTGATCGGCAGGTGAAGGTTTTACCCGATACACAAGAATACCATTACTGGTGGCCGAATATAAAATTCCCTCCCTAATATATACCGAGTTAAGACTTGGTTCGAGGTCGCCATCCAGTACATCGTAATAACTTATCTGTCCATTTATACTATTGATCTTATCAATTCCTTTCGAGTGAAGCGCATAAATAATACCGTTGGCTTCTGTAATTTGCAAAGGTTGTTCATCGCGCAAACCGGTTTTCTGATTAAAGTAATAGATTTTACTCCCATCATACTTTATCAAACCATCCGAATTGGTAACTGCCCAAATATTGTCTTTCGCGTCTTTACATAACGAATAAATAGTATTGGATTTAAGTTTAAATCCTTCGGTAACACTTACGAATTTATCGTCGACCAGTTTTTCCAGTCCACCCCCATCGCTTGCCACAAACAATTCGCCCTTACTGTTTAGTACCGTACTATAAATGTAATTGCTCTTTAAACCGTTCTCTTCAGAATACGTTTTAAGGATGTTGAGCTTGTTTTCATTCAATTCACAAATAGCCAGACCCCCACCGATGGTGGACACGTAAATTTTTTCATTATTAATAAAAAGGTTAGATACATTATCATTTGGCAAAGCGCTGTTCTTCGAATTGAACACTACAGGGTTGTTATTGATCATGGCAATGAGTCCATTCTCATACGTCCCGAAATATAATGTTCCTTTATCGTCGATCGCTGAACAGGATACAGTGCCTTTCGGAAAATCTTTTACCGTAGTTACTGAAAAAATGCTTTGTTCGTCTTTATTAAGTTTTACAAGACCGGTTTGCGATCCGGCCCAGATGGTTCCGTTATTGTCGCAGATAACAGAGAGTATCTTTTCATCTGTTAATCCTTTGGCCGCGTTAATGAACTCAAACCGTTTTTCGGCAACCTGGTGCGCGCCCGATTTGGAAGTGAGCCAAATGGAATGACTGTTATCAATAAACAGATCATTAAACTCCGTGGTTTTTAATCCCGCGAAAAAATCCTGTGAGTATAATTGTCCGTTTTGTAACAAAAACAATCCCTTTTTCTCTGTGATAAAAACCAGGCCGCCCTGTTCTACTGAAGAACATTCAACCACCGCGCCTTTATCCCACTCGCTGAAGAAAACCGGCTTCTGGAATTGTTTTTTAGATACGTCAAAAAAACACACACCCGAATCCTGCGTTCCTATTACGAGTTTATTGTCTTTATACTCCGAAATACTTCTTACAATATTATCGGGCAAACCGTTCTTAGAAGAAACAATTTCGAAAGAAGGGGCCTTGTTGGTGTTTGATATTTTTGTGATGCCCGCGTCGGTTCCGCACCATATAGTATTAAATACGTACTGGAAACAATATACCACATCATCTGACATTCCGTTCTTTGAGGTGTAGTGTTGTAATAGTTTACTATTCTCGAAAGTATAAATGCCGTTTCCGTAAGTGGACACAAATAATTTACCCGTTTCGCTTTTATAAAAACCGGTTATTTTATTTTCAGGCACTTCTTTTCCGAAAGACAGGGAATCGATCCTATGAGCAGGGTTTATAAAGTACACTTTTCCTTCTGAGGTTCCTATCCACACGAACATATCAGCGTCGCAAAATACAGAAGTGATCTTAGCTGCCGGAAGTCCATTTTTCTGATTAAAGATGAGACTGCTCTTCCCGTCAAAACGCACAAGACCTTCGTTACTTCCAAGCCAGAGATAACCCTGTTTATCCTGAGAGATACAATTAAAAGGAACATTCTTTTTTGGAAGAAGATTCTGGAAGTTCTTAATGGAATATTGCCCCTTGAGGGATAGAAACGGAATGAGAGCGAGAAAGAGTAGTACTTTCGCTGTTTTTCTCATTACGATTGTGGTTTAAGTGTGGCTTTTACCTGCACTGTGATCACAGCGGCAATTTTCTGATTAACTATTTTCGGTACCTTAATATTATGCTCATCGAGTGGCACGTCGAAATCCGTGTCAATCTCGGCGCTTTTTTCCTTAACCACCATTTTAACTTTTACGATCTTTTCCTTGTCGACACCATGAATATTAAAAACGCCTTTTGCTCTTAAGGTATAAGTTCCCGGTTTTGAAATATCCACGTCCTCAATGATCTTCCCTTTAAAAGTAGCTTTCTGAAATTTATCAGCTTCCATGTAATTTTCCAGGAAATGTTCTTTCTGAAGCTCGCTGTTAAACCCTTCAAAAGAGCTTATCAAAACCGAAAACGCTACATTCTTATTTGAAAAATCCACTGCTCCACCGGTTTTATTCGATTGCGCCTTTATTAATTCAAGAGGAGCCTCCGAAATAAATTTTGTGTTTCCGTCTTTACACATAAATATCTGCGCTTTTATTCCAACAGATAATAACAAAGCAAACGCAATATATAATGGTTTTTTCATAATCCTAAATAGTAGAGTAAAATTAAGCAATTTTTTGGTAAAAAATCAAGCCCACACCTTTGTCCCCTCGGTACAGTTATTGCAGATGTCAATGCTGCTACGGCCTTTGAGAATAGAGCCCCGAAAGTGTGTATATTCATTGGAGAACCAAATATCTTTAAAGGTTTCTTTCTTTAAATTCCCGAGTTTGTATTTAGCGTCTTTATCAAAGCAGCATGGAACAATTTTCCCATCCCAGGTAATCACACATCCTTGCCACATTCTCCAGCACTGGTTCAAAAGTTCGTTCCTGATCTCATATTTTCCTGAACCACTCTTTTTATAGCGCGAATATTTCTCGTTTTGAGGAATAAGGTGGCTGCCATTTTCAAAATCGTATATCTGGGCGGTTTTTATTTTCACTTCGTCCACACCAAGCTCTTTTCCCAATTTTTTTACAGCCTCTATTTGATGTTCGTTGGGTTTAAATACAACAAACTGCCAGACCACATGCGGATATTTACTTTTGAGTAATTTCTTTTGCTTCAATATCTCTTTGGTTCCTTCAATCACTTTATCAATACTTCCTCCAATTCGGTATTGCTCATAAACTTCCTGTGTGATGCCATCCACCGAAATAATTAGTTTATCAAGTTGGCTGTTAACGGTGTCAATCGCGTTTTTCTCGTTTAAGTAATGTGCATTAGTACTGGTTATTGTATAAACTTTATGTTCATTGGCGAATTTCACCATTTTAAGAAAATCGGGATTTAAATATGGTTCGCCCTGAAAATAAAAAGTAAGACTGTGTAAATGGTGTTTTAGCTGTAGAATCGTCTTTTCGAAAAAACCAGATTCCAGCATTCCGGTAGGGCGTGTAAATTCACGTAAACCACTTGGACATTGCGGACAACGGAGATTACAACTTGTAGTTGGCTCTATGCTTACCGAAAAAGGAAGAGCAAACTGTTTGGGTTTATTTACAGCCCGGGAATAATGAAAGCCGAACCACAATTTAAAATAGTTAAGAATTTTAAAAAGCGAAAGTTTTTTTAATATGCCGGCGTAATATTGTAGCAAGTCTATAGTTTATAGTTTATAGTTTATAGTTTATTATCTAAGCACACACTGAACTATTGACCATAAACTATAGACTATTGCCTATATTTACAAAAGTAAACAAATGAAGCGCTATTTCGCATATACTGCCCTTATTATATCTGTTTTCTTCCTTTTTGAACGTTGCGCGCAGGTGATTCCGTTAACGGGAGGGCCAAGGGACAGCACTCCTCCGAAATTAGAGGAATCCGTTCCCGCAGAATCATCGGTAAATTTTAACAACGATAAAATAGTATTGCTCTTTAATGAATATGTACAATTAAAAGATCTTAAAAATCAATTGGTAGTTTCTCCCAAATTAAAAACCGATCCTGAAATAAGTACCGATGGTAAAAAAGTGGAGATACTTATTAAGAAAGAAGAATTGACCCCGAATACTACTTACAGGATTTATTTTGGAAGAGCAATTGCCGACATGACTGAAGGAAATGCCATTCCTAATTTTGAATATGTGTTTTCGACGGGCGCTTACATTGATTCTTTAAAGGTAAAAGGCACAATTACCGATGCTTTTAATGAACAGCCATTTTCTGATCTGGTGGTAGGATTATATACTATTCCTGAAAAACAAAACGATAGCCTTATCTATAAAGAAACACCCGATTATTTAACTCGTACATTAATAGATGGCAACTTTAATTTTGTTCATCTCCCAAAGAAAAAATTTAAAATGGTGGCCTTCCAGGATAAGAACAAAAATTATTTATACGATGGCGAAACAGAGAAAATAGCCTTTAAAGAAACAGAACTCGATCTTTCGGTTGATTCTAATATACGTATGAGAATGTTCCAGGAAGATCCGGCGAAGTTATTCGTAAAAAAAACAATGACGCCTTATTATGGTATTGTGAATGTTATTTACAACAGGAAAAGCGTATTTAAGACTTCTGCCCTTAATAAAGAAGAAAGTAATAAAGTCTTTGAATCGGCAAAAGGACTTGAAAAAGATACCGTATCGTTTTATTATGCTGATATTAAAGATTCGCTGGGATTATTGATCACCGACCAGGTAACACAACGTATTGATACCATTAAGGCAACTCTTCCGAAATTAAATACGAATAGAAAGAAGACAACATTATATACAACCAACGTTGAAGGCGGAATTCTTCCGAATACTGAAACATTCAAATTCAGCTTCTATAATCTTACCGATACATTAAAGACCAACCCGGATAAAATGATGTTGTTCTATAAGAAAGACACGATTGAAATGAAAGAAGCTGTAAAACTGAAATATTCCTGGCCCGCCCGTGCGGAAATTGCCAATAAGCTCATTGAGGGCGTCAACTATAAACTAAAAACAGATACGGCAGCCATATTTGATGTAAATGGTAAGTATAACGACAGTTCGGTTGTAAATTTTAAAGTTCAGAGCAAAACAGATCTCGGAAAAGTGACTTTAAAGGTTCTTTTGAATCTTAAACAGAGTTATATCGTTCAGTTAATAAATGATCGCGGGCAGGCTGCGAAACAGGAATTTATTTCGTTTAGTTTATCATCGAGCAATGCTGCAACAATTGATTTTACTGGTGTTTCGCCGGGTAGTTATGGTGTGAAAATAATTTTTGATAACAACGAAAATAAGAAATGGGACACCGGTAATTACTTATTGAATAAACAACCAGAAAGGGTATATATCAGTTCAAAACAGATAAAAGCACTTCCGGACTGGGAAGTTGAAGAAGAAATACTGGTAAAGTAAAGTTTAAAAGCAAGCATTAAGGTTTCGTCAGAATTATTGCTTTTTACACGCAAAGATGAAGCGGAAATAACACGATGCTCTGGAACATCAGTAAAATCAATACACACAGAGCATCAAAAAAAAATAAAACAACGCGAAACGCAATACTGTGTCCGGTAATTTAATCTTTAAAGTACGTTATTCACAATTTCAACAATTTGATGTTGAAAAAATAAATGCTTAATCTTTAGATAACAACAAATAATTTATTTACTTCGTATCAACAAATCTCAAAAACAAATA
>JAJONO010000047.1 GCA_021323535.1 Bacteroidota bacterium
CAGAAAAAGCAGAGTACGCAGAAGATCAGTTTAAACATTTTAAGGTCAGCAATTTTTTGTTTTTTGGCTCTCACTTGGTTCTCGCAGACGTGCGCAGAAGAAGCAGAGTACGCAGAAGATGATCAGTTTAAACTTATTTCAATACCAGTGGTTTTTTGTTTTTGTTTATTTGCGATTCGACTGCGCTCAGCCTGACGGGCAATTATTACTTAGTCTTCGGAACTACCATGGCGGTAAAACGGCTCACGCAGCATAATTCATTCTGATCGTTATAAATTTTTATTTCCCAGATATGAGTTTTGCCTCCGATTTTTATTGGCGAACAGATTGCAGTTACGCTCCCCGAAGTGACTGCCTTTACATGACTGGCATTGATCTCCACTCCTACTCCCATAAATAACTCACGATTCACGAGGCACCAGCTTGCTACACTGCCAATGGTTTCGGCCAACGCTACAGAAGCGCCTCCATGTAATAATCCGAATGGTTGTTTGACTTTGTTCGTCACCGGCATTTTTGCTTTCAGATAATCAGGGCCTACTTCAATAAAATCAATCTCAAAAAATTCACCGAGAGTGTTTTTGTTAAGGTCATTTAAAACTATTGTCGTTATTTCCCCGTTCCAGATACTCATGCTTCCAATTCTCTTATTGCATTGTTGTAATTGATGAATTCGATCTTATTCTGTTTCAGATATTCTACAAGCCACATGTACCAGTTGAGCCAGGTTTTATATGAGTGCGAAAAATAACGATCATGAAAATCCACACCAAGGTATTTCAGATTTTCTTTGTCCGCTTTATCAATTATCCTTCTTGTACTTTCCTTCGCCTGTTCAAGATTTACAGATTGCCAGCTTTTACCATTTTCAATGATCCAGCCATCCATGATCTGGAAAGGAAATTCCCACATGCCGTCTATCTTATACGGGTTTTTAAAACTATGTTCTGTGCTGTCGTATTTGTAACCTGAAGAAGCCAGGAGTTGAAATGTTTCTTTAGTGTTTCGAACATAATGCATTCTTATACCAAAGTTGTTTAGTTTTGTTAGTGAAGCAAAAAGATCATGCTCTCGCTTGATAAGTACAGGGTCATTAAACTCAATTCCATGAATTCCGATCTCGCAGTTTCTTGATTGCATCTGCTCTATCCAGATCAAAGCAGAATCGTTTGTGTAATTAAGCCCTATGCCTTTATTAACCGCTACAAAAAAAGAAGAAGGTACATTGTTGATGTTGTTGAATGTGATCAGTTCATCAATATTCTGCCATTTATTTTTGAAGAAATCGGACCAGCGCAGAATATATTCCCTTGGAGAAATTTTTCCGCTAACCAATTCTACATGCATCCTGGCCATGTATTTCGGAACGATAACATCTCTGAATAAATGTTCTGAAACTTTAATGTGGTCAATGTCGTGGGAAATAATAGCTTTCATAAACCGTCACGCTTTCTTTTTAAAATGCAGCACGAGATAATATGTCAGCGTGCGTTGCCTGTAATGGGACCAGGTTATTGAATAATTATTTTTTTCGGCTATGTCACCGTATATTTTCAGCATTTGTTCAAGCGTTACATTTTCAGGATTTCCTGTTTTGTAAAACGCTTCGCGTCGCCCCAGATGTTCTTTGTTGAACAATGTATCGTATCTTTTTCTCCATTCTTCTGATGCATATGGAATCACATTGAGGTTCACTACGCATTCATCCTTCATAACGCGGAACATCAGGGGAAAGAACTCGAAGTTTTCGCAATACGCGCCAAATAAACCCTGATGTGTATCAACATTAATAAAATCAAATTTTTTGTCACACTTCATTATTTCTTCGAATGAATTTGTGATCCTGATTTTTGCGCGCGGAAGGTTTTTTTTAAGGTATGGCTCGCACCACTCATTGATTTCCCATGCTTCGTGATAAGATGGATACTGTCGATAGGCTCTTGCCTGCCAGGCACCCGTGTGCGCAAAAGCTTCAAGCGCGCTGCAGCCTTTTAAAGGAAAACGCTTATTGATCTCCTTTAATACATCATAGATCGGATATAATCCGAACGCGTGAAAAACACTTTGCTTTATGTTACTTAATATCTGTTTCAAGATTAGATTGGATTATTATGTTTTTTTAAAGCGAGAAAAGTTTTAAGGACCGGTTTTATCTTGTGAACACTGAGGTACGCAATGAGCTCTCCGCCAAATTCTCTGAAGTAACGTTCAATTTTAGGATCCATAGATCCCTCAAAATCAAAATGCTTTAATCCGAGTTCTTTCGCTTTTAAAATGCTTTGCCACATGCATGATACTCCAGCCCCATGGTGTTTATTGTCTGAATCGAATCCACCAAAAAGATAAACCGCTTCGGTTTTATCAATGAGACAAAAAGTAACGCCGATAGGTTTATCGTTATGGTAAGCGACAAAAGCGAACGAATTCCTTTTACTCGCGAATTCAAATAAAATATTCTTTATGATGATTTTATTTTTCGCCACATCATTTCTTTCCAGCGATTTTATGACAAGAGAATAAATAAGTTCCGGGTCATGCGTTTCTTTAATCACCAATCCGTCCTTCTCAGCTTTATTCACGCTTTTTCTTTTTTCGGAAGAAAGATTTTCCCATAGTTTTTCTTTTGAAAGAGATAAATCAATAAGGTACGAGTATCTTGTCTTGGATGTATAACCCTTCCAGATAAAAGGTTGTGTGTCGATGATGGCAGCGGGCAGATTAATATTGATGTATGGAACATTTAACGCTTCGAAATAATTAGCTATTGCTTCAAGAACATCTTTGTTGAATGAATTTTTTCCTACAACAGATTCAGCAGGATTCACAAAAAACAAATCGATATCGGGAGAATAAGGTGCTGAAATGATGAATTTAAAAACTGATTTTTTAAACTGAAAATAAGTAAAACAGCCAATTACATCGTTGTTGTTGTTAAGAATAACACACTGAATAATTCCTCTCTCCGGATAATTTTTGAGCCACTCCTCCGAGTTAAAAAGAAGATCATGCTTCGAAATAAATTTCTGGAGCGCAGGGTATGATGTTGAATTGCTATTTATCTTTTCTACCTTCAAAACAATTCGCGCTTTTTAAATTTAAGGAGCAATTCTATTGGTAGTTTTCCTTTATTGACGGTGTAATACGGAACCAGTTCCGGACCAAAACTCCTGAAGAATTTTTCTACGCCTTTAAGCATAGAACCTTCAAAGTCAAATGTGTTGCACCCAAGTTCCCTGGCCTGTTCAATACTTCTCTGCACAAGAAGATTATTTACTCCCTGTATACCGGAAGATTTATTTACACCGCCCAACAGATAATAACAATTGTTCTTGTCATAAGCACAGAAAACAACACCAAGCAACTCGCCGTTCTTTCTTGCTTCTACGCTAAATGAGTTTGAAGTATCCGAAAATTTCAGGAAGACGTTCCTGAGTTCGTTTTCGTAAATATTGGCTCCGGTTGTACTCAGGGAATTCATAAAAAAAGAAAGCAGTTCTTTTTTCTCTAACCTGTTTAATTCAAGTTGTACTTCCTCCTTGATTGCTTTGTTGATCACATTTCTGTTCTTAGAATCAAAATTTGCCTTGATGTCTTCAATAGAACGAAGCAGTGAAATACGGTACGTATAATTAGGCACCACTTTGTATTTGCTCCAGATAAACGGCTGCAGATCGATAATATTACTTGGAAAGGCCAGAACGGTTAGAGCGCTTTTCTGTGAAGAAATATAATTACATACTTCGGTGATCACTTCTTTTGAAAAACTATTCGCTGACGATTTATTTTTACTATCGGAGATAAAGAACAAGCCGCAATGTGGTGTATATGGTGGTAATTTCAGAAAAGTGAAACCATATTTTTTTGTCTTCATAAAATAGAAGCCACCTATCAATTGATTTTCGTCTTTATAAATTCCAATCAATGATAATTTATTTCCGTAGGTTGATAACCATGCCTTACTTCCGAAGACACCAACGGCGGTCTCGGCGTGTTTAGAGAATAAATCAATATCACTTATCGGTTTAAGAATCACTTTTTACTTACGGTTGAATTATAGATATCAATCATCTGCTGGAGGTTTCCGTTCCAGTCATAACGGTCGAGAACACTTTTTCTTGCCTTCAATCCAAGTTCTCTTGCTTCCTCCTGGTTATTCACCAGTTTATCAATTGCATCTGCCATTGCTACAGAATTTTTTTTCGGAATAACAATACCAAACTTTCCATGATCAACCACTTCCATTAAACCTCCCACGTCGGTTACAATAACAGGACGTTCGCATGACATAGCCTCTACCGTGGCAACACCAAAGCTCTCGCTGTCGTCGATAGACACATTAAGAAAAATGTCGAGGAGATTATGATAATTACTGATCTCCGAAAACGGGATGCGTCCGGTTACTACAAAATGGTCTTCAAGTTCTTTTTCTTTGATCATTTTTCTGTAACCATCCAGATCGCTGCCACTTCCAATGAGATAGAATTTAAATTTTTTTTCAGGATTGCGCTCAATTACAAGCTTTGCCGCGTCAATAATGTAAATAATTCCGTACTTCTCTTCAATAGGTTTAATTGTTCCAATATGGGTTACACTTTTATCCTTTCCTTCAAAATCCCTCTTCGAAAATTTTTGCACATCAACACCAAATGGCGTTACAACCACTTCTTTAGAAGTATACTTTCTCACTTCCTCTTTCATGATATGACTTGTGGAAAGGATCACATTGGCTTTTTTGAGATTATACTGAAAAACCTTTTTGTGAAGTTTTGATCTCGAAGGAAAATCATACACATCAGCTCCCCACACGGATAAAATAAAAGGGTGGAAACCGGACAATGCTCCAATCAAACCGTAACTGGTGGCGTAATGCGCATGAAGAATATCAGGTTTAAAATGTTTGATTATTCTCTTGAGAATGGTAACATATTTGAGATAAGAAAGTTTTGTAAAAGTGCTCTCGGCATTAATATTCGTTTCAGGTTCAAAAAACACTGTAATGTTTTTGTGAGTGTACCACTCGTAAGACGCTTTGTTGAAACTGAAAATTCCGATCTGCACACCTTTGTCTGCAAGTCCGAGCGCCCACTTTTCCGTATGCTCGCTGAATGTATCTGATAACAAAAGAACTTTCATTAGCGAGGGAATAGTTTATGTTTAATTAATCTTAGTTTCGAGAACCAGCTCAGGAAATTCCAAGGTTTCCTGCCATACTCTTTACTAATAACAAGTTGTTCCTTTATAAATACAGGAGTGAGACTACCTGTTTTTGAAATATTATGCTGCCTGAAATTGGCCACTTTAAAATCACAGACGTACATGGTTGCGTCATTGAAAAGACAACGGAGAACATATTCGTAATCGAAACAGCAGTTGAACGTTTTAAGCAGGCCGATCTTATCTGTAAAAGATTTCTTAAAGAAAGATCCCTGCTGAAAAATGCCCGGCACTTTTTTTACCAGGGTTTCCTTATCAATTTTATATGCGGGGAAGGATCTCATGTATTTACCATTCTCATCAATGTAATCAATAGCCCCGTAAATGTAATCGATCTGAGGCCGGTTCTTTACTATTTCCATCAACTTAAGAACACCTTCCGTATCCAGAGTATCATCGGTATTGAGCCATGTCCAATAATCTCCTGTAGATCTTAGTATTCCTTTATTGATAGCATCATATTGTCCCTTATCCTTCTCAACTTCTACATGATCAAGTTCATTCTGATACCGGGAAATAATTGTCTGCACCTGCTCATTGGATTTACTATCGAAGAGAAGTATCTCGACCTGATGTCCTTTTGAACCCGCAAGATGTTTTATTTCGAGTGCGTTTTTAATTGTTTCCTCAATATACAAATGTTGGTTATATGAAGGTATAATGATGGAAAATTTCATTTTTTACTATGAATAAGTGTCCCGGCGAAAGCTTATAAAATTAATAAAAAAATGCGGGAATGCCGAGGATATTGTAAAAAAAGCGTTCTACGTTCCGGGTCATTACCCTTAACTTATTTCGTTTAAGCGAAATTCCGTAAGAGCCCGTAGTACCGGAGGTTAGAGGGGTTCTCTTAAAAAGAGAGCAAGATGAAAAAAGGTTTTTGTTTTTTATTTTCTGATAAACAACATGCTCAATGTGCCTGCCCTGCTCATCATTAACGTTCTTATACTCGCCTTTAATATTTTCCAGGTAAAAATCAGTTGTAAACCATAGAAGATATGTCTGCGCGTATTGTTGCCGCTTATTAAGATCGACAATCAGACCCTTGCATTTTCCTCTGGTAATCCTGGAAATATTTTCGACAATGTATCTTCCTGTAATTTTAATGAAAGAAGAATATTTTTCTTTTAGAATATCAACTGCCTTATCCACCATTTCAAATTCCTGATATCCTTTTCCTTCATTAAATTTGTCGGATTTTGGAAACCGTATGACTTCAAAATAATTTTCGCGTCGCAGATCCTGAAATGCCTCATCTCCGTTAAGGTCGAATTCAGAATTTTCAATGAAATAAATATCATCGTTTGGGAATCTCGACCTGTAAAATTTTATTGCTTTGATATAATCTGCAAGGCGGGTTTGGGGATTGTTGTAATTTGTAAAAATACTATTGGGCACAATGGTCCCCGTTAAAAGGATTGCGCGTTTATTTAGTATATTTGAAGCCATTCAACGGTATCAAATTTAATATTATTGTTTGAATTTCTTTATAGAACCTGCTTCTGAAAAAACCTGAATTTGCATATTTATCTGCTGAAGATCCCCGGAACAAAAGAGTTTGGTCGGGAACCCTGTTTGGAATATACAGGAGCCTGAGCTCTATTGGAAACGTTGATATTCTTGGTCCTTATAAGCCCCCAGTGCGTACCTTTTTTGGTAAAATGCTGAACCAGCTCAGCCTGAAGCTATTTAAAAAGCGCATCAGTTACAGGCACAGTAGCCTCGTTGCAAAAGGACATGGAAATTATTTTTCACAAAAACTGAAACAAAAACATTACGATTACATCATTGCACCTGCTGCTTCGGGTGAGATTGCCTACCTGCAAACCGATATTCCTATTATTTACATTACAGACGGAACCTTTGCAAGTTGCCTCAATTATCACGAAAGTCTGAGTAACCTTACAGAAAAATCTATTGACGAAGGAAATCTTATTGAGCAAAGGGCCATTGATAAAAGTAAACTCGTTATCGTGTCATCGCAATGGGCAGCTGAATCGGTAAAAAAAGATTATAAAGCTTCGTCTCAAAAAATAAAGATACTTCCCTACGGCGCCAATTTCGAAATTTTACCATCAGAAAATGAACTTCGTTTTGAAGAACCAAAAGAATGGAAATTACTTTTTGTCGGTGTTTATTGGGAAAACAAAGGAGGAGATATTGCACTCAAGGCGCATAACCTTCTTCGAGAAAAAGGATTTCCTGTTCGTTTAACTATTCTTGGATGCGTTCCTCCAATGGACATAAAAGATGAATATGTAAGAGTGATTCCCTTCATTGATAAAAACGATTCTGATGGTCAGAAAAAATTATCTGAGATCTATAGAGAACATCATCTGCTTATTCTTCCTACACGGTTTGACTGCACACCAATTGTAATTAACGAAGCCAGTGCATTTGGTATGCCTTGTCTGATTGCAGATACCGGAGGTGTTAGAGGACACCTGGAAAATAATGTGAATGGTTTTTTAATAGATTACAATGATAAAGGTGTGGGCTACGCCATGAGAATTGAAGAACTTATAAAATCACCTGCAGCTTATGTTGAACTCAGAAAAACTACGCGTCATAAATATGTAACAGAATTGAACTGGGAACATTGGACAAAAGAATTTCAGAAACTTTTAAAATAACCCAAGATACTCTTTCCTGAACCTCTCTAATGAATAATGTGATTTCGCGTAATTGTAGCAGTTAAGACTCATTTGTTCAATAGGTCTTCTGTTCTCCGTTAGATTGAGGAGAATTTTTACCGCATTATTTACAACAGCATCTTCAGAATCATTTGATAATAAAATTCCCCGGTCGGAATTTAAATGCAGCGGAATATCTCCCACAGGGGTACAAACCGGAACCACTCCATGTGCCATTGCCTCCATCACCACCATTGGAAAACCTTCACGTTCGGAGGTAAGGAGAAGAATATCATTTTCTTTCCAGATCTGTTCCATAATTTTAATATCGTAAACAATACCATAAAACTTAGTTCCTTTCATGTTCCTCTCTTCAAAATCGCCAACAAAAGAAAACCCAATTTTTTTTGTCTGCTTCACACATTCCGAAATGATCCTGTAAACCAGGTGTGGCCTTTTCTCTGGTGAATTTCTTCCTACAAAAACAATTCTGAGTTTTTCACTCAAAGGTTTTACCGGTTTTTCCGCAGGAACAGAAGTACAATTAACGATCCATTTCAGATGTTGTTTTTTCTCCTCTGGAAAACCAAAAAAGTCGTAAAGTTTTTCCGCCTGTAGTTTTGCACGATTACTTACAAAAACCCTGTATTTCATATTAAGCAGAACGTAAATGTTCTCGATCGTCCATGCTTCCGTGTTATCAAATGTGTAATCGTGGATCAATTCAGAAACCTCATGCGTTAAAGAGAATTTTTTTGCCAGATCATAAAAATATTCCGCATTACATCCAAGGATCTTCCCGGTTCTATTACCGGCAATATGATCTTCTATTAATTTACGCGATCGCTTTTGAGTGAGAAAATAATTTATCGCTAATCCAACATTGACAACTGTACTTTCACTGTTCTTAAAATTCTTAATATAAAGTGTTTCTTTATGAATACCCGCGAAAATCACAAAAGGTTTTTTTTCTTTCAGAACATTTGTAATATCCGCATGTACTCTTTCCGCTCCACCCACATGAGAATATGGCCAGATGAGATATAATTTCGTTTGAGCCCCCGAAAGTTTTTGCTTTAAGTCGTTATACTGACGTAAGGCTTTAAAGGGATTGATAGTGAAGAGTCTTTTGAGAAACCGAAACAGCGAAGCGAGATGATATACTTTTAAAATTCTTAATCGCGTTCGAATGTTCGCGTAAACCGATCGCCACAATGTTCCGCCTAATTTACCTTCACTGAAACTTCTTGAAATGAATTTTTTCCTAAGGATAAGAACTTTCTCTTCTGTCCTTATTTGTCTGTTTTCTTTTTGTGAAATCGAACCGGTGTGATAACGGTAGTGGAGGAGCACCTCCTTTGTTTTAGAAAATTTACATTTCGCGTTCGCCAGTCTTAACCATAAATCCCAATCTTCGCTTCCTTTTTGTCGCGGATCGTATTTGTGCTTTTTAAGAATTTCCGATCGGATCATTACACTAGGATGAGCGATACAATTTTCCTTTGGCAACCATTTTGCGATCTGAGGCCCACTGACTTCATTCATGTTCCATTCAGCCACCACTTCGTTTTTAGCGTTTACAAAACTTATTCCTGTACATACGAGATCCGCTTTTTCCTTCTCAAAATACTTTAACTGAGTTTCGAATCTCATTGGAAGAGAAATATCATCGTGGTCCATTCTGGCGATGTATTTTCCTTTTGCAAGTTCTACTCCTTTATTTAATGTTGCTATTAATCCAAGGTTACTTTCATTTTTAATGTAACGGATGCGTTCGTCATTAAATGACAGAATAATTTCTTCGCTATTATCATCGGAACCATCATTGATGATAAGAAATTCGAAATTGCGATACGACTGGTTCAAAATACTTTCTATAGCGCTCTTCAAAAAGCGTGAACCATTATATACCGGAAGCAAAACTGATATTTCGGGAATGATCATTTAGGCGAAATGTACGAATAGATTTTGTCAATAATGGCATTATCGATATTCTCATCGAATTTCCTTGCAAAAAAACCGGAACTGTTCGTGAGTCTGTTATAATCCTCCATTCTAAATGTACGAGGATACTCGGGCCCGGTTTTCCAATCCACTTCTCTAAGACTATTATTTTCAACTGATGAAGCAAGAGGCGAACTCATTAAAATTGTTTGCAAAATAATTTCATCGGCGCAACGTGTATTTCTGAAGCGCAGATAAAAAGAATTATTCTTTGTAATAAAATCATCGGCATATTCGGCAGCTCTTCTGCTTATGGTAAACCAATTTGCTCCTCCATATAATTGAACATTCACCGAACGGTAGAAACGAAACGCGTTTTGCAGAGCATGAAGAAAAACGTTCCATTTAGCATAGAACCATTTCTGATTTTCATTAAAATCTGTGACCCAATATAAACGATAACGATCGAGTCCACCCTTATCTTCAAATCCAGCGTTTGGTAATTTAGAGAATGTAAAATATTCTTTGTTTGTTTTAGAAAGAAATTCTTTAAGCTCAGACATTGGTTTAACAGGAAGATCCTGTCCACTTATAAGACTTAGGTAATCAACATCTGAATGAAGCAATGCCTTTTTAAGAAGAAAAAAAGTTGCCTCAATCTGATTGAAGCTTCCCCAATAAACGGGATATTCAGCATAAATTTCAAGATCCTTTTTGCTTTTATTGCTGGTAATGAAATCCGAAAATCCCATCGATGATTTTTTATCAATGTGAATAAAAACGCGGCATCCTTCGCTTAAAAGATAATCCGTTAGTTTTTGTAACTGTTTCGGATTTTTATGGGCCAGTATGAGGAAAGCCAGTTTCATTAAAGCAGTATGTATTCTTTTGGGAGTATATCTTTTGAATCGTTGGCAGAGGCAAACCAATTTTTTGGGGCAATAACCATTTTAGTTTCATTAGTATTCAACCAGCCCGACCACCAACTATAGCTGCTATTGGCAATGATATTGTGTTTACACATGCTCATGAGAAAAAGCTCTGCAGACGATTGTCCGCTTTTGCTTTGAACCACTTTTACGCCGGGTATGTGTTTAAAGTTTTCTTTGCACCAATCGGGGTCATCACTAAAAATAAAAAATACAGGGGACTTTGTTTGTTCTTTTATTAATGAAATGGCTTTGCTGTAATAGTCCATTCCACATACGCCATGAAATTCATTAGCGCTTTTCAGGTTCACATAATCCCCCCGCCTGACATGTACTCCAACAGAGTTACTGTCATTTATTCCCGAGATAATTTCCTTGTCACCATTTCGTAAATCGTAAGCAGGAGAAAATTCTTTCAGTAAAATATGTCTTATGTTCTTAAAATAGTTTTCCGACTGCCAGTAACCATCGAGATATGTATCCGGTCCTGATTTTTCAAATTGCGGATCATAATTTCCTGAAGGAGAAAAATATTTTCCTTTATAACCTAAGTTGAAAATCCTCGACAATCGCCTTCTGTTTTTAAATTGTGCCGTTATTTCTTCCGTTGCAAACTGTGCCTGAATAGTTAACTGATCTAATTCATAGTCGCGTTTTGTATAATCCGAAGCTGGTAAATCCAGGAATGAGCGATCGAGATATAAAGGAACGTTATGTTTAACGGACAATGATCTACCCGCCGCATACTGGAACATCTGGTTCCCTAAACCTCCCATTAATTTAACAACGATCATCTTAAATCTTACTTAGCAAAATTAAAAATTTAAAGTACCATTCAGGTAAGGGCGCTTCGCATCCGAGTTGTACAATTTCATTATAAGCTTTTATTTTATGAGAACGGAAAATTCTGATAAAAACTTATTGTAGAGATACGAATGTTCGCAAACCTGGGTTTTCTTATCCATCGAAGAAGCAGTTACCTGGGCCTCATGATTACTGATATTCACAATCAGCGCCTTTGGAATATAAGCAAAGTGAGGATTCATCTTAATCATTGAATAATAAAAATCAAAGTCGACAAGAAATTTCATTCGTTCATCAAATCTTAATTCTGTTTTACGAAACATAACTGCTGTTGGAGAACTCAAATCTTAATTCTGTTTTACGAAACATAACTGCTGTTGGAGAACCAATCCTATTCTCCGTAAAGAGAATACCCGGATCAGATTCCAGTTCCTTTAAAAAATCAGGAGAAGGAACATTATAAGAAATAGTGTCTTCTCTCACATTAAGTATTTCCGAATCACAAAAGGCGAAGTCACACTTCTTGTCTCTGAATACTTTTTCGAATTCCTCCAATGAAGTTGGAGATGACAACCAATCGTCGTGATGAATTATCTTTATCAAATCTCCTTTTGCCAGATCGAGCGCCTTGTTCCAGTTTTTTGGGGAACCAAGTGAAACAGGATTTTTATGGAAATGAATATTTAATTTTTGCTCATATTCTCTCACGAGTTTTTCAACATCGTTTGTAGTTGAATCGTCACTTATAATAACCTCAAAATTTTTGTACGTTTGAACGCATAAAGATTCCATTGCTCTTCTTAGAAAGTCAACCTGGTTATAGGTGGGAATACATATACTTATCAAACTATTCAAATTATTTATTCAATTTTAATCCAAGACGTAGCCAGAAGGATGGATTTTCTTTTTTTGTAATGTATTTTAAAAGGCCGACGCGTTTTAGTTCATTAAACCTTTCATTAAACAGAGAAGAAGGACTTTGTGACAAAGTTGTTTTAATTGCTGATATATGTCCGTTCACTCTTTCCCTCCACTCTTTCTCAAGTCCGAATGATTTTATTTTTTCGCCATTTGCCTCAAGAACCTTTAATCCAAAAATCTGCATTTTAAAAACATCTTTGCTCAGACTTGTTTTATGAATTCTCACTAAGGCTTTTGATTCAGAAGCATCGTGATATTGCAATTTCTTGTTGGCCAGTAAAAATCGCATCCAGAGTTCCCAATCCTCATTGGCCAATAACTCCTCATTAAACAATCCACATTCTTTCAGGAGTGAACTTCTGAAAACAGGAGAACAGATCACCATAATGTTTCCACCGAGAATTGTTTTTACCAGTTCTTTTCCCTGGCCGGAAATATATTTCATCCATGGTTTTCCATTTGGTTCACAATGGTATTCGTAAAATAATTCGTTCTTGTTTCCGGATTTAAAATAACGCATATCAGAATAAACAATATCTACGTCCGGATTTTGCTCAAGGAATTCTACGGAAGTTTCCAGCTTTCTTTTTTCAATAAGATCGTCTGCATCAAGAAAAAGGATGTACTCACCTTTCGCCATTCTTAACGCTGTATTACGCGCATGAGAAACGCCATGATTTTCCTGCTTCACACAAATAATTCTTTTATCGTTGTATTTCTTCAGGACAGTTTGTGTTTCGTCCGTAGATCCGTTATCTACAATGATAATTTCAAAGTCAGTGTATGTCTGAGCCAGAAGCGAATCAATTGTCTCGGCAATGAAGTGACCATAGTTATATGCTGGAATAATTACCGAAACCATTTTGTAAAAAAGTTTGTTTTTTTCTCAGGTGTTTTTGCCTTTTTAATTTCTTCCTCGGAAATATACTTTCTTTGGATTTTGTCTTTCTCCTCTTTTATAATTGGCGCGTTTTTCAGATCAGAGCTTAGTCCATTCAATTCAAAAACGGCTATAAAGTGATTAATATGTTTGGTTGTGACTTTATTGGCAATAACAGTCTTGAAGAAAAAATCGTAATCGCCACATATCTTATAAATTGTTTCGTAGAGTCCGAAACGCTCAAATAAATCTTTCCTGATAAATGAAACAGGGTGCCACAATGTATCACGCACCATGTGTTCAAGCGTTAATTCGTCGGGCATAAAACCTTCGGTGATAGTTCCTTTATCGGAGATTTTAAGATTGCCATAAACGATTTCGGTTCCGGTTAAAAAGGGAACAACTTTTTCAATCGTATTCCTTTCCGCCAAAGTATCGCCCGAGTTCAGAAACAAAAGATAATCGCCGGTGGCTTTTTGAATACCCTTGTTCATCGCGTCATAGATACCATTGTCTTTCTCAGAAACAGAATAGGTGATTTTAGAAACATTTTCTTCAATTGTATTTTTACTACCGTCCGTTGAGCCCCCATCAATAACAATATATTCAATGTTTGAATACGTTTGATTCAGAACCGACTCAATGGTTCTGTTTAGTCCATCTTTATTGTTGAAATTTATGCTTATGACAGAAACTTTCATCATTCTTAATGGAGGAGTCCTTTATAAAGTTCAATATGTTTGTTTACTATTAAATCTTTTGAATACTTTTTCTTAGCGTCTTCTTTTATTTTCTCAGCTGAAAAATTGTTTTTATTCTCAAGTATTTTTTGAATCGATGTTTTTAATTCATTTCTGTTTCCTTTCTGAAACAAAACGCCGTTAGAGGAATTGATCTGTTCCGGAACCCCCCCAACATTGCTGGCTGCAACCGGAAGTCCCGAAAACAAGGCCTCTATAATCGTGTTAGGGAAATTTTCGGCATGAGATGGTAGTACAAAGACATTGGCCGCGGAATATATTTTTGCCATCTGTTGCTCCGAATTTACAAATCCGAACTGACTGATGTTTTTATTGATACCTTCTTCCTTTATTTTATTTCCTACGGTACAAATGAACAGATTTTCATTTTCCATAGAATTGATTGCGTCTATTAACTCTGTAATTCCTTTTCTTTTATTAGTGACATCATTTGCCACAAACAAAACAACATCGGCATTTTCAGGAACATTCAGTTCTTTTCTTGCAGAAAGCCTTTCAGCTTTACCAAACACTTCTGAAGGAATAATATTCGGAATTACTTTCCGGTTAAATCTTTCCATGACTTTACTTTTTGCCGCAAGCTCCCCAAGCCAGAAAGAAGGTGTAACGATACTGAATTTTTCTTCGTCAATCTCCTTCAAAGCATTCTCTTTTATCTTCAGATTCTTTGCTGCAAGACTTTCATCTTTAGTTCCTTTAATTTGTATACACACAGAACAATCGTTCATAAAGCCAGTACTTTCATCGGCATGGTGACAGCCTCCTGTGAACGGGTTCATATCGTGTAAAGTCCATACGATTGGCTTTTTTACTTTTTTGAAGAATTTTTTATAGTCCAGCATTCCATCAGACACCCAATGAAGGTGAATAATGTCAGCACTTTTAATCAATTCATTTTCTTCAAGGGAAATATCCGAATCAGGAAAACTGAAATGATCGTATGTTTTTGGTTTTGATTTATAAAACTCTTCCCGCTCATTTTTGAACAATGAGGGCATTCTATATCGTACTGAATTTTTTACCCGACTCTTTAACTTTTCGAGGCTTCCTTTTTCCTGATCGAGAATTACCGAATGATTTTTTGTTTCGCCTCCAAGACGAAACAGTGTCAGAAAATGAGAATCCACTCCGTTTTCCAACAAAGCAAGATGCAGGCGCTTTGCCGCTATACCTGCTCCTCCCATATCGCTGGTACTTACCTGCACTACTTTCATGAGGCCAGCTGTTTTAGTTTATCTCTCAATACATCGACAGAATCATTTCTTACAACAACACGCGGAAACGAATAAATATCATCAGATGGTTTCACATAATAATAATAATTCGCAGCAGCGCTTTGCAATTTAAGTTCTTTACAGACATTTATTGTAGTGTCGCTATAGTGCTTTTTCTCTCCGTAGGGAAAAGAAAAATGCGTGATCTTTTTATTTAGTATCTCTGAAAGAATCTTCAGAGATTCGGTTATTTCAAATCGCTGATCTTTTTCAGAAAGACAACCTAGGGCCAGATGATTGATGGTATGTCCACCTATCACAGCGTTCTTTGAAGCTGACAGTTTTTTTAATTGTTCCAGTGAAAGCGATTTGTAATCCGGCAATAAATTTTTGGGAAGCTTTGTGAAATTTCGCAAGTCACTCAACAAATCATTTCTTCTTTCCAATGAAGTAGCCATTTTACAGGCCTCCAGATAAAACCCATAAAAAGATTTTTTGTCGGACTGATTGTATTTTTTTGCAAGATCATTTAACCCTGCTGAATTTTCTTCTGAATTAAAAACGAGATCCACTTCATCCCACCAGAACAGAGAATCGGTATTTATTGTTTTGGTGGCGATATAAAAAACAGATTGCAGATCCAATGCTTCAAGAACCGGTAATGCGTTTTCATAGTTATCGGCATAACCATCATCGAAAGTGATCAGTAAAGAATTTTTTGGAAATTTTTTCCTATTCGTAATAATATCACAGAATTCGTCGATACTTAAAAAAGCATGATCTTTTTTCAGAGAAGAAAGTTGTTGCTGGAAGCGATGAGTACCAACGCACAACTGCTGGGGATCGCTTTTCAGGTCCTTTACACGATGGTACAGCAGCACATTGCAATAACCGTTTCTTTCACGATCCATGTACCTTTTGAGGGCCTCTTTCTTATGATATAAAAAAACTTTCAGGTTCATTTCACCGCTTTTATTCCGATTATGAGTGGAAATAATTCGTCATTGATATCCAGCTCTGTTTCTCCGACAAGATCTTCCTGCGCGTATCCTTTCATGAATAACGATGCTGCAGCTGAATTACCCATTGGGAGAATTTCGATTTTATCCGTACCAAATATTTCGCCGAATAATTTAGTACAGGACTGAGGTGTAAATCTCCAGTAATCGCCCCAGCGATCAGCATCGTATTTCGAAATGGGCGACATGCAAGCTACTGTTGCAAGAAGTGCCCCTCCAGGTTTCAGCAAATAATGTGCGCCTTTAACCGCATCGTAATAATTGTATATGAAATTGAAGGTTTGCGTGCAGATAAAACAATCCACGCTGTTTTCCGGTAATGTTGAAGTATTACACAAATCTCCTACGATGTCGGCGGAGTTATTGGAATTATCGGCGTGTAGAATTCTTGATGTGTGTCCGTTCGCTCCGAATTTTTTCGTGTAGGTGCTCTCCGCGATTTCTAAAACATCTCCTTTTATCAATGAAGAATTTTTCTTCAGGAATTTTTCAATATAATATCTGTCGATGGGTTGTCCACGATCAAATCCAAATTTATCAGAAACCGGTTTTGGATTCAGAATATCTTTCAGTTTTATTTTCGAGAACAATCCCATTTATTATAAGTAATTATACAAAAAATCTGCTAATTCAACCATTCTTTGCCTGTAGGAATAATCCCTGAAGGTTCGTTCCTGTCCTTTCTTCGCAATCTTCGCGCGAAGTGTTTCATCTTTGAGTAACATTTTTATTTTATCCACAGCTTCCGCGGTCGATTTATACGCCACCACTTCCTCATCAGGTACAAATAGCTGATGAAGGTTTTCTTTCCAATCGGTGAGCAACAGACTTCCTACACCGGTTGCTTCCGTCATTCTCATATTGGCAGCAGTTTTGATCGAATTATCGCCGTGTGTATTAAAAACGATCTTTGAATTGTAAAGCACGTTGAACATATCGAGTCCGAATACTTCACCTTTATTTCTTGTACCAACACGATGCAGGTCAAAATTAAAACGGTAATCCCCACCCTTAACCATTTCCTTAAAACGGCTCCATTCATACAGGCTTGAGTTGACCGGCAGGGAACTTGCCCAGATATTAAGATCCACTTTACGGCTTAGTTCCGATACTAATTTCAATCTTCCCAGATGATAATTCTTTGATAGCACAAGCGATCCCGTAAAACTTACATTGTAGGGCTTCGGAAGTTTTGTCAAACGATCCAGCACCGTTGTTTCAAAACCAAACTTATGATAATAACTTTTTTTACCTTTTGATTGATAGAATTCAGCAGTTTCAGGAACACAGGTCAGAATGATATCTACATCCGTATACGTTTCAGGTTTGTGCCAGAGGATACCATCCCAGCCCAAAATCAATTTAATAGAAGGTACTTCTTTACGTATGTTTTTCGCCAGACTGTTATCGCTATACAAATCAACAATGAATAATACATCAGGTTTGTAAAATTTTATTTGCTCTAACAGAATTTCATTAGCCCAGTTTGTTTCATCGTATTTAACCGAATGTTCTTTTGCCCATTTCTTCTGAAGCAATTCAACATTATCAATGATCTCAGTGCATTCAAATTTCCCTGTGGCTTCAAGATTTATTTTCCAGAAATCGGCCCATGCATTACAATCTTCAAGATATTTCTTAAGAGCGTCTTTATAAGAAAGCGTTTCCATTTCAGGATGTTTCCTCATGAACGCCGAAATGTAATTCGGATAGTTGCTTGTGGTTTTAAGAAAACGAATTTTGCCTGACATAGTTTAGTCTCTTATTCTTCCCGCTTTTTATAGAAACAAAGTGTGTCGGAATTTGACGCACATCTGTAGCTGTATTCGAGCTTATAATTGTCTTTAAAATTAACATTAAATTTTCTGAAAAGGTTTATGAATTTTTCGTGATCCGCCAGTCTTTTTGGCATAACTAACAGTTTTACTTCATTGGAGAATTTCCCTTTTTTGAGAATAAATTCACAGGAAGCAACATGATCCGGACTATCTGAAACCCAGGTAGCGGGTTGTAAAGGTGCTTCAGCAATTTGTGAAATACCCATGGTGGTGGCAAAAGAAAAGAAAGGTTCTTTAGAAGGATTTAACTTCTTCATGATTTCATGAATTGAAACATAATCTGAAAAAACAGGATAACTCTCATAAATATTCTGAGCAAGTCCGTAACTGAATCTGTATTTCTTTTCCGTAAGATCAGCCTGGCGATATGGTGTTTTTACAGCCCCGTTCCAGAGAGAAATTGTAATTCCTACGCAGAGAAACAAACTCAGAACAGATAAAATAAGTGTTGGATCTTTCTTATTCGGCAGGATCAATAAAACCATAGCTCCTACGAAAAAAATAAAAAAGTGCGATGCTGTATAATAGAAGGGATTATTAGTGCCGAACATGCAAAAGAAGGGCATCACGAAAAGAAGACCCGTGAGAATTACGAATGGCCTTTTCATTTTAAAAATATCAGGTCCTTTTGCCTGCCTCACGTAAATAATATAATAAAACGTGTTAAGAATAAAAATCATCTCCATAAGAAAATCGTTTGGCAAGCCAACGCTGTTTCCTTTTACAAATTTTGAAGCGGCAATAAAATTCAGAACAATCAAGCCAAAAAACATTGATAAGGAAAGATTTGAATTTCTAAAAATCTTCTGAAGATAAAAAGCAGAGAGTAAAACAAACAGCTGTACCCCGATGAGGAGCCATCCTCCCAACGCGTTCCGGATGTCATTAAAATCGTTCGCGTACGAATGCCCCGACATATGTTTTATTCCGAAGATAGCATCATAGTAATTAGAACAAATGAGTTTAAAAAGCCCCGTATCATTTACAAAAAACACATACCCTAATGCTATTCCACCAATAACTCCTAGAGAACGCAGCAGGAATTTTTGCCTGATGATAAAAACATGAATCACAAAAAATAAAAACAGAAAAATAAACAGGTTTGGGAATTTGGAAAGGAACGCGGCGAAACAAATAATTCCGAAGAAAACGGACGACATGATCATTTTAAATTTATCCGTCATTCCAAAGTCCATCAGCAATACTCCGAAAGCCAGGAGCGACAATACCAGCGACCATGAATTGTAAGATAAGGTCATTGGCAGATAATCGTAATTGATAAAAACACTTATGACCAAAAGTAATGCGACAAGAACATACGTGCTCCGGCTTTGCTTTATTCCCGAATTAAGAAGAAAACTTCTCAGGCCAAAAAAGAAAAATAAAGCTGCTGCAATCTGTAATAAAAGTTTTGCGGTCCTTAAATGAATAAGTGTAGGACTTCCAAAACAAATCATGTTATTGAGGATCCCAAAATTTGTATGAAGGAATTCGTACTTTGGTGTGTAATCCGAAAAATAAACGTAAAATGCTTCATCCGATAACTCAAATCCTTTGTCCGAAAAATACCAGGCGGCAAAGAAAAGCGTAAGTAATGTACACACGGAAACAAGAAGGGAAAATCCGGTGAAGATATTTTTTAATTTCAGCTGAGCGACCATTTATTCTCCACTAAAAAACATTCTTTATGATCCTGTGGAAGCGCCCTGCCTGTACCATAAAAATCGCCTTCCTCAACATTTAACAAAAGTGCCTCCTGGAGATAGTCTTGTATGATTCCATCTTTATAAGCAATGAGATTACAGATATAACTTCCGTCAGCTAAAGGAAATTTCTTCACCTTGCATTGAAGCACATTGTTTCCTGAAAGCACATCAATGCTATAACCGCTAATGGCATTCGACAAAGTGAACATTTCTTTTCCTTCATCTGTGTAAACGGTCATGGCCATAGAGAAATTTGTGAGCTGCTCCTTCGTTAGTTTAAAATGAAATTCAAACGTTACATCCATTCCACATTGCGCCGAATGCATTACTGCACCTGCTGCGTCCTTCATGATCACATTTGTAAAACGAAACATGCCCTCACCCATTCTATCCGAGCGATCGCTGATAGCAGTGCGTGAAATGTTAACCACTTCGCTGAGATAATGCTTTATACAAGAAGAGGTATCTGATAAAGGAAAGCCGATCGTTCCTTTGTTAAGCACAAAAGCTTTGTTACATAAATTCTGGATCGCCGCTAAATTATGACTTACAAACAAAATTGTTTTTCCCTGGGAGCGACTGATCTCGTTCATTTTACCGAGACATTTTTTCTGGAAAGCTGAATCTCCTACGGCGAGAACTTCGTCTACAATCAAAATTTCAGGATTTAAATGCGCCGCTACTGCAAAAGCCAAACGAACATACATTCCGGAAGAATACCGTTTCACGGGTGTATCCAGAAACTGTTCCACTTCACTGAAAGCAACGATCTCGTCGAACTGTGAATCGATCTCTTTTTTGCTCATCCCAAGAATAGAACCGTTGAGATAAATATTTTCACGTCCGGTTAAATCACCATGAAATCCTGTGCCTACTTCAAGTAAGCTCGCCATTCTTCCGTAATACTCGATTCGGCCGCTGCTTGGTTTTACGATACGGCTCAGAATTTTCAAGAGTGTGGATTTTCCCGCTCCATTTCTTCCAATGATGCCAACACGATCGCCATGATTAACTTCAAAACTGATATCACGAAGCGCCCAGAACTCTTCTTCTGTTTGTCCGCCTTCTGCTTTGAACATGTTTTTTAATCCGCCCGCAAAAGCTGAAAGCAAAGAGTCGTTGGAGTTCTTCTGTTTGTGAAGAATTCTATACTTCTTACTTATTTTTTCAACTTTAATAGCGACCTGGCTCATAAATTAAATATAATCGGCAAAGGATTTTTCGAAATTGAAAAAGTATTTTATTGAAATAAAAAGCATCACCAAAGTAAACACAACAGAACTTGCTGCGTATACCATATTAAAACTTTCGAACGTACCGGTAAAACAATATTTAAAAGCATTGAGAATAAACACAAGAGGATTTGCCTGGTAAATAACTTTAAACCACTCAGGCATATTTAATCCCAGAACAAAATCTGAACTCAGGAAAACCGGGGACGCATAAAACAAAATCTGAATGAGAAAAGGAAGAATGAATTTAATATCGCGGTATTTAACAGAAGCCGTTGCTGAAATTAATCCGAGACTAAAACAAAACACCAATCCATAAATAATAACAAGGGGAAGAAACACAATCTGCCACGGTGGCATTCCTTTGAAGATAAGAAACAGGACGAAGAAGATGACGAAGGCGATAAGAAAATCAACAAGGCAAACAAGTATACCTGACAAAGGAAGAAGCAGTTTTGGAAAATATACTTTTGTAAGAATATTTGAATTTGCCGACAGGGAATTGCTCACATCGGTAATAGTAGTTGACAAAAGTTGCCAGAAAACAATTCCTGTAGAAACAAGAATGAAACTATCTATGAAACTATTCGATTTCTCAACCAAAAAACGAAGTGCCCCGAAAATTAGAATGTTTACAACCGGACGAACAATGCTCCATGCAAATCCCATGCGGGTTTGTTTGTAGCGAACAAAAACATCACGAAGCGAGAGGTACCTGAAAAGACTTCCGTATCGTTTCAACTCTCCAAAATTTATGAAGGATTTGTCGGAGCTGGTTATTACGGTCTTCATCAGATTTAATTGAAGGGAAACCTTTCTCGCGAGCGGTTCCTGGCCTGTTTTTTTAAGATAACAAATATACTGAATAAAAAAAAAATATTTGAACCATTACGGCAGTTTTATAAACATTGAAACGGTAAAAAAGAGCGTCGGAAAGCCCGTGTTTTACGATATTTTCTCTTTTAAATCGTGTTTTATGCCTTAATTTTGTAACATGCACACCATAGAACCTTTCTATAACTGGCGACACCTCTACATTGCTTCGGAAGATGTAGAATCGCCTTTCTATGGTCGTGAATACAGCGAGTTTGAATACAGCAACACCATTTACAACTATTATCTGCATCCTCAATGGGACGATATTGGCAGCGATACCATGTACATCAAGATTCTTTTTGTGGACTACACCGAAAAGTACGCCATCATTGAACTGATTGGTGAATGGAACGATGCCATTAATAACGATATCATGTTACTTAAACGCGATATTATTGATGAATTAAATCTTCTCGGGATCAATAAATACATTCTCATTGGAGAAAACGTACTCAATTTTCATTATAGCGATGACAGTTATTATGAAGAATGGTTCGACGACAATGGCGAAGAAGGCTGGATGGTTTTACTGAATTTCAGGGAACACGTTCTTAAGGAATTTAAACACGCCCATCTCGATTATTATTTCGTTTACGGAGGAGAACTTGATGAGTTTGACTGGAGGAAATTTTCACCCGGGCAGGTTTTTGGCAATGTGAGTAAGGTGATAAGAAAACGATTGGAATAACTCCTTGAATTCAAAAGTTACAAAGTCAAAATTCAAAAGGGCCAAGTCACCATTTTACATTCCCATTTCAACATTTTACACTTCCTGAACAGCATCGTATTCATGAATATCTCCAACTGAAATCACTATTCTTCCATTTCTGGTCGCTTCCTGTTTCAACGGCTTGAATTTAGCTTTCTCTATCATTTCATCCGCCTTGTAAGAATAACGTGAATAAACTGTTTGAGAAAACGTGTCGTTGATGGCTTTCATGAGAATGATCATTTCCATATCTCTGTCTTCCATATCCTTTAAAGTCCAGCCTTTGATCGGACTCTCATCATCGATCGGGTGAACGATGGTCCAGCTCAGAGTTAAAAAATTAATTTTACTGATCTCGAGTTTCAACTGGTCAAATTCTCTTTTTTTCGTTTCAGGATCGTTATACGAAATGGTAACGCTTGCCTCACATTCAATTAATTCGTATTGCATTTTATTTGTGATCCTGAACATTAATCCTGTAATTCCCATGTACGGAGCCATCAGTGCATTTTTGCTGTAAAGAAGATCGGCTTTTGGTCTTGAAAAACGCCCATATAATATGCCGGTTGCCAGGGCAAACCCAAGTAAACCAGTCAGTGATTCAATGGCCGAAACCGAACTGGCAGCTATTCCTGTAGGATAAACATGTCCGTATCCCACCGTTGTTAAAGTTTGTGCGCTGAAAAAAAACAATGACATGAATTTGGTCATCTCCGTCTGCATTTCAAGTCCCCCGAAATTTTCACATCCTATAAGGTAATAGGTTCCGGCAAATAAAAAGTTCATAACGGTATAACCTAAAATGATAACAAGGATCAGTTTGGGTAGTGATATGGTAATGAACCAATGGTAAATATCAAGATTACCAAGCCTTCCAAGGCCGGTACGTTTTACGTTGATGCGGCCATCCTGGTTAATGAACCGAACGTTCTTATTGTAATTTTTATTTCCGAAACCTAATTCGGGGGATGATTTTTTATTGTTAAAAATTGACATTGATTAAATGGTTTGTGACTACCTTTGTAACAATTATGAATGGTAAATTTAATTATTATTGGCTGCTAATTCTAATCCCTGTTGGTTTTATTGTGTGGTTTTTAACGTCTAAGAAAGAAGAAGCGCCTGTAAATTACCTGGCTTACTTCGGACCAAAGAATTACCAGAATGCAAGTGACACTGTTTATCATCTTGTTCCTGATTTTGAGTTTACAGATCAGGATGGAAAAAAAGTAAACAAGGAAAGAATCAAAGCTAAAATTTATGTAACGGAATATTTTTTTACTACCTGCCAAAGTATTTGTCCGGTTATGAATGATCATCTTGTTACTGTTTATAAGGAATTCAAAGATCAGCCCGATCTTCTGCTTCTCTCTCATACCGTGGATCCTGAGACTGATAGTGTTCATGTTCTGAAAGACTACGCTAATGCCCATGGCGTAAATGATGGCCGCTGGTTATTTGTAACAGGAGATAAAAAACAACTGTATCATCTTGCCAGGAAAGGTTATCTGCTAAGTGTTGATGAAGGCGATGGCGGCGAAGAAGATTTTGTTCATACACAGAATTTTGCTTTGGTTGACAAGGAAAGTCACATCCGCGGATTTTATGATGGCACCGACAGTCTTGAAATTGTGAGGTTAAAACAAGACATCCGTAAATTATTGAAAGAATATGAATACAAGAGTAAACATCTTAATTAGTTGCCTGTTCTTTGTTTTTGTAGCGAAATCACAAAGTGTTGTGAGCGTTTATAAAATAGGCGATCTTTTAAAACGTATCGACACCAGCAAAACAACTCTGGTCATTAACTTCTGGGCCACCTGGTGTGGTCCTTGCGTGAAAGAACTTCCAGCCTTTGACAGCCTCAGCGACCTTCACCAGAATTATAAAGTGTTATTGGTTTCTCTTGATTTTAAAGAGGACATGAAAACGAAGGTTGATCCTTTCCTCAAAAAAAACAAAATACTAAGTGAATGTGTATTACTCGATGAAATTAACGGCAACGATTACATCAATAAGATCTCAACTGATTGGAGCGGCGCCATTCCGGGAACGCTTTTCAAAAATAACCGGGAACGTTTCTTTGTTCAGAAAAAAATGACACTGGAGGAGATCAAAAAACATCTGGCTCACCTCGAAAGAAAATAAAAAGAAAAATTTAAGATTAAAAATCTATAGAAGATATAACTGCCGATTTGTGGAATCAGCGAAATTCGTGTCCCTGGTTTGACACCCTACACGTCGAGTAATTTCAAGGCATCTTCTTTTGAATTAGCAACTTTAAACAGCGTATGAAGTTTGGTGATAAGGATCAGTTCATTGATCTTCTTGTTCATGCTGTAAAGCACGGCTTCACCGCCCGCTACTCTTGCTTTGGTAAGTAACTGTATAAGTGTATTAAGGCCGCTACTGTTCATGTACTTGAGTTGCTCAAGGTCAATGGCCCACTTGTTGCAGTTCTCTTTTACAAGCCCCTCCGTATTTTCGAGAAGACCAAAAGCCTGTCCTTTTTCAATTAACTCGCCTGATAAATGTATTACAGCGTAATTATTTTGCTTGTTGATGTTGAATTCGAAAACCATAATTAATTTTTTTTATGCTCACACACACCTTTGTTTTTTAAATTGGTGCATTTTGCAAAGAAGTTGAGTGAATGATGAATGACATTAAAATTGAGCATGCTTTCTGCGGTGCGTTGTATCTGCATGATTCGCGGATCACAGAATTCGAACACCTTTTCACAATCTGTACAGATAAGATGGTCGTGTTGTTTGTATTTGTAGGCTTTCTCGAACTGGGCCATGTTCTTCCCAAACTGGTGTTTGATCACCAGACCGGCATCCATAAGGATTTCAATATTGTTATATAATGTTGCCCTGCTCACCCTGTATTTTTTATTTTTCATCATCAGATACAACTGCTCAATATCAAAGTGCCCGTCGTGAGAATATATTTCGTTCAAAATGGCAAAGCGTTCTGATGTCTTCCTGTGCTTGTTTTTCTCCAGATATTCCGTCAGAATCTTATTTACCGCGTCTTTAGTGTCCTGATTCATTTACAGCAACTAAATTTAGGCATAATTTAATTTTATCGCAAATAAAAAAGGGGTATTTTATCTCCCAAAACACTCAATGATAACAGATCAGGCAACTGGTTCAGGATTTGTACTACCGGGATTACAGCAACCTTATTAAACTGTTATCGTTTAACAGGTAGCAAAATTCATACAATTTTGTATTTTTACGCCTCATGCAACACGGCATTTGTTTATTAAGCGTGGTTCCCTGCAGGAAAGAACCTGCCAACACATCCGAAATGGTGACCCAGCTTTTGTTTGGTGAACACTACACGGTTCTTGAAATCACCGAAGGATGGGCGAAGATCAAAATAGCCTGCGACAATTACGAATGCTGGGTCAACATTAAACAGCATCATCGTATTCCTGAAACAATCTTCAACCAGCTTCAGAAGCATGCGCCCATCTACAGCTCGGAGCTCATACAGGTAATAACCAATAAAACTACCGGCAACAGTTTTCCTGTTACAATAGGATCAAGACTTCCCTTTTTCAGTTCATCAAAAATGAGTTTCGATAATCTTGAATTTATTTTTGAAGGACAAACCTGCGACGGCTCTGAAAAACGAACGGCAAAACCTATTATTTCAACCGCTTTTCTATTCTTAAGCGCACCGTATCTCTGGGGAGGAAAAAACCCTTTGGGTATTGATTGCAGTGGCTTTACACAACTCGTATATAAACTCAACGGACATCAGCTTCCGCGCGACGCGGCCCAACAAGTGGAACTGGGTTCCCCTCTCAATTTTGTGGAAGAAGCAGAAGCAGGAGATCTTGCATTTTTTGATAATGAAGAAGGTAAAATCGTTCACGTTGGCATTCTTCTTGATCATGAACGCATCATTCACGCAAGTGGATCGGTTCGTATTGATAAGTTTGACCATTACGGCATTTTTAACACCGATACCAAAAAATATTCACATACTTTAAGGGTTATTAAGCGCCTTCTGTAACATTTGCAGAATGGTATGGTTTTTGCTAACTTTAAGTAAGAAAAGTCATGAAATATACCTTTATCAAACCATTCGTTTTTGCTTTGCTTTTAACTGTTGTTAATACTCTAACAGCGCAATTATCAGTTTCCAAAAACACTGCCTATGCCACTATTTGTGGTTGCCCCGGCGCTGTATGGGACCTTACCACGCAATACATGCCAACGGTTAGCTTTTCGGTAACAGGCGATTCAAAGCGTGTTATGTTCAACGATTATAAATTCAATATTCCCGCAAACGCTGTTGTGGACGGCATTAAAGTTAATTTTGTTTATGCTATGAATAATACTCCGGCAAACACACTTAAAGAGGCCCTTGTAACTATTATGAGTCCTAGTATTATGCCAATCCAGGACAAAGCGCCTTCGCCCGGAAATTTTATTCCTGCAGGCTCCGGGATACTTACCTATGGCGGACCTACCGATACCTGGGGGGCGTACTGGACCGCCAATGAAATTAACTCGCCTGCCTTCGGATTTAATTTTAAGCTCAATGCTTCCGCAGCTCCATCCGATTTTACTTTCCAGAACGGCGCAACCATTACAGTTTATTACACTCTTGCCAATGGCATTAAAGAATCACAGAGCTCTTCATCAGGAATCCATGCTTATGTGAACAATAAAAAGCTAATGGTGGAAACCAACGACAATGCGACAGTAGAAATTTTTGCTTTAACAGGCAGAAAAGTATTGTCCGTAAACCTTGAACATAATGCTGACAAAAACGTGAATTTATCTGAACTTCCAAAAGGTGTTTACCTTTATAACATTAAGACCGAAAACGGGACAAAAACGGCGAAGTTCTTACTGGACTAAATAAAAAATTCCTTCTTCTTCTTTCAGATTCCCATCATCCACCAATTCATTAAAGGCTTTTACCCAGACTTCATCATTGGTACTTTTCATTTCTTCTTTCAGATCCAGTAATGACATTGGTTTGTTTTTGACAACATCTTTAATTTTCTTCTTAACCTTTTCAAAGCCTTTGGGTTTTTTGGAGAGACAAACATCACAGTATCCGCAATCGGAATAGTTATGCTCGTTGAAATACATTAAAAGCTGAACCTGTCTGCAAAGCTTGTCGTTATTGGTGTAATCGATAACAGCATTTATTTTTTCGAGATATAACTCTTTAAGCTTGTGATAATTTTCAGGATTGAACTCCAGGAATTTCGCATCGACTCTATCCTGTAAAAAAATTAATTTCGGTAAAGTGCTTTGAGGAACATACGTGATGAGTTTCTGTTTATCCAGGAACTGTAAATACTCGATAATGGTAGGCGTATTCGTTTTTACCCTGTAGGCAAGATCTTTTTCATTGACGAAAACATAATTTTCATAAAGTCCGCCATAACTCCGAAGTAGTGTTTTTATCAGAGGTTCGTATTTTGAATTCCTTACCTGAAACTCATAAACATCTTCCTTTGAAGCCAGCATCATTACTTTCGCGGGCTCGAAACCTGTATCAAGCAGCGACAGGTAATTATCTTTCTCCAGAAATTTAATACTGTTGTAAACCAGTACCGGCTGAAGATTATAACTATTGCTCACTTTATCAATGTCAAAATCAAAACTCCATCCTTGCCCTGAACTCACCGCCACCTGGTAGTAATTACTGATAGCCTGGTATGTTCGTTTGATATATTCAATTTCAGGAAAAGCATATTTGAAATTATCGAGTAGCCGTTGCTGATCAGCCTTCGAGAAGAAAACCGCGGCGTAAGCTGTTTTTCCATCACGTCCGCCCCTGCCCGCTTCCTGGAAATAAGCTTCGAGTGTTTCGGGAAGATCGAGATGAACCACCCATCGCACATCAGGTTTATCAATGCCCATTCCGAAGGCGTTCGTAGCACAGATAACCTGTACCTTATTATCAATCCATTGTTGCTGAATGTTCTGACGGTCGTCGTACTTCAAACCCGCATGATACGATAAAGCAGAAATTTTATTCTGACGTAAAAGCTTCGCCACTTCCTCCGTTTTCTTCCTGTTTCTAACGTACACCACCCCCGATCCGCCAATGTTCCCAATCAATTTGAACAAACGTTCCAGTTTATTTTCTTCAAGTTGTACAACGTATCGCAGATTTTTTCTTGCAAAGGATTGCCTGAACACGTTCGCATCCTTAAACTCCAGTCGCACCTGTATATCTTCAATCACGGGCTTTGTAGCGCTTGCAGTCAAAGCAATGATGGAGACTTTATTAAAATAAGAACGCAGCTCAGCGATCTTCATATAACTCGGCCTGAAATCATATCCCCATTGCGATATACAATGTGCCTCATCCACGGCAATCATAGTTACGGGCAGGTAACTCAACTTCTTTTTAAAATCTTCGTTCTGCAACCGTTCAGGAGAAACATATAAAAACTGAACATGCCCTAGAGCCGCGTTGCTCAGAGCAATTTCAATCTCACGGAAATTCATGGCAGAGGTAATAGCCACCGCCGAAATACCTCTCTTTTTGAGATTCTGAACCTGATCGTTCATAAGCGCCACCAAAGGCGAAATAACGAGGCATGTACCACCCAGCACTAATCCCGGAACCTGAAAGCAGAGCGATTTTCCGCCACCCGTTGGAAGAAGAGCCAATGTGTCTTTTCCAGCAAGAACTGACGTAATAATATCTTCCTGGAGCGGACGAAATGAATCGTATCCCCAATACTTTTTTAAGATCTGATGAATATCTTCTTTTATATTTGTGGCCAAGGGTTCACTAAAGTACTAATTTATTGATTTTGGGGTGAGACAAACTTATTTATACCAGTTAAAAATTTTAGCAAAACGCTTGTCCATTCTGTATTTGCTGTATTTTATCTGTCGGCTTTTATTCTGGTTCTGCAACCGCGACATGTTTTCTGAAGTTACTTTCGGAAGTTTTTTAAGCGATTGCTTTTTCGGTCTTCGCTTTGATACGTTCGCGATCTGTGCTGTAAATGTATTATTCATCATCTTCTCTCTTCTTCCTGTAAAACAATTTTACGGAAAGGCTTATCAGAAATTTCTGAAATATCTGTTCATTATTCTTAATTCTGTTTTTCTTTTGCCGAATTGTGTCGACTTCGCTTATTTTCCTTTTATTAAGAAACGCTCCGGCGCCGATCTGTTTAACCAGGTGGGCGGACAAACCGACATAGGCAAACTCTTACCACAATACATCCGCGACTTCTGGTGGGTGCTTGCAATTTATATTTTATTAGTTATACTTTTAATCTGGCTCTATAAAAGAATTAAAGTCGAAAGCCCACCTGCCCTTTTAACTTCCTTAAAATCAAAACTGACTATTGCCGGAATTTTTATCCTCGCCTGCGGACTCACATTCTTAGGAATACGTGGGGGATTTGGACGTAACCCCATTGATATTATCGACGCCGGAATTTATGCCGCGCCTTCAGAAGTGCCGTTGGTTCTGAATACAACTTTTACATTGGTAAAATCGCTCGACAAAAAAGAACTGAAAGAGTATAAATTCTTTAACGACACCGAACTGCGGGCATTGTACAACCCGGTATACAAAAAGAGGGACACACTTCCCTTCGCGAAAAAAAATGTGGTGATTCTTATTCTGGAAAGTTATGCCAAAGAATACACCGCCGGAGGAAAAGCCGGGGTGAGCTACACCCCCTTTCTCGACAGCCTTGCAAAACATTGTTTTGTTTTCAGTAATTCTTTCGCCAACGGATCAAAGTCCATTGAAGGGATCCCGGCCATCCTTTCAGGGCTTCCGCATTTAATGGAGAATCCCTACATCAACTCTTCCTATTCAGGCAACGTACAATCTTCTTTAGCTTCTATTCTTGGAAAGGAAGGATACAGCACAGCGTTTTTTCACGGCGGAATTAACGGCACCATGAATTTTGATTCGTATGCAAGAATGGCCGGTTATCAGAATTATTTTGGAAGAAACGAATATAACAACGACGACGACTTCGATGGCTTCTGGGGTATCTGGGACGAACCTTATCTTCAGTACACAGTAAAAAAAATGAGCGAGTTAAAAGAACCTTTTCATTCATCTATCTTCACCTTAAGCTCACATCATCCGTATTTTGTTCCTGACAAATACAAAGGCAAATTCCCAAAAGGCACCTTAGAGAACTCCGCTTCTATTGCCTACACCGATCTTTCACTTAGAAAATTCTTTGAATCGGCACAAAAAACGCCGTGGTATAAAAATACGCTGTTCGTTCTTGTAGCCGATCATACGAGTCTTTCTGACCATCCATTTTATAAGAACATAGCAGGACAACAATGTATTCCCATCTTTTTTTATTCACCTTCCGATTCTTTAACAGGAGAAGACCAGCGTTCGTTCTCGCAGATTGACATTGTGCCAAGCGTGCTTGATTATCTCCATTACAACAAATCGTTTTTCGCGTTCGGACAAAGTTACATGCGTAAACAAAACAACAACTGTTATTATTATATCAACGGTAATCTCATGCTTGTGGCCGACAGTTTATTGCTCTCTTTTAATAACAACGAAATACGTTCGGTTCATAATTTTAAACGCGACAGCGTGCTCGGGAAAAACCTAATGGGTAAGTATCCTCAGCTGGAAACGAAGCTTAGCAGGCAATTCAAGGCATTTATACAGACGCATAATGCGGCTGTTGTCAATAACAAAATGAGTTTAAAATAATTCCTTTTTCAGGTAATAATATCTCAGTATATTCGTTATCTGTTTAACTCTGAAAACACCTTTCAAATATTTTCTCCTCCTGCTATTATTGGGTTCATTTGCTGCCATTTCGCAAACAGCAACGGTTTCAGGGGTTGTGAGAGGAATTGACAACGATCCTGTTCCGGATGTAACCATCGGCGTAAAAGAAAATCCCACTTACATGACTAATACCGATGTGAATGGCGCATATTCAATTGTTATTGATGCAGGAAAACCTCAGACACTTATTTTCTTTAATAGTAGCTTTGAACAACTTATTTATACTGTTAATGCTAAACCCGGTCAGGCGCTCACGTTCTCACCGAAAATGAAATTTAAAAATGCTTTGGATGAAGTCGTCTTTATTGACAGAAATCCCGATCCAATCACTCCACTGGATCCTAAAGTATATACGCAGCTCCCTTCTCCAACAGGTAATATTGAAGATCTATTAAAAACGACAGGTATCGGTGTTAGCAGTAACAACGAGTTAAGCAGCGGCTACAGTGTGCGTGGAGGAAATTTTGATGAGAACCTTGTTTATGTGAACGACATTGAAGTGTATCGTCCGTTCCTGGTTCGTAGCGGGCAACAGGAAGGTTTCAGCTTCGCGAATCCAAGTATGGTTCAAAGTATCAATTTTTCCGCGGGAGGATTTGAAGCTAAGTACGGAGATAAACTCAGCAGCGTACTTGACATTACGTATCGGAAACCTATGAAATTTGAAGGAAGTGCTTCGGCAAGTTTCCTTGGAGGGAATGTTCAGGTAGAAGGAATTTCAAAGAACCGTCTTCTTGCGTGGAGCATAGGAACCCGCTATCGCAGTAATGTTTACCTGTTGAAGAGCCTGGATACAAAAGGTGAATACCGCCCGAGCGCACTCGATGTTCAAACCTTTCTCACCTTTGATATAAACGCGAAATGGAAAGTGGAATTTCTTGGGAACATTGCTAATAATAAATACCTCGTTATTCCAACCAACCGTGAAACAAATTTCGGAACAGTGAACAACGCGTTAAGATTCAGAGTTTATTTCGACGGACAGGAACTCATGCAGTACACCACATTCATGGGTGGCTTATCTACCACATTTAAACCCGATGCAAAAACAAAACTCAAATTAATTACTTCAGCTTATCGTGCCAATGAAGAAGAAATTTACACGATACAAGGTCAATATTACATTGATCAGTTAGAAGCAGATCTTGGAAAACCAAACTTCGGGCAGGTGGCGTTTAACCGCGGTATCGGAACCTTCATCAACAACGGAAGAAATTATTTAACGGCCAATGTTTACAACATCGAACATAAAGGAATACGAATTATTCACGAAGGTAGCGACTTTAAATGGGGCGCGCGTTACCAGATGGAGCAGATTGAAGACAAACTCAGCGAGTGGAAAGCTATTGACTCCGCAGGATACTTTGTACCATGGAGCGCCGATAAAATTGAACTTAACGACGTTTACAAAACAAAGATCAGTTTACCGAGCTCAAGAATTCAGGGCTACGCTCAGTACAGTATTGATAAGCTTTTAAGAGACTCCTCTGATCTTAGTTTCACTGCCGGCATACGTGGAAATTACTGGACCGTGAATCAGCAATTCGTTTTTTCTCCACGTGTCACTATTGCTTACAGACCAAACTGGAAAACCGACTGGCTCTTCAAGCTCAGTGGCGGATTATATTACCAGCCACCGTTTTATCGCGAATTGAGGGGTATTGATGGCCAGATCAACAAGAATGTAAAAGCACAACGTTCCATTCATATAGTATTTTCGGGGGATTATATCTTTAAAATGTGGAATCGTCCGTTTAAACTTATTATGGCCGGGTATTACAAACACCTGAACGATCTTGTGACCTATGAAGTAGATAACGTGAGGATACGTTATTTCGCAAATAACAATTCTGATGGTTATGCCGCAGGAACCGACATCCGCATCAATGGCGAATTCGTAAAAGGGGTTGAAAGCTGGGCCAGTATTGGCTTTCTGAGAACGTATGAATATTCGAAGGACAACATTCATTACGTTTATTATAACAAGGACCAGGAAGAGATCATTAAAGGGTACACATTTGACCAGGTGAAAACCGACAGTGTTCAGGTTGATCCGGGACACATTCCGCGTCCAACTGACCAGCTCGTTACTTTCGGTTTATTTTTCCAGGATTACCTGCCAAAAAAACCACAATTTAAATTCAACCTCAATCTTCAGTTCGGAAGCGGATTACCATTCGGGCCACCAACTCACCTTCGTTGGCAACAGCTTTTAAGAATGCCTCCGTACAGAAGAGTTGACGCGGGTTTTGCTTATAATGCTATTAAAGAAAACAGGGAAATTAAAACAAAAAATTTTTTCAGTAATATTCGTGAAATGTGGATATTCCTTGAAGTATTTAACCTGCTACAGATACAAAATACTGTGTCTTATACGTGGATACAGGATGTGACGGGCAATCGTTACGCAATTCCGAATTATCTCACTAACCGCCAGCTCAATCTAAGACTACAGATAAAATTCTGAAGTTTTTGTAAAAAATTGTACAACTTTTTTATTGTTTTATTAAGTCTTTTTAAGGCTTTCCCTTAACAAATTTTAACTACTTGTTAAAGTCCTAAAACCCTCGCCGTCACTATCTTTACCGCTATTCTTTCAAAAAATTCTTATGGTAGATATTAAAGAAATTAACGAACGTATTCAACGTGAAAGTGCCTTTGTTGACATGCTCACTGTTGAAATGGACAAAGTGATTGTTGGTCAGAAAACGATGGTGGAGCGCCTGTTGATAGGGCTTCTCAGTAATGGGCACATTCTCCTGGAAGGTGTTCCAGGACTCGCAAAAACCTTAGCGATCAATACACTCGCTAAGTGCGTTGACGGACAATTCAGCCGCGTTCAGTTTACCCCCGATCTTTTACCTGCCGACGTTATAGGAACACAGATCTATAACCAGAAACAGGAACAATTCTCGATCCGTAAAGGACCTATTTTCGCCAACTTTGTATTAGCTGACGAGATTAACCGTGCCCCGGCAAAAGTTCAGTCGGCACTTCTTGAAGCCATGCAGGAAAAACAAGTTACCATTGGCGACCAAACATTCAAATTACCAAATCCATTTCTTGTTCTCGCTACCCAAAATCCGGTTGAACAGGAAGGAACATATCCGCTGCCGGAAGCGCAGATGGACCGTTTCATGCTTAAGGTCGTGATCGGTTATCCAACGAAAGAAGATGAACGCAAGATCATCACATCAAACATTGGTCCGAATGGAATGCCAACTCCAAACAGTATTCTTAAGCCAGATGATATCGTGAAAGCAAGAGCTGTTGTGAAAGATGTTTACATGGACGAAAAAATCGAACGTTACATTGTTGACATTGTATTCGCTTCACGTTTTCCGAAAGAACACAAGCTGCAGAAATTTGAAGGCTTGATTTCTTATGGCGGGTCGCCTCGCGCAAGTATTAACCTGGCTTTAGCTGCAAAGGCTTACGCGTTCATCAAACGTCGGGGCTATGTAATTCCTGAAGATGTCCGCGCTATTTGTCTTGACGTTATGAGACATCGTGTTGGTTTAACCTACGAAGCTGAAGCTGAGAATATCACTTCGGAACATATCGTTACTGAAATTTTAAATACTGTTGAAGTACCATAACAGTGATTAGTGTTTAATTATTAGTTTTTAATAATTGTATTACTTAAAACTAAACACTCATAACTAAAAACTAACCTAAGTGGAAACCTCTGAGCTATTAAAAAAAGTTCGCAAGATCGAAATTAAGACACGTGGCTTAAGCAGCCAGATCTTTTCGGGCGAGTACCATAGCGCCTTCAAGGGCCGTGGCATGGCTTTTTCTGAGGTACGCGAATATACACCAGGTGATGATGTACGAACCATTGACTGGAACGTAACAGCCAGATTTAATTCTCCGTTCGTAAAAGTTTTTGAAGAAGAACGTGAACTAAGCGTAGTTCTTCTGGTTGATGTAAGCGCGAGTGGTTTGTTCGGAACGCATTCGCAATTCAAGCAAGACCTGGTGACAGAACTTTGTGCCGTAGTTGCTTTCTCAGCTTCTCAGAATAACGACAAGATCGGTGTGATCTTTTTCAGTGATAAGATCGAAAAATTTATTCCGCCTAAAAAAGGAAAATCTCACATTCTGAGAATTATCCGCGAGCTTATTGAATTCAAACCTGACAATAAACAAACCAACCTTGAAGTTGCACTCAAATACATGACCAACGTTATTAAAAAACGAAGCGTTGTATTTTTAATCAGTGACTTTTATGCCGATACTAATTATCGCGACGCTCTTAAGATAGCGAATAAAAAACATGATGTTGTTGCATTAAGGATAATTGACAAGACCGAACACGAACTTCCGGATGTTGGCCTTATTAAATTACGCGATAACGAAACCGGCAAAATGATATGGGTAAACACCAGCGATAAATCTTTCCGGAAACAGTTTGCTGTTAATCACCTTAAATTTGAAGATGAGCTAAAAGATATTTTTAATCGCAGCGGAATTGACGCTACAAAAATTCTTACACACGAAAGTTACATCAAACCTTTAATGAACTTATTCAAGAACCGTTAATTTGAAGCATCTCCGCTACATATCCTTCCTCATTATTTTATTTTTCGCGAAATCTTTTTTTTCGCAGGAGATAAGAGTCAACGCTGTTCTGGACACATCAAAGATTCGCATTGGCGAGCAGGTAAAACTGGATCTTTACCTGAATTACAACGGCAACCAGAAAGACTTTAAAATCGACTGGCCAAATATTGCCGATACTATCACCGGAAAAGTCGAGGTTATTTCGAAAAGCGCCATCGATACAACTATTCCCGATAAAAATGTTCCATCGGGAATTCAGTACCATCAACAGGTTTTTATCAGCGCCTATGATAGTGGGTATTTTGCTATTCCAGGATTTAAGTTCACAGTGAATAACGACACCAACAATATTCTTTCAACCCAAACGCTCATTCTTGAGGTTCACACCGTTCCAACCGATACGAGCATTACAAAAACAAAAGACATTAAACCCATCTTCAATGAGCCTTTCAACTGGAAATGGTATCTCACCGAAATTTATATTGGAAGCGGAATCATCGTTGCCATTCTCGCCATTATTCTCATTACACGTTATTTCACAAAACGGAACATGAACAAAGTGATGGAGCCCGAGAAACCAAAAATTCCTGCACATATCACCGCTCTTGCTTCTCTTGAAAAAATTAAGGCCGATGCCGTCTGGAAGGAAGGGAAAATTAAAGAATATTATTCATCCATCTCTGACACCATTCGTTTATACATTGAAGAACGTTACAGCGTAATGGCTCTTGAAAGTACAACTGATGAGATCATGACTGCTTTCAGAACACAGGTAGTTGATCCTGAAAGTAAAAATAAATTACAACAATTGTTACAGTTATCCGATCTTGTAAAATTCGCGAAAATGATGCCTATTGAGAGTGAAAACATATTCACACTTCAGAACGCTTTTGATTTTGTGAATGGAACCAAACGCGAAGAAGTTGTAACTCTTCCTGAAACCGAAACCGATAAAACCAATCCTCCTGCATAATGTTAGATTACTTTGAAGACATACAGTTTGCCGAAAAGCATTGGTTCTGGTTGATGCTGGTTCTTCCGGTAATGATTGGCTGGTACATCTGGCGCGTAAAAAAACTGGAAGGTGAAGTGAATTTCTCATCTTTCACTTTATTTAAAGGAATTAAAACGTCGATGAGGGCAAAATTCCGCCACAGTTTATTTGTTCTTCGTATTCTCGCCTTCGCGTTTATGATCGCCGCTCTTGCCCGTCCGCAATCACGCAGCAGCTGGAAAGACAGTAAAACAGAAGGTATTGATATTGTGGTAAGCCTGGACTTATCGCTTTCCATGCTTGCAAAAGATTTTAAGCCTAACCGTATGGAAGTTGCGAAAAAAGTAGTTCAGGATTTTATTGATGCCCGCCCTAACGATCGCATAGGTCTCGTAACCTTTGGCGGCGTAGCTTTTACCCAATGCCCTCTTACCAGCGACCATAAAGTATTAAAGAACATGTTCCCACAGATCAAAGCCGGATCGCTTGACCAGGGAACTGCCATCGGACTTGGATTAGCAACTGCGGTGGCGCGTATCAAAGAAAGTAAAGCTAAAAGCAAAGTTGTTATTTTAATTTCCGATGGTGTTAACAATGCCGGTGAAATTGCGCCAATGACCGCCGGAGAACTTGCAAAAACATTCGATGTCCGTGTGTATTGTATTGGAACAGGTTCTAGAGGAAAAGCGTTACAGCCTGTTGCGATATACGCGCAGGGCGAATACGAATACGATTACGTGGATGTGGAAATCGATGAGAAAGTAATGACAGACATTGCGGATATGACAGGCGGAAAATATTTCAGGGCTACCAATACCGAAAGTTTAAAAAACATCTGTAAAGAAATCGACAAGCTGGAAAAAACTATTATCAGTGAAAAAAGCTTCACTAATAAAGCAGAACATTTTTTACCACTGGCGATTACCGCCGCTATTTTATTATTACTTGAATTTGTTTTACGTTTCACTGTTTTCAGAGCTGTGCCATAATGTTTAAGTTCGAACATCATATTTATTTTTACGCGTTCTGCGCTTTGCCGCTGATGATGGTGCTTGTGCTTTTATATTTCTACAGTAGAAAAAAGAAACTGAAGAAACTTGGGAACCCTGAACTCATTAAACAACTCACGCCCTACTCCGCCAAACGTAAAAGAATTATTAAGGTCATTATTTTCTCTGTGGCTTTTTCAAGCCTAATACTTGCCTTGTGTAATTTACAAACCGGGAGTAAACTTACGGAAGTAAAACGCGAAGGCGCCGACATCATTGTTTGTATCGACGTAAGTAATTCTATGCTGGCGAAAGACCTCGAGCCTAATCGTCTTACTGCTGCCAAACTCGCGTTGGAAAAAATGATCAATAGTCTTGAAGGCGATCGTCTTGGACTTATCATTTTCGCTGGTGAAGCTTATGTGCAATTACCCATCACCACCGATTACGGCGCTGCTAAAATATTCCTTGAATCCATTCAAACAGGAATGGTTCCTGTTCAGGGAACAAATATTGAAGCCGCTATTAATAAAGCAAGTGAATCGTTCAGTAACGACCTTGGAAAAAACAAAGCCATCATCCTGATTACAGATGGTGAAAATCATGAATCAGAAGCTGTGGAAGCTGCCGAAATTGCCGGTAAAAAAGGTATCATGATCAACACTATCGGTATTGGTTCTGAACAGGGAGTTCCTATTCCTCTTATTGAAAATGGCGTGGATAAAGGTTACCGAAAAGACAAGAACGGGCAAACTGTCATAACAAAATTAAATTCCGATCTCCTCAAAACCATTGCAGGAAAAGCCAATGGCGTTTATGTACAGGCAAGCAAAGCCGATGTTGGTTTAGGAGCAGTATTAAATAAGATCAATCAACTGGATAAAGCACAGCTCGAAGAAAAAATGTATACTGATTACGAGGATCAGTTCCAATGGTTCATTGGCTTGGCGCTCGTACTTTTCTTCATCGAGTTTTTAATCAGCGAGCGTTTGAGTGAGTGGTATAAAAAATTAAACCTGTTTAACAATGACGCTAAATAAATTATATTTTTTCTTTGCCTTCTTTATTGCAGCGTTTGGTTTAAAAGCGCAGGAAGACGCTGAGAACATCTACGACGGGAACAAATATTATCATAGCGGGAAAGTTCCTCAATCGGCCGAATATTACAGGAACGCGTTAAAGAAAAATCCATCTAACGCGAAAGCGCATTTTAATCTTGGAAACTCTATTTATAAAAGTGCCTTTGAAGTACGCAACAGCAAAGAGAATTTTATCCAGGGAGGAAAAAAAGTAACCCCTGATTCGCTTGCCAATTTAATGTTCGGAGAAGCCGCTCAGAGTTTTGCCCAGGTTGCCAATTCTGTTTCAAATAAAGACACTCTCCATCAGGCATGGCACAACATTGGCAATTGCTACATGCAACAAAAAGAATGGCAGAATGCTGTTGATGCTTATAAAAAATCGCTTAAGTTCAATCCTAAGGACGAAGAAACACGATACAATTTAGCCTACGCGTTAAAACATATTCCAAAAGATAAAAAAGGTGGTGGAGGCAGCAGCAACCCTAAAGAAGAAGACAAAAAAGATAAGGATAAAAACTCCGGAAAGAAAAGTGACATGAACAAAGATCAGGCGGAACAAATGCTAAAGGCCCTGATGCACGATGAAAAAAAATTACAGGAGCGCCGTAAACAAAAACAGGACGATCCATCCAATACAACAGTTGAGAAGGACTGGTAAGCGTTAAAAAAATCAAAAAAGAAATTCATCGCTCAAAATTTAACTAACTTAAATCCATAAATGAAAACACGATCAAATAGAATATTACTCTCGATAGTATTTGTTCTATTGGCTGGTTTTTATTTCGCGCAGGAAGTTTACACACAAGTAAGCTCCAAAAAAGTTCAGGTAGGCGTTCCTTTCGAATTTGTTCTTGTAATAAAAGTCAATGCTAATTCTTATACGCCTCCAAACTTTAAAGATTTCGAAGGCTCTGGTCCTTTCCAGAGCAGCATGAGCCAGAACATCAACGGGGTAGTGACTTCACAGATTAATCTATCCTGGAGCCTCGCTGCACGTAAAGAAGGGAAGTACACTATTGGTCCTGCCGTGGTTATGGCTGGTAACCAGAAATACGAAACAGCTCCAATTACCATTGAGGTTACCAAAGGTGCGCCTTCACAACAAAGTGGATCATCGGGATCAGACATGAACACTGATGTGAAAGTAACAGACGGAGAAATCTTCATTAAAACAGTTCCTACAAAAACAAAATTATACGTTGGCGAACAACTTGTTATTACTCACAAATTATTCAGCCGTCTTAGCCTGGTGGGCATGAAAAAATATGACGCTCCGGTATTCGATGGATTCTGGACAAAAAAATTAGATGTTCCAAATACGGCAGTACAAGAGAACATTGATGGCGTTGCATATCTTACAGCAGAAATCGAAAAACATTTGCTTTATGCCAACTCTCCCGGAAAAAAAACAATTAAAGTAATTGCGCCTACTTATGTAGTTAGAAAAGTTTCCAATAAAAAACCCAGAAGCTTCTGGGAACAGTTTTTAGGTGGTCAGCAATACGAAGACATTGAAGTGAAAGCAAAAAGCAGCGCTCTCACCGTTGAAGTCCTTCCTTTACCTGAAGAAGGAAAGCCTGCTAACTTTAACGGCGCCGTTGGTAAATTAAATTACAAGATTGAAACCAACACGCAGACATTAAAAGCGAACGAAGCCCTCAATTTAAAAATTACCATTTCGGGAAACGGCAACTTCCCACTCATTGATGCCCCGAAATTAAATTTACCTGAGGGATTTGAAACTTACGATCCTAAAGTGAATGAAGGTAACGGCTCAAAATCGTTCGATTATCTTATTATTCCAAGACAGGAAGGAGAATTTATTTTAAAGGATCTTGACTTTAGCTATTTTAACAGCGAGACAAAAAAATATTCTACTATTCCCTCGCCGGAAATGAAGATCACTGTGCTTCCTCCCGATCCAAACAGTACCGGCGCACAGGTTTACACACCACAGAATACAGTGAAAGAAACCGAGAACGACATTCGTTACATTAAAAAAGGAAACTTCGAACTTCAGAAATCAGAAACAGAATTTTTTAATTCTTTCGGACATATAGCTTTAATGGCAGGTTCGGTTTTGATGTTGATCGCCGCTTTGATCCTAAGGAGGAATTATATTAAAAACAACAGCGATCTTGGAATGGTTCTTGAGCGCAAGGCGGCAAAAGTGGCTAAAAAACAATTGGCTCATGCCGAAAAATTAATGCAGCAGAATAAAAAAGATGAATTCTATACGGAGATCCTGAATGCGATTAACAGTTACCTTGGGCATAAACTTCATATTCCTGTTGCCGATCTTTCGAGAGAAACCATTCAAAAGACTTTATTAGCAAAACATGTTGACGGAAATTACATTCTGAAAGTATTATCAACCATTGAAACGAGTGAGTACGCCAAATACGCGCCTGGAGCAGTAAGCGGCGATCTTAAAACGGTTTACAATGACACCATTGGTTTAGTAACCGGATTAGAAGGGCAATTAAATAAGAAGGCATAAAATGAAAAAGTATTCTTACATATTGTTTTTTGCTTTGATCTTTACCACAAAGATCTTTGGTAACGACCTTTTACAGAAAGCTGAAAAGGCTTACGATTCTAAAAAATACAAAGAGGCGATTACACAATATGAACAACTCTTAAAAGACGGATTCAAATCGTATGAGTTGTATTTTAATCTGGGTAATTCTTATTTCCGCGATAAGCAGTTAGGTAAGGCTATTTACAACTACGAACTTGCGAGGAAATTAAATCCGAATGATGAAGATGTACGTATCAATCTTGGTATTGCAACTTCAAAGACCATTGATAAAATTGACTCGAAAGAAAATTTCTTTATAAGTGCTGTAAAATCCAATCTTTTGTCGTCGTTCACAACTACCGGCTGGGCCTGGATCAGTATTTCCTGTGTGATTGTTCTCTGCTTATTCATTTATCTTTTCGTCAGCACCGGAAACATGATCTTTAAACGTATTTCGTTCTTAATGATCTTAGCTTTGGTGATCGGATCGATCTCAACATATTTTCTTGGTTACTCTGCTTTAAAATCAAAATACGATAACAAGTTCGCCATTATCACTGTAAAAGAAACTAAGATCATGAACGAGCCCACTGCAACTGCCTCTTCAAAATTCTCACTTCACGAAGGCACCAAGATCCGCATTGTTGATAATAACGGCGACTGGGTACTTATTAAGTTAGATAATGGTAACGAAGGCTGGGTGAAGTTACCTGATCTGGGGATTATATAAACTCTTACCTATCAGGGCCACCCTGAGCGCAGTCGAAGGGGCGATTTTCAATTCTATTTACCGCTGAGAAATCTGAAAAGCAGAATAATTAAAATATATGGACGTGGGAATAATAGGAGAAATAATTGGCGAGATAATCGTCAGATTCTGTCATACTCTTATTTAATAACACCCTATCTTTTTCCCGCAGACCACTTCGGTTCCATCAACGTAACCATTTTTACTTTGGAATATTTTACCTCGCAATGTAATTGGTAGGCTGGTAAATGCCATTTTACCCAACCTGTCTGGTTGTTTGCACTGTATCCCATTCCTGTTTCATTGGGCTTTCCATATGCTTTTATTGCGGCATTAATATCAGAATCCGCTTTCAGAATTTTGTCTACCTGATAAGGAAAAACATCTCCTTCTCTTGTAGTATATAACACCCACATCGTTTTAAGCGTATCGTTCTTGAATGAAAACTGGAGGCCATTATTATACCCTGAATAATAACCTTCTGTTTTTGTCGGAGCAACCTTAATTCCCCAATTTTTAAGATGACCAAATACCTCTGTTTTCGTTTTTCCCATCAATATCTTAAGATCAATTTGTTTCTGAGTGAAAGAAGTAGCAATGCAAAACTGCATCAGCACAATAAAGATTTGAAATATTCTTTTCATAGGGGCTAATATAAAAAATAAGGGCTTAAATTTCTTTAAACCCCTTATTCATTTATGATTTATTTCTCTGCGAACTCAGCTTCCTTTTCGTCTGCGAAAACGTGTTCAGATTACTCAAAATATTCCTTCATCCTGTCAAAGAAACCTTTTTCCTTTCTGTTCGGATTCGGTTCAAAGTTTTTAGAAGTCTTGAGTTGCTCAATTATTTTTTTCTCTTCGCTGCTTAAATTGGTTGGTGTATAAACGCTGATCTCCACCAAAAGGTCGCCACGACCATAACCATTCACGTCCGGCAATCCTTTGCCTTTTAAACGCAAAACTTTTCCGGCCTGGGTTCCTGGATCAATTTTAATTTTGACTTTATTATCCACTGTAGGAATTTCTACCTGCGTTCCTAAAGCTGCATTCGGAAAACTGATGCTTAACGAATAGATCAGGTGATTTCCTTCGCGTTTTAATTCCGCGTGCTCTTCTTCTTCAATGGCAATTAAAAGATCGCCGTTAATTCCTCCTCTTGGAGCAGCGTTACCTTTTCCCTGCATGCTCAATTGCATTCCTTCAGCAACACCGGCCGGGATATTAATGCTGATCACCTCTTCATCGCGAACAATTCCATCGCCATGACAGGTATTACATTTATCTTTTATAATTCTTCCTTCACCGGCACATGCGCTACAGGTGGTTTGCGTTTGCATAGCGCCTAAAATGGTTTGTTGTACACGTGTGTGAACACCGGTACCATGACACACTTTACAGGTATCGTACTGCCCGCTTTTAGCGCCGCTTCCTGAACATGTTTTACAGGCAACGTATTTGTTGACTTTGATTTTTTTCTCAACACCATGAGCAATTTCATGGAGATTCAATCTCACTTTTACACGAAGATTGCTTCCACGATTAACACGACGTCCACCGCCGCTTCTTCCACCAAATCCTCCTCCGAAAGCGCCACCGAAAATGTCGCCGAACTGGCTGAAGATATCATCCATGTTCATTCCACCTTGTCCATAACCTCCGCCGCTTGCGCCGCCGTTTACACCTGCATGCCCGAACTGATTGTAACGCTGACGTTTATCTGCATTGCTGAGTACTTCGTAGGCTTCGGCAGCTTCCTTGAATTTTTCTTCGGCTTGTTTATCGTCGGGGTTTTTATCGGGGTGATATTTAATAGCAAGCTTGCGATAAGCTTTTTTAATCTCATCATCGCTTGCACCTTTTGCAATTCCTAATATTTCGTAATAATCTCTCTTTGCCATAACGTTATTGTGCAATTACAACTTTTGCGAAGCGAATTACTTTGTCTCCTAATTTATATCCTTTTTCCACTTCGTCTATCACTTTTCCTTTCTGACTTTCATCAACCGCAGGAATGTGTGTAATGGCTTCCATCGTATCAGAATCAAAGGCGGTCCCAATAGTTTCAAAAGCGGTTAAGCCTCTGCTTTGAACGTTGCCTTTAAGTTTGTTGTAAATAAGTTGTATCCCTTCCTTGATCGCATTTACATCGTCAATTTTTTCGTTCGCTTTCATAGCTCTTTCAAAATCATCGATCACTGGAAGAAGCGCTTTAAAAATATCTTCTCCCGCCGATTTAATGATATCCGATTTTTCCTTGATAGTACGCTTACGGTAATTATCAAATTCGGAGTATAAACGAAGGTATTTATCGTTAAGATCGTTTACTTTTTGCTCAAGATCGGTAGTTTTACTGCCGCTTCCTTTATTTTCTGCGTTTTCGGCAGTAGTTTCAGGCGTTTCCGACGTATTGTCAGCTCCATCCTGGTTCACTTTATTCTCAGAATTCTCTTCTTTCACGCTGTTATCCTTGTCAGTCATGGTAATAGGTCTTTTTATAACTTTTGTACAAAGCTATAAATCAATTATTCTGCCATAAAATTTTGTGGGAAATTTTGTCAGCTTTTATACACGAGAAATTCCACCCTGCGGTTTTGTTTATGATCGTCCTCAGTACAATCTGCCGGTGTTTTACAGGCCTTACGGGGCTGCGAGCGCCCTTTGGAAATAAGTTTCAACCTGGAAGTCGTAATACCTTTTTTAACAAAATAATTCTTAATGGTAGCGCACTGTTTTGTGGTTAAATCCATGGCTGTTTTATCATCAAATTTGGTATCGGTATGAGTAGTTATTTCAACACTTAATGATTTGTTTTTTGAGAGGATGAGGAATATGGAATTAAGCTCTTTTTCGTCTTTTGGTGTCAGCTCCGCGCCGTTATTTTTAAAGATAAGGTCTTTGATTACGTTTACCTGGCCAATGCCCCCGCCAAGCGTATGCTCTTCGCTGTTTTCGGTTAATTTAAAACTGGTGTTGGAAGGAATATAGAATACAAATCCGCCTTCCATAGTTTTTCCCTCGAGAATTTTTTCTCCTTTAGAAGTATAAAGAGCGAGAGGGTCAGAGGTGACAATATCGGTTCCGTTATCTACTTTCAGAATAAAATCCTGGTTAAGTTTAATATCGCTGAACGTAAAGGCTCCGTTATTATTGGTAGTTGTTTTTGAAACGGAATCTCCATAAGCGTCGAAGAGAAATAATTTTCCGAATTTGAGCAGATCGGCCGGATCCGAAGACATGGCGAGTGTTCCGATCACATCTTTTTTTATTGGCTGAAAATTTTTACGTTCATCCAGCATATCTTCAATATCCCTGATACGCGGATTAATTGCAATGATGGTTCCTGTTTCGTCAATGAGAATGTCGTGAGGAACAGAACCCACTCCGAATTTTTTACAGATCTCATCGTTGTACCCACGATTGGCAATTCCATTGATAAAATTGCTAAGCGAATCGTTTCTTACGGTTTCATCCCAGGCTCTTCTGTCGCTCTGAACAGCAATAGCAATGATTTCAAAACCATCGGCATTACGGTAAAGCGCGTTTTTATATCGCCCGGCTAAACGGTTCAGGTACTTATTGTAAGCTTTTGATTTGCTCACGGTACTGCTCCAGAAATGGATGAGAAGAATACGGTTGAGATAGGGCATCGCAAAACTCTGAATACTGTTTTGCTGAACCTGTAGTACGAACGGAGGCGCTTTATCTCCAGCCTTTAAAGAGCCAGTGGTCACCGTCTGCGAAAATAATTTCACGGCAAGAATAAAAAATATGAGGGAGAGTTTTATTTTCATTCTTTAACGAGCTGTTTTTCTAATGCCTCGGTTAACGCTTCTTCTCTAAGATCTTTAGCAATGATAACACCCTTTCCATTAATAAGAACATTTGTTGGTATACCAATGATATTATACACCGGCACCACTTCGCTACTCCACATTTTAAGATCGCTTACATGATAGGGCCACACTAATCCGTCTCTCTCAACCGCCTGTTTCCAGCGATTCTTATCAACATCAAGCGACACACTGTAAACAGTGAAGCCATTTCCATTTTTAAACTTTTTGTCCTTGTAGCTATTGTAAGCTTTCACAACATTAGGGTTTTCATGCCTGCATGGTCCGCACCACGACGCCCAGAAATCAACCAACACTAGTTTTCCCGTTACCGAAGAAAGTTTTATAACACTATCCTTACTGTTTTTGAGCGTAATTTCGGGCGCTTTGTTTCCGAGGTTTAATCCAACCGCAGGTTCTACCACTACAGATTCTGCAACGGCAACGGCTTTGGTTTCCTTTTTGCTTTTACAGAAGGAGAGCGAAACAACAAGTGCAATTAAACAACTATATCTCAGGACCGTCATTATACTTTACGAATGATCTGTGCGCCGATCGCGTTTAAACGTGTATCAATGTTTTGGTAGCCACGATCAATCTGGTTAATATTAAAGATCACAGATTTACCTTTCGCGCTCATAGCAGCGATAAGAAGTGCTACACCGGCACGTATATCAGGACTAGCCATCTGGATCGCTTTGAGTTGTACTTTCCTGTCGAGGCCCATTACATTGGCGCGATGCGGGTCACAGAGAATAATTTTTGCACCCATATCAATGAGTTTATCCACGAAGAATAAACGACTCTCGAACATTTTCTGATGAATGAGAACATTGCCTCTCGCCTGAATTGCTGTTACCAAAGCAATACTGATAAGATCGGGTGTAAACCCAGGCCAGATAGCGTCGCTCACAGTAAGAATAGAGCCATCAATGAATGTATCAATTTCATAATGCTCCTGTTCAGGAATAAAAATATCGTCGCCTCTTCTTTCCATTTGTATTCCTAATCTTCCGAAAATAGTTGGAATAATTCCGAGGTTATCGTAGCTAACGTTTTTTATAGTGATTTCTGATTGAGTAACAGCCGCCATTCCAATGAACGAACCAATTTCGATCATATCCGGAAGCATTCGGTGTGTTGTTCCTTTCAGTTCCTTCACACCTTCAATGGTGAGTAAATTAGAACCAACGCCTGTAATTTTCGCTCCCATTCTGTTGAGCATTTTACAGAGTTGCTGCAAATATGGTTCGCAGGCAGCGTTGTAAATTGTTGTGATCCCTTCTGCAAGAGATGCGGCCATCACGATGTTAGCGGTTCCTGTTACAGAAGCTTCGTCAAGCAACATGTAAGCACCGCGAAGATTTTTTCCTTCTACTTCAAAAATTTCTGAATCAGAATTGTAATTGAATTTTGCTCCAAGCGCTTCAAAGCCCATGAAATGCGTATCTACTCTGCGTCTTCCGATTTTATCTCCACCAGGCTTTGGCATATACGCTTTACCGAAGCGTGTGAGCATAGGCCCCACGATCATCATACTACCTCGGAGGCTTCCACCTTTCTTTTTAAATTCTGGAGAAACGAGATAATCAACGTTTACATCATCGGCCTGAAAAGTATATTCTTCGTGACCGGTTTTTTCAACTTTCACCCCAAGATCTGAGAGTAACTCAATAAGTTTGTTGATATCAACAATGTTCGGAATATTTCCGATCACCACTTTTTCTTTTGTGAGAAGAACAGCACAAAGAATTTGTAAAGCTTCGTTCTTGGCGCCTTGCGGAATGATGTCGCCTTTTAGTTTGTGTCCGCCATGTACTTCAAAAACTGCCATAGATACGATTAGTATTTTCTGTTGTTATTTTTGTGCTTGTGTTTATGTTTGTTGTTCTTATGAAAGAATTTCTTATTGTTGTTATTATTTCCGCCACGTAATTCCTGGTGCGAGCTCAATGATGCATTTTCATCGAGTTTTAATTCACCGTTAGAAAGCTCTGCAAGATTTTTAAGGATTACATCATCACCAATCGAATCTTTGTTCCAGTTGTTGTACGATTTTTTAAGATGATTAGCGATCTGCCGTGTGAGTTCACTTTTTTCTGTTCCTGCAGGAAGTTCTTTTGCTTTTTTGATAATATCCTCAATGGTTTTTCCGTAATGTTTATAGCGGATTTTTCCTTTAGGATACTCAAGCGTTTTAGGTTTTTCTTTAAAAGTTTCAGGTTTAGGAATCGGGTAAGGACTATCAACATCCAATTTAAATTGCGAGATGATGAACAAATGATCCCAGAGTTTATGCGTAAAATCTGAAACGTCTCGTAAATGCGGGTTTAATTGTCCCATTACCTGTATGATAGCGCGGGCGCAAAGATTTCTTTCAGCTCTGTCTTTAATTGTACAACAATACTCTATCATTCCCTGGATATTCCTGCCGTATTCGGGGATTATCAATCTGTCTAACTGCGTGTTATATTCCATATCTTCAAAGGATAAAGATACTTAAAATAGAAGCCGGATGCCTGTTCAATTTATTTTTAATCTACAGCGTATTGTTAGTAACACCGTGTTTTAGAGATTTGATGCTGAAATTGCAACAGACCTTAGTGGTTGAATAATTTTTTTTCATAAAATAGGCTTGATCGTCTGCGTTTTACGAGCTTTTGACGAGAATTCTGAACAAATCGCAAAAAAATATTTGGAGAATGACAAAAGAGTATGTAATTTTGCAGCCCGTTTCGGAAGAAGAGTTTGAAGAATGAGAATGAGAAACGGCTGAAAGTATTGAAATCAAAGGATAATTTAAAAT
>JAJONO010000001.1 GCA_021323535.1 Bacteroidota bacterium
GTACCCCGAGCCGGACTCGAACCGGCATGTCAGTGAAGACAATGGTGTTTGAGACCATCGCGTCTACCAATTCCGCCATCGAGGCATTTTGCTTTTAAAGTGGGATGCAAATTTACTCATTTTTTCTAATCTGAGAAAAGAAATTGGTTTTTAAGTCGCGACTTATTTTTCTTTGAAAACGATCATATCACTATTCTCTAACTTCCTTTGTTGTATTTAGACTTATACGCCAATGGCGACAATCCTGTTACCCTGTTAAACACCTCTCTAAAGGCTTTAATGTCGCTATAGCCCACTTCATACATCACTTCATTAACCGTTTTTCTTGTGTTTTCTAAAGATTTTTTGGCAGACTCTATTTTCACACGCTGAAGATAATCAAGTGGTGTAATACCTGTAGCCTTTATAAATCGCCTGTCAAAATTTCGCCTGCCCACACTAAATTTATTTGATAGGAATTCTATCGTAATTTTATTCCTGTAGTTTTTCTCAATATAGGTTTGTGCTTTTAAAATAACATCGTCGTCATGTTTCTTTTGTCCGGAAAAAATAGCAAATGAAGACTGAGTATACCTGTCAATTTCAATCTGGAACATTTTTGTGCAATAGATAGCAGTTTGTTTATCATAATATTCTTCGATAAGAAGTATAACCAGGTTTAAGAATGAATACGCGCCACCATTCGTATAAATTCCCGACTCAGCGGTGATGAGTTTACCATCATTCAAATTAATACCGGGAAACGAATTTCTGAATGTTTCGGCATGGGCCCAATGCGCTGAGCATGTTTTACCGTCCAGAATTCCGGAAGCAGCCAGCATAAATATTCCTGAACACATACTGGCAACTTCCGCCCCCAGTTTATATTGCTTTTTGATCCAGCTAATAATGGTTCTGTTGCCTTTCTGAATATCATTATCACTTCTTATGCCAGAAGGTGGAACCAGAATGAGATCTGTTTTTTTTATGTCAGAAATATTTAATTCAGGCTGGAAGGTCATCATCCCTTTACTGAAGCTCACTTTTTCAGATACACCTGCCGTGTGAATAGAACAATTGGCCGGGTTTCCCATTTTTCTCCAATATGAATCCGCTTCGGTAAAGATCTCTATTGTGCCAATGATGGTGGCAGCAGTTCCCATATTTACCTGGCCATCCGGAACAATGATTGTTACATGCTTCATACATTAATATCTGATTCGAAGTTAAGGTATTGTTTTGTCCATATCAACCCCTGATATTGTCTAAATTACACATCCTTAATCGCATTTTAAGACACTACCTTTGTAGAGGTAACACTTAATTTTCAATTTAAATCATATGGACACAAAACAATTAATCGTAAAATCAGTGCTTGGCGCATGGAACTCAAGGTTAGAAACAGCTGACAAAATGTTTGATGCGTTATCAGATGAAGACCTTCTGAAAGAGATTTCACCGGGCAGAAACAGAGTTGTTTATATATTAGGGCACCTGGCCCTTATAAACGACAAAATGCTTCCCTTACTTAATTTTGAAGGGCAACACTACGCACACTTAGAAGACATGTTTTTGAATAAACCCGATAAATCTGTTTCAGACATGCCTTCGGCAAAAGAGGTAAGAGCGATCTGGAAAAACATAAATTCTAAATTAGCCCGACACTTTGCCGCTTTAAGCGCAGATGAATGGTTTCATAAACACAGCTCCGTATCGGAAGAGGATTTTGTGAAAGAACCGCACAGAAACAGATTGAATGTAATCATAGGTCGTACAAATCATTTACAGTACCACATGGGCCAGGTGGCCCTCCTGAGGAAATAATTCGCGGCGTAAAAAATTTTAATTAATAATTTAATCTTATAACTCATGACAAATTCAAATTTTACAACTTCTATAGTAGTAGATCAAACTCCGCAAAAAATTTTTAATGCCATAAACAATGTTAGTGGATGGTGGAGCGAGAATATACTGGGTAGAACAGTAAATCCTGGTGATGAATTCATTTATAATTACAAAGATGTTCACGTTTGCAAAATAAAAATAACTGAATCTATTCCCGGTAAAAAGGTAGTGTGGCTTGTACTCGAAAACCTATTCAATTTTACAAAGGACAAAAATGAATGGAACGGGAACCGGATTGTTTTCGACATTACTGAGAAAGATGGTAAGACTCAAATGACATTTACTCAAATAGGCCTGGTGCCCGAATATGAATGCTATTCTGTTTGCCAGGACGCCTGGACCAGTTATATACAGGGAAGTTTAAAAAATTTAATTACTACCGGTAAAGGCAAGCCTAACAGTAAAGAAAATGATCTGAACCAGGAACTAATTAAAAAATGGGGACTACCCGATAAATAAATCATTTGCTGAATAAGTAATCACATTAAACAAAAATAACAATATATGAAAAAAGATAACTTTAGCTATAGCTTTAATACTTCAAAATCACCAGAAGAGGTGTATAAGCTCCTTTTAGATATTGAACAATGGTGGACAGGATTATATGAGGAAACCATTAAAGGAAAAAGCAAAAAAATAAACGATGAATATACTTTTGAAGCCGGAGGCGGTGCGCATTATTCAAAACAAAAACTGGTGGAATTAATTCCTGGTAAAAAAATTGTCTGGCTGGTTACAGACAGTAACTTAAGTTTTTTAAATAGCCCATCGGAATGGAACAACACAAAATTATGTTTTGATATATCAATAGAAAACAATAAAACGGTTGTAGTGTTTACGCACGAAGGTTTAGTCCCAAAAATTGAATGTTATAATGAGTGCTCAGGAGCCTGGACAAATTATTTAGATAATCTGAAAAAGAAATTGAATTAAGTCATTTATCATTCTGAATGAGCGCTGATCATTACTAATAACATTAGCCCGAACTAACGCATAATAATCACCTTCTCCGAAAAACTTCCTTTATCCGAATGTATTTTCAGCTGGTAAATTCCTTCATTGAAGCGTTCGTTATTAAACTCATAAACTGTTCCGGAAAAATTATCGGCATAAACTATTTTGCCCATCGCGTCAATCAGTTCAATCCTATATTTTCCTTCTTCTATGGAAATAGTAAACTTAGATTGAGAAGGGTTTGGGAACACCAGCATGGTTTTGTTTCCTTTTATTGCTTCTTTCAACCCAACCGCTGCCTGTGTAATGGCAAGATCGATCAATGGTTTAGCCGGAGTAGCTCCGTAACAATCCTGGTTAATGAGCACCGCTACACAAATACTATCCTGGGGATAATACAACATACAGGCAGCATAACCGAAATAATTACCGGCGTGCCCCCAATACGTTCTTCCATTTCCTGGAAAACGCTGGCACCCGAGTCCATATCCGTTAAAGTAAGAACTGCTTACACCAGTGAAAGTGAGCATTTGTGTAAGTGACGATTGATTTATCACATTTCCGGAATAAAGATTATAACCCCATTTGGCTAAGTCGGCAGGATCGCCCATATAACCTCCTGCAGCTGAAACAGAACTCCATAAAGCATTATGCGGAACCGCCGATTCATCGCTTGCAAGTGCCGGATTAAAGTTGGGCGCGCTCCAGTTATGAGCAATGGTATTCGTGTACGTTTCGAATACTTCCATGTGAGTGTTGTTTAATCCCAGCGGTGAAAGAAAATTATTTCTCAGTACTTTATGTAAAGAGTCGCCGGTTTTGGCCTCTACGATCATACCCAGCAACGCGTAATTTGTATTAATGTATTTATACGATCCTCCCGGAGCCGCGAGTGGCGCCGGCAAAAAAGCGTTTATTGCCTGGGGCGCGTACCATATAGCGTTGTAGTTAGCCGCCATACCGTTTTGCCAATTGGCATTAAGATAATCTGCCAGTCCCGACTTATGACCCAGTAATTGTTTCACTGTAATATTCGGGTTAACATTAGGAATAGATGGGAGAAGATTATAAACAGAATCATTCAGCGATAACTGGCCGCCTTCGATGAGTTTAAATATTTCGGCTGCGACAAACGTTTTTGTGATACTGCCGATGCTGAACAACATGGTTGTATCAATAAGAGTTGAATCATGCGAAACACCTGTAACACCTTTCCACATCCCTTGTCCGGGTATATAAGCCGCCGCCGAAATTCCTTTTACCTGCATACTGGTGCGCATGGAATTAATGGAATTCTGTAACGCCTGAGCAAGACCTGGATTGATACCACTTTGTGAACGTAGTGATACGCTAAAAAATAATACCGGGATGCAGGCAAAGTATGTAATCAGTTTTTTCATGAGGAGTATTTGATCCAAAAGTAAATTAATCTGTCCTTATCTGCTTGTCAAATCCTGCTTTTTTAATGTTTTTTTAGCCTATAAGCGCGGTTCTGCCCTTGAAAAATACCGCTTATCAAATTCTGTGGTTTTTGCATAAACCGATTCTTATTTTTGAGATATGCTCCGCAACAGCGAATACAGGGGAATAATTATAGGTAACATCTGGGATGATAACAAAGCTGCCTTTTCACAGCTGAGAGACTTTGCGCGTACTGCCATTACACCGTCAAACGTGATAGGCATCAAGTATGTTATTAAAGGCTGCGAGAATTATTACCTGGATCAAAGAACGCATAGTGTAAAAGACGGATCTTTTTTCCTCGTCAATTCAAATCGAAAACTGGAAACACTTCTCGACAGTGGAAAAACTACAACCGGACTTTGTTTTAATATCGAAAAAAAACTGTTAAGTGATGTCTATAACAACTATACTTCATCCGATCAGCTTTTATTGGATCAACATGCAACAGGACTCCCTGATTTTAATTTTACTGAAACTATTTACAGAGCCGATGATCATTTGAGTCAATATCTTTCCTCATTAAAACATCACCTGAATACAGTCACCGGCGAATTGATGGTTGAAAAAGAACAGTTGTTTTATGATATTGCAAAGAACCTGCTCCTTGCCCAGTCTGTTGTACGTAAGCAAATGCTGCAGATCAGAGCCAATAAAAAGGCAACCCGTGAAGAATTATTCAGAAGAGTAAGTGAAGCAAGAAACATCATTGACGATTCTGTTTTAAAACCAATTTCAATAGAAGAAATAGCAGCTTCTGTAGCGCTTTCGGAATTTCATTTCTTTCGTGTATTTAAACAGGTATACGGCATATCGCCATATCAATATCAGATGGGGCAAAGACTTAAGCGCTCCAAAATACTGATAGAAAAAGGAATTCTTATTTCGGATGCAGCGGAAGCAAATGGTTTTGCCGACATTTCTTCATTTAACAAAGCCTTTAAAAAAGCATTTGGAGTTTCTCCGGGGCAAATGCGAATGAGGAATGAGAATGAAGAATAAGAACTACTTATCAACCAAAATCACCTTACCCATTCCAACTACTTTACCATCCTGCATTAACTGAACAAAGTACAATCCATTCGAAAGATTGTCTCTTGAGATGGTAAAACTTTTACCAGACACATTGTCGATTTGTTTTACAGATTGCCCGTATAAATTATAAACCATACACGAAGCATTTTTTAAAACGAATCCTGATTGTATAGTGACTTTCTCTGAAAACGGATTCGGATAAATAAATAACTTATTCTCATTGGTAATTTGCATTTCTTTAATAGTGGTTGCCAGGCTCATTTCTTTTTTCACCAGTTCAATATCATCTATTCCCAGTGCTCCTAATGTACTTGTTCCGGTACCGCCAAACGAAAACTGAAGTAGTTCAATCTTGCTAAGGTCAAGCTGCGTGCCATTAACAAGAAAATCTTTAAGGCGTATGCGAATGGTGCAGAATTCGTTTTGCCAGCCTCCCTCACGCTGGTAAGTTTGAATGACCGGACTATACAAGGCTGTGATCACTGAAGAACTCTTCGCGGCTTCATCGGTGAAAGAAACCATAAAATTAATGGAAGTATCAAGTGTAACATTAAATGGATGTTGTGTTCTCTGACATGCACGCAAGCTAAGAAACTCGTAACCTGAAAAATCTTTAAGCGAATCCGGAATAGTGTAACTTATATAACCAGGACTGTTCCATTCAACGACGAGACAATGTGGCGAATCAGTGAATCGCGCGCGCGTCATGCCGTTGGCAGCATTACCAGGAGTGAATGATCCATCAACATCTTTCATCAGAATTTCAGAAGAGTTCACAAGATTGGTTGTAACTATCGCGCTGCTGCTGGAAAGATTTAATGACGTATTTGTTTCAAAATCATCAATCACTCTTTTACCTGACAACTGGCTCTCGCGACATTCATTGGAAATAACAACTGAGTCATTCGTATTCATAGGACGATACTCCGAATAACTACGTGTGAAAAATTCTTTACCTGCATTATTTTGCTTGCAGTACAATTCCGACATGGCAAGAACGTATCCTTTTACCAATGGATGAAGCTGGGCACGGCTAACAAGATTTGGACCACTTGCCCATTCCCAGGCGGACACATCATTATGAAACACACCATGTCCCGCCCCATGAACATACATCACATGTTTATTGCCTGTTCCTCGTTCGTAAATGGTCATTGGCTGTGTATAATTGTCTATTGGCATTCCGGAAACATCTGTATCAGCGCCCCCTATAAACTGATGATAGTTTATGCTGTAAGGATTAACTTCCGTAACAGAGAGCCACGCCACCGGGCAGATGCTATTAATATATTTCACATCGCCCCAGGCAAAATAAGCAGAGGAAATTTCGTTATTATGTAAGCGTGTATATGCCCGCACAGGAGTTTCTCCCCCGGTGCTATGCCCCATCCAGCCCATACGATGATGATCAATTTTTCCATTAAGCACTCCACTAAATAAAGTATCCTGGTTACCCAAAAGATGATTGATATTAGCGATCAGTGAAAGAGATGCCAGTTGCGTTCCCCCGGGCCCACCATTACTTACATCGTTGTGGTGCGACATAACAATGTAACCATAAGAGGCAAGGTGCGAACCGATATAATCGTAGTAAGCATAATTGTGTGTCCACCCATGAGAAATAACAATCAACGGAAGCGAATCCATGCTCGCAATGTTCGACGGATACCATATACGTTTAGTCAGGTAAGTTGTTTGGGTCCAATCAATAGTTGTAACCGGTAGCGAACCCAGTTGGGCCAAATCATGCAAAACGTAAAAGCCGGCGCCGTCTCCTCCATCAATGTAATCTGCAGATGAAAGAATTCCATTATTGTCCATGTCTATCACTACATCATACCCAACTCCTATTCCTGGTCCATTATACGCGATAAGTTCATTTGCCGCAGTAAGCTGTAGAATGTTCTGCTGAATACTATCATTGGAAAACGTAAAAGATTGTTTACCGCCACTCGTTATATCCAGTAAGGTGTTATTTAATGCCCATTGACTTGCCGATTTATCTGCTACTACATAAACATCTGCAGTGATATTGTCAATGGCAGGATAAAGTTTTCCGTCGATTGCAAGATTGACTTTCTGATCACCATTAAAATTCTGAACGAAATGAAAGTGAGGAAACTTCATTGAGGGTTTGCCCGCGAGTTCCACTTCGGTTTGCGCGAAACATATCGACGTTAACAGAATGACAGATAATAAAAGAAGTAGCTGTTTTTTCATTTTACAACAGATTGGGTGGTGTGCCGGTAAAACTACTAAATAATAAGAAGAGCCCTATGTTTGTTATAAAGCCTCAGCAACCACTTATTAAGATTCTGAAACCAGTTATGGAACGCGGAAGAATTCCTTTTAAAAATCCACCTTCACATAAAACAAAGGCAGAAAACCTAACTGGTAATTTTTAACGAGAGGATCGGCTGTAAGATCGGCAGGATCGGGAGAATAACTTAAAGCCAGAACATTTCGCGCACTTAAAACATTCACGAGATCCAGCGCTATTTCTGTTCCAACCCGTTTAGAATTTATTTTGTAAGATACTCTTAAATCGAGACGGTTATACGGATCAAATTGCAATGTATTTACTTTATCATTCTGGGCCACTACATCCATAATAGCGTTGCTAGCCGCAATGTTAACAGGAGAATAAAGTTTTCCGCCGCCATAAGTAAACTTAGTTCCAAAACTCAGAATATTCTTTTTGCTTTTTCCAATGTTGTACTCGAGTCCGCCCAATAAATTCATCATGTAATTTCCATTGAAATCTGTGTTATGTTCTACACCATCGCTGCCAACGTATTTACTTTCGAACAGACTACCGCTGTACATAAAAAAATAATGCTTGTGAAACACTTTCTCTATAGTGAATTCAATCCCGTAGTTATAACCTGTTCCGTTATTAGCCATAGAATATGTTGGAAAGAAACGGCTGAACGTAGCCCCCCTGTTAAGCATTGACACGCTGGAAGAAACCTGGTAAACAGGTACGTTCCATAAATACTGGTAATATACTTCCGTTTTTAATTTCAGATATTTTGTAACGAGATAATCGTGAGCCAAAACAAAATGCTGACTTTTTGTAAAATCAAGGTCCATGTTCGCTAATTCTCTTTTCGTATTCGGCACCAACACATTATTGCTAACTATACTATCGGGCACAGCGAAATAAAGATAGGTCTGCTGCATCTGGCTATGCAAACCATAAGCAAAGCTTAACGACTGATTAGAAACGAACTGATATTTTAAACCTGCTCTTGGTTCAATTGTATATTTGTTATTGAGTGTAACATATTGCGAAAGTACACCGGCATTAAAGCTGAGCTTCCCGTTGAATTTATGCGTATAACTTACGTAAGGTTGTGCGAGATAAAAACTGCTGATGTTGTTTATCCTTGTCTTGAACGCTTTGTTATTTATGACCTGGGCAATGGTATCATATAAGGAGTTCACTTTTACGCTGTCGCTAAAGTTTACATCTATCCTGTTAATGAAAAATCCATATTTAATACTGTTCTTCGAATTGAGTTTGCTTTTAATGAACCACGACAATGTTGTTTTTCCTTCATAGAAACGATAACGTAAAATGTGTGGTAAGGTATCTTTCGGAATAAAATCCTTGTTTCGTAAAATAAGATAATGATCTGTTCTTACAGTTTGAACACCGTACGCAAGGCTTGTTTTCATAACTGTTCTGCTATTGAAACCATATGTGTGATTTAAAATTCCAACGCCCATGTTGGTACCAAAATATTGGTCGCGGTTAAGATCGCCGTAAAGTTCACTTGGACGTTCATAGGTTTTACTTAAAATAATTTTCACCTCACTTAAACCACCAATACCAGTAAAACTGAATACACCGGCTTTCTTTGTTGGAAAATTTAATCGTATGCCTAGGTCCTGATAAAAAGGAACCGCACTTGAACCAATATTGAATTTTACTTCATTGAACAGGGCCAGTGTTGAATAACGGTAAGACACGAGATAACTTGCCCCGCTTTTTTTACTGATCGGTCCTTCGAGGGCTAACTCGGTTCCCAGAAATCCGAACTGGAAAGTGCGTTCATGTTTTTCGTTATTTCCATTTCGCATTTTTAAATCGAAAACCCCGCCAAGAGCATTTCCGTAATTGGCAGGAAAAGCGCCGGTATAAAATTCGCTGTTGGCAAGATATTTATTGTTGATAAGGCTTTGTGGCCCACCTGCTGAACCCGGAACCGCAAAGTGATTCGGATTAGGAATATCAATTTCTTCGAGGCGCCACAACAAACCGGCAGGACTGTTTCCCCTCACCACAATATCGTTTCTGGAATCGTTCGTTCCCTGGATACCCGCAAAGTTAGCAGCCATTCGGGCCGGGTCGCTTCTTGATCCGGGATAACGCTCAGTTTCTTCAATGCTGAACGCTTTCATACTCACCGATTGCATGGTGTTCACTACATCAGTATCCGAAGATGCTTTAACTTCCACTTCAGTCATTGAAATAGTATTCTCTTCCATTTCAACATTCACAATCATTTCTTTCCCAGAAGTAACGATCACGTCGTTTACCGGCATTGATTTATAACTGGTGAACGTAAACAAAAACGATTGTCTTCCAACAGGCACATTGAGTAATTTGTAATTTCCATTCTCATCGGAAGTTGAAGCAATGGTGATGGCAGAATTTTTTAACTGAACAATGACGCCGGGGAGTCCGATGCCGATTTCTTTATCCGTAATTTTTCCCTTGACGGTTTGGGTCAATTGTCCGAAAACAACATTGGAAATAAGAACAAGTAATAAATAATGCTTTTTAAAAATCATGTGCAATAAAGTATCAAAGAAAAAAATAATTTCGGGAATGGCAATAGCCTTCTTTACAGTAAAACGTTTAAAGGAAGAGAAACCCTACCCTTTTATCATCGAACAGTGTTTTCCAACAATTCGTCTTCATCTTTTAACCACAAAGGTCGCGGTGCAACTGCAAAGAAACCGCCAGGGTCGCAAAGCAGGGTAAAAAAGTAGCGTATTTCCTTTCCGTGGAAAACAAAGTACACCAAGCTAAACTAAACCAAAGTTGCTTTAAGTTTTATCTTTGTCTTTTAATCTGTTCAGCCTCTTTTCAATATACTTTTCGGTTGGCAGAAGCGACATTTGAATGCGCTTGGCATAATTGATACTGTCGGTGATACTTTTATTCTGTTCCTCAATCGCCTCCTTTTTATGTTCAATTTCACGTCGTTGCATCTCGGTTGTATGCTGTAGTCTTTCTACTTTGGCGAACTGCAATGAAAAACGTGCTCCCAGGATCATCGACATCATAAAAATAAACGCAATGTCCACCCCGGTAATTAAAACGTGAATAATTGGAATTACTGAAGCGTATACCATTACTTTTAAGATGAGACTTCCCAACAAAACAATGATCCCCAGTCCGGCGTAATTTGCTCCTTCCACTTTAGCTTTAACCGCTTTAATAATGGTTATGGCGAGAACCACCACTCCGAAAGGGATGATAAACAATAGCGGTGGAATGAGCCATGAGAAGACAGATGGCGGACAAACCAGCGTGATACCGATCATGAGACTGAAAACGACCAGGAAAAACTTCACAAAAAAACTGGCCAGCTGTTCGGGAAATAGTTTTTTAATGAATAACACCATAAACAAGCAGGGAAACAGTACTCCAAAATATTCCATCTTTAACAGGAAGTTCCAGTTGATGTCAGGAAAAATTGTAGCCATAAAATAATTAACGGCAATAACAGGACGTAAACTCAGCGTGATACAGAACAACGAAAAATAAAGTATGGACAGATCCTTTCTTCTGAAAATATAAAGCGCGAATAAAAATAAACCGAGGATGAGAAGCACCGACGATTCAATTACATCCAGCAAATAGTACATGGTGTGATGACTGATAACAACTGATGAAAGTCCTATTTCAAAAGGATGAACAAAGCCGCCTTTACGGTGATGGAAATTCGCTATCTGCACTGTGAGCTGAATTTCTTTTAAATTACCCGGAAGATGCACCATGGCGTCCCGGTTAGCGGGAACTGTAGTTTCTACATTTGTGCCTGGCTTACCCACTTCAAGCACCATGCTATCGTTCACAAAAACACGGCAGGATGTTTGAACACTGTATACATCCAACATCAGGTCGGCAGCGGGTACATTGGTAAGAAGAAGGCGGTAGGTTGCGAATCCTTTTCCACTTTGTGACATACCGTTTATTTTGATATCGCTCCAGGAAGATGGTTTTACCAATGCATCCGGGGCAATAAAGGCTTTACCTCTGAAATCAGCAGGAGCAAGTAATTTGTTCTGGTAAAACTCCCATTCCGTATCAAGCTGAATAATACTCTTTTCTTTGAAGTTCCAGTTATGAAGATCCAGAATACCGCTCTGGTTCACAGAAGAAGTTTGCGAAAAGATATACGCATTCAGTACTAGCAATAAAAATACAGAAAGTACTTTTTTCATTGGGGTAAACTCCTTTTTCAGAACAATAAATGTATTAATTAAGATCGGATTATAAGTGTCAATTTATAACAAATAGACTAACCACGGTCATTTATAGATTAGAAATATAACTGTTGTATCTTTAATTTGTTTGAAGGAAGATTAACAAGTCATTAACAGGATGTATAAGACGGTGGACCTAACTTTGCCATTTATGAAATTTATTATCACAATTGGAGTAATGCTATCCTTTCGAGCATTCGTATCGTGTAGTGAGAACGGTCATTCAGAGACATACGCAACTGTTGGAATTACTGGAGATACTGTAAAAGAAATGAGTGACAGCTTAACGGTGATACTGCAGGACAAGAAAAATAATTACTGGTTCGGGAGTTTCGGGCAAGGAGTATACCGTTACGATGGGAAAGACATCTTTCATTATACAACAAAACATGGCTTAAGCAACGATACCATCTGGCAGATACAGGAAGATAAACAGGGAAACATTTATTTCAACACCGTGCGCACCATCAGTAAGTTTGACGGGCATGTTTTCACCACCTTAAGAGTTGCAAAAACAGGTTCAGATAGTGAATGGAAAATCCAGGCGGATGATCTTTGGTTCAAAGGCGGACAGGATTCCGGCGTGGTTTACCGTTATGATGGAAATATTCTTTACCGTTTGGAATTTCCCAAAACACAAGCCGGTGATGATTTTTTTTCAAAATACCCAAGAGCGAAATATCCGAACATGAAGTTTAATCCGTATGACGTTTACTGCATTTACAAGGACAGTAAAGAACGAATGTGGTTTGGTACAGGGAACCTTGGCGTATGTTGTTATGAGGGTAAATCTTTTACCTGGTTAGCTGAAGACGGACTCTCTGAATCCCCTGTACGCTGCATCATCGAAGATAAGCATGGGAACATGTTATTTGGCAACAGCGGCCAGGCTCTTTTTAGTTACGATAGTAAGACTTTACATAATCTCAGAAAAGAAAAAGGAGTCGGAAATTTAAAAGATTATAGCAACGATGTTCCGGTAAGTTACATGTCTATTGCCAAAGACAATAAAGGTGATCTCTGGATTGCCACACATCGCGAAGGAATCTGGCGTTATGAGCAAAATAATATCACCAGTTATCCTGTTAGAAATGATAGCGCAACGGTTGCCGTCTTCTCTATTTACAACGATAACTCAGACAATTTATGGTTGGGCACAAACGCAAACGGAGTTTATAAATTCAATGGTACAACGTTTGAGAGATTCAAACTCAAGGATTAATAAAACAGCAGAGATACAGAGATAAGAAAGCTTAGCAAACCTATTCTCACTGTTTCTTTGCATCTCTTCGGTAAATTTCCATACTGCACTCTTTATTTATTACTTCTTTTTCTGTGCGACAAAGCCGTCTTAAAAGTGATCACCGCGGTTTCCATGTGATGCATTTTAGAGAACTCATGCGTTTTTACATTGACAGATGTGTTTTTCAGAATCGTTTCAAGAACCGGAACTTCTTTGAGATGTTCTTCGCCTCCCGAAGTCATGAACAGATTTTTAGACTTCGTTTCCTTTTTTTTCAGAGCTCTGAACTCTTCCAACAGGTAACCATTAAAATATTCAAGATGCGGACTCGCGGCCACATAATTCTGAAACGGACCAGGATTTTTCCAATGATAACTCATAGCAAATAAAGTGAAGTATCCTCCAAGCGAATGTCCCATCAGCGTTCGGTCAGTTGAATCGCTCCTGTATTTTTTATCGATATAAGGAATAAGCTCCTTGTCAATAAAATTCAGAAACTCAAGTCCTCCCCCGCTCACCTTCATGGTATCTGATTTACCCGCCACAGGATATGTATAATCTCTGTCGCGAAGAGAATCGGCCAGGAAAGCGTTCTTATAGCCAATGCCTACAATAATATTATCGGCATTGCCTTTCAGAAGATCAAAATACACGTTGGCGTCAAGCACATATACCACAGGATAACTCTTCTTATCCCTCGAATATTTTTTCGGCAAGGAAACAAAAATGTGCATGGAGTCTTTTGTATGTTTTAAATGCAGTTTTGTTACAGGAACAGATTCCTTTTCATCGTCATCGGTTGATTTGGATTTTCCGTCTTCAACAAGTGCCGTTGCAAATAACCTGTAATGATGTGGCGGTGTCATCCAGTTGCCAAAGCTGCTTGTCCTTACAAAACTCTTAGTCGAACCTCCTACTTTCACTTCATACTTAATAGTTCCCTTACCTGCTGGAATAAATTCAATACCCACAACCACATCACCTTTCAGATAAACATTCTCGTTCCTGATATCAAACCTGAGCCAGCCTTCCTGTATCGCTTTTTTACAATAAATAGCAGCTTTATTTAATTTTTCACCTGGCTTATCATCTGCCAGCTCGTAAAAATTGATCCTGAAAATTCCACTGTCCTTGCGGTTTTCATTGATAAAAAGATTCACCGAGGTTATTCTTGCAGGCAATACCGGTAAGTGCAGCACCTGGGCTATTTCAAAAATATCGTTTTGCTGAACGCTTCCATCCATAAAATGAAGAACAGGATTGTATTTTGTGATTCCGAATTTTCTCTCTACAAGTTTTTTTACTGTGACCGGAACCTCGTTTAAAAAAACCGGCGAAGACTTCAGAATAATCATATTCATCTCTGAGGAAATTAACTGCGAAACAGCCATCTTATGGTTCTCATAACCTATCAGCGCGAAATGCAAAGTATCCTGCAAAAGATCCTGTGGAATCCTTATGGAAAAAGCTCCTTCTTCCGAGGCACACACGCCAACATTTTTGCCTTTGATACCAATATTGACGAAGCTAAGTTTTTCTCCTTTTTCATTTGCTATTTTTCCATTCACTGTCACCTGGCTCAATGATAAGAAAGGCAGTATGATCAAAAGGTAAATACCACGTAATACAGATACTTTCATGCGTTCCAAAAATAGATATATAGGCAAAATGCATTTGTTATTTAAGGTTAAACACCTAAACATTTAGATAGTATTGCCCATTCCCAAAAACAGTTTATATTTATAGGATGTTTAAAATAAAAATCCTCCTCCTGGCTTTTTTGTTTTCATTAACGCCTGCAATCGCTGGTACAAAAGTAGATTCCTTGCTTGCGATTACCAATGATCCAGCCACCGCTGATACCACAAAACTTATTGCCTACATAAAGATCATTAAACTTTATTCAAAGAAGAATGTGGACTCTGCAGTTATTTTCCTGAACAAGACTGTTGAACTTGCCCGTAAAACCGGGAACAAAAAATTTGAAGGTAAAGCCTACAACTTTTTTGGGATCATTTATAACGACAAAGGAAATTACAGTTCAGCCATTGAATACTATATCAAAGCTTTGAAAGTGTGGGACGAGCTACACGATTTTACTTTACGGAGCATGACCAACCTGAACATGGCGAATATTTTTGTGATGCAGAAAAATTATAATCGCGCCCTCGAATGTTACGATGATATAATAGCAAACAAAAGTAAAATAACCATGCCTCAAATTGTTCCTGCCGCTCTTATTAATTCTTCCACCATTTTCTCGGCAAGAAAGAACTGGGATGAAGCTTTAAAACGCGCTGAAGAGTCTCTGAAAGAAAGTAAAAAATTAGGCGACAAAGGTAACATGGGTACCTGTTACTCTTCCATGGCTACTATTGCCAAAGAACTTAAGCAAGTAGATAAGGCCGTTGAATATCATAAGAACGCTATTGACATTGCTCTTGAAACTAAAGACGAACAGGCTCTTTGTACTGAGAAAGGAAATCTTGCAGCTTCTTATATTGAAATGAAAAAATATAAAGAGGCTGAAAAAGAAGCCACCGAAGCGCTTGAGATTGCACGTGAATATAAAATGATGCAGCTGGAATGGTACACTTACCAGGTTCTTGCCAAACTTTATGAGGCCACCGGTGATTACGAAAAAGCATACAAGAATTTTAATAAACATATTACTTTAAAAGATAGCATGTTCAGCCAGGAAAAAGCGCAGGAACTTGTAGAGAAAGAAGTGGCTTATGAATATGGCAAAAAAGAAGCGCTCGCCAAACTGGAACAGGAAAAGAAAGAACAGTTAGCCAAAGCCGAAAGCGATCGCCATAAGCTCGTTATTTTAGGCATTGGTCTTATACTACTCATCATCATCTTTTTTTCGTTCATGCTTGCAAGAAGATTACGCATTACTAAACAACAAAAAATTGTGATCGAAGAAAAAAACAAAGAGATCACTGATAGTATCAATTATGCGAAACGCCTGCAGGACGCCATTCTTCCTCATAAGGACCAGATGTTATCCGTACTTCCCGGCTCATTTATTTTCTTTCGCCCAAAAGATATTGTAGCGGGCGATTTTTATTTCTTTGAAGAAGAAGCGGGAACTGTATTTGTAGCCGTTGCAGATTGCACAGGACATGGTGTTCCGGGCGCCATGGTAAGCGTGGTTTGCGCCAATGCTCTTACCCGGTGCGTGAAAGAATTTAAATTAAAAGATCCGGCTGCTATTCTCGATAAGGCCCGCGAAATTGTTTTGGAAACATTTCGTAAGAGTGGACAAGATGTAAAAGACGGGATGGATATCTCGTTGATCTCACTTCAAACTTCAAACTCTGAACTAAAAACTATAAAATGGTCGGGGGCAAATAATGCCTTGTGGTATATTCAAAACGGACAGTTACATGAAATTGCTCCAGACAAGCAACCTGTAGGTCAGGGTCACAATCCTAAACCATTTACGAGTCACACTGTAAACTTAAACACAGGCGACAGGGTATATTTATTCAGCGACGGTTATGCCGATCAGTTCGGCGGCGGCAAAGGAAAAAAATTCCGAGGCAAGGCATTAAAAGAAATGCTGATCACCATACATGAAAAACCAGCTGAAGAACAGGAACGTCAGCTTCACAATTCATTCGAAGAATGGAAAGGTAAACTGGAACAGATCGATGATGTAACTGTGATGAGTTTTAGAATACCATAAAGATAAGTTAGTGTAAACTTATCGTTATCTTTTTTGAGTGGAATAGCTTTTATTCTTAAAATGGGATATTTTTAATCTATGATTGAATCCCAGGATAAAATTGAAAAAGAAGAAATCTTACAATTGATCGGAGCTATTATGTCCACGATCATCATTCTTTGCATCTGGGCCTTTGTGATGTAAGCCCAAAATCAAATCCTTTCCGCTTCAAAATACGTGTGCTCCACCGTGTGAGTAAAGAAAAACCAGTAACGGTCCTCTGCAGGAGAATAAATGATGTAGTACTTAAATGTGCCTATCCGGTCGGTATAATGACCTATGTAACCATGAGCCAGCTTGTCTTTCGGAAAAATCTCTTTCCATATTTCATCACGGTTCATTTTAGCCGAAATAGAAGAACGAAGTGACTGTGAAGATCTGTCTTCAAACATCAGAGACCTGCCAGTAAACTTTATGGAGTCTGTAGTTAAAGTGATGGTCATTGGCTTTTTTGGTTTCTTCTTGTCTTTTTCTTTTCCTTCGTAGTAATATTTTATGATCTTAAAATTCATTGAAGAAAAGGCAGAATCAAGGACAAAAGTTTTTATCTGTGAAGACATTGTTCCTGTACATAAAAACAGGAACATCAGCACTGTAAATTTATTTTTAAAAGCCATAACCAATTCCAAAACAAAATTCAGGTGGAACATCCATCCATCCATAGATAGAAGTTCCTAATTGCAATTTAATTTTACTAACATGTATAATCAAACCAGTGGATATATCTAATCCGGCGCCCCAATCTTTGAGTATAGGTTTGAAAGGGTTACGCAGATCCACCTCCTTAAAATTACTGATTCCCGCAGCCATGTACCATCCCACGGGATGAAGAATATTAGCGGTTATTCCGGCATTCATGCAATAATTCCTGTACGAAGAGTTTTTATTGAGCTTCGGATCTTTTTCTATCAATCCTCTTACGCTCATATAAAGTCCCATGCCATTGTGTTTGGATTTATAATAGCAAATGCCCAATGGCGCAAATTTTCCACCTGAATAACCAATTACTCTTGCATTCTGAATATTTCTCTCTTTTGCTTCTTTCATCGCTTTCCTCTCTGCAATTTCCTGTGCAGCTTTACGCTCTTGCTCTTCTTTCCATCTTTTCTGCTCTTCCGCAAGTCTTCTCGCTTCTTCCTCTTTTCTGAGCTTTTCGAGATGTTGTTCCTTTAATACATCAAAGTATTCTTTTGAACGTGGCAATTGATCGAGCTGCTTGGATGCATTGATCACATCCACATATTTTTCTTCGATGGTTTTGCTGAAGTTATCTATGTAATAGTTTGAATTCTTGCGGGCATCTTCTATGATAGAATAATCGTTATACATATCTTTATTGATCAGCTCCATCTGCGACATTATCCTGAGATAAAGTACTTTTGGCTCTTTTGTTTTTAAATACGATTCGGTTTCATCAAGCCTGGAGAGAGCCAGAGCATAATCGGATTTCGAAAACGCAAGTTCAGCTTCTTCGTATTTGGCAAGAGGCAGAAAACTCTGCGTGGCAACTGAACCCGGTTTTGCAATGTTACCCCAGGAATTTATTTCGAAAGCATTGTAGACAGGCTTCAGTGATTGCTGATCAAGATCTTTATTCGTACATCCGGCCATGATCATGCCATTCATAAAATACTGCCTTTGGGTTTCAGCTTCTTCCTTGCCAGAATAAAACCCACACAATGTCCAGGGATTACCATTAAAATTCATCTTCGGGAACTGTGCGGATAATTTGTCCCTGAATGGCCAGGTCCCGTCTTTGTATTTCTGAACCGAAAATACATTAGAGACAAAAAACACCGTTGATGATGATTCAAGATACTGCGGATTATGATTGTAAATAAAGAAATACACTTCGTCTGTATTTGGAGTTTGCGAAGACAAAGGCATGTTTCCATCCGTAAATTTTGAAAGAAGATATTTCCTTGCAGCCACCGCTTTACGCTGCGCCTCCGCCTCCATACGTTCCTGCCTCTTTTCCATTGCTTCTCTTTCTCTTATAGCCTGTTGCTGGGCCGCATAATTATTTAAGGTATTCGCGAAGTTACCTACCGCCTGTGATGATGATGTATTACTGTATGTCGTATTACTGTATGGTGTATTCTGAATCACATTCTTATTAAAATATTCCTTCGCCTCGGCATCCGTCATTTTTCCTGAGCTATTGGAAGTCTGATTATTTTGAGTGGAACCAGTATTTCCGGAAGAACCATAAGATGAAGAAGACGGCTTTGCTACACCAGAATTTGTATTGGAACTTGTGTTTGTAACTGAAGAAGTTGTCGTGTGCCCCAAAGTACTTTTCGGCTGCTCTTTTTGAGTTGATCCGGCTGTTGTTTCACTTTTTGGAACAGTACTTTTTAATTTCTCTTCTTCATCCTGTATTTTCTGTAACTGGTCCTTTGGGTATTGCTCATTAGGAAATAATTTAAGCGCGTTGCTATAATTGAACTTTGCTCCTGCAAGGTTTTTTGAATTAAATAACAGATCGCCTTTATCTAAATATTTTTTATACTCATCACGGTTCTTAGAGATCTTTAAATAATTCTGAACACGTTTTTTTACCACATCATCATTCTTTACGTACACTTTTTTCAGATCCTTGAACTGCAAACTATATTTCGAAGGATCCTCATCTGCCTCAACGTCCCACAACTCAGCATGCCCTATCTCCGTATCAAATAAAATGGTCTTTGTCCTGGCATTCTGGCCGCTGTTTACAAAAACTTCAACCATAAGATTCGTTAGTTGAATCTGCGAAAACCCCGTTGTTGCCAGACCATCTTCCTTGGCGAGGTCGTTATGACTGAAATTTCTGTCCTCGTATCGGTAAAAGTATTCACCATACTGCGACGATGGCTCTGCCATGGTGTTAACCCTTAGAACCATATGATACTTACCACCTATCGAAATTTTTTCAAAATAATAAGTGAATTTTACATGCATATGCAGCACTCCGGAAGATATTTGGGCAGGTAGCAGATAATAAGTAGGTACTGTTGCAGGCACCGACTTGTTTTGCGAAAAAGAAACAGATGACAAAAGGATACAACAAACAAGTAAAAAACATTCTTTTTTAAAGTTTAGCGTCTGGGTTCTGAAGAGATTCATAGGAAGTTATAGTTTACTTTATATTACTTATCAAAAAAACTTTGAAATTATGGGCCAATGAATTATTTTGTTATCAGTTAATACAGATTAAAAGTATTTTGATCTTCGAATATACACAATACCCCCACAGGGGGATTTTTAAAGAATCAACAAATTATCAATGATTTCTAAAGAAAAACTAATTGCCAGAAAAGTTGCGGAAATCTCCCAAAGCGCCAATGAATTTCCCGGAGTTGTTATTATTCATAATGTTCAGGACCCGAATTTTAAGATCGAGTATATGTCGCCTCGTGGACGGCAGATCCTTGGTGTTAGCGAAAAAGAAATTTCAACCATGACATCGGCTGAATATTTCTCAACGTATTTTAATATTGAAGACGCGCGGGATTATGTTCCTAAAACAATTGAAATGGTTCAACGCAACGATATGGAAGAGATCTACACACAGTTCCAGCAGGTACGATCATCACCCGGAGCTCCGTTTCAATGGTACCTGTCGAGTGTAAAATTACTTTTGAGAGACACTGCAGGACTTCCATTACTGACTATCAGTTTTGCGATCCCCATCGAACCAAAAAATCACGTCACCAAAAAAGTATCACGTCTGTTAGAGGAGAATATTTTTTTCAGACGCCATACCGCAGAATTTGCTTCACTTACAAAACGAGAAAAAGAAATTGCCAGGTTCATGGCAAAAGGAATGTCATCCTCCGAAATTTCTAAAAAACTCCACATCACAGTTGAAACCATCAAAACACACCGCAAGAATATTTATCAGAAGCTGAAGATAAAATCGTCTTACGACCTTATGGACTATGCCCGGGCATTTGACCTCATATAAACTTATTTCCTTCCTTCAGGATTTTGGTTATATTTATATCTGTTATAACCCGAAGCCTTAAGTATGAAATGGTTTTATAGTCCCTTAGCTTTACTTGCTTTCTTTTTTATTAGTTGTTCCGATAAGGAGATCGTCTACGTCATAGAAAATAATAAAGGCGTGTTCGCGTATCAAACAACCAGGGAAGATACCATCATCAAAGATTCCATCTCCATCTGGACAATGGACCTTACGCCCCGTATTGATCCACCGATCGGAATTAACTTCATTTATTCAGAGGATATTCCGAATGTAGAAAAATTAAAATCAATTCGTGTTTCCCTCAAAGCGCCCGATGATAATGGAAACTATGTTGATCTCCCTTATGAATCCGAACTGGATGTGGAATACTATGACGGTAAACATAATATCCGTTCAAAGAAAAAAAACAACACAGCACCATTGAATACTTTGGTGGACTGGAAAAAAGTAAGTTATACATACACCTTTGCTGACAAAGAATACAAGGTTAAAAGCAATCGCGTGACCTACACTTTTTCTTACGATTTTAAAACAGAAGAATATCCCGACAATTTAAAACTCGAAGTGCTCATTACCTGGGAAAACGGAGAAAGAAAATACGAATCGGTACTTACTAAAAAGGAATATACAGGGCCGAAGCTAAGTCTAAAGATTTAAAACATGGATTATTTCACCGCTACATTTTCAACAATAATAGGCGCTGCTTGTACCCTGGCAAGTATTAAAATGCTGCGGCTTTATTTTAAAGTAAAAAGCTGGAACCTGGTTCCCGCTAAAGTTATATTAAAAGAAAAATTCCTACATCCAAAGTTCTCTACATCGCGTTCACCTTATGGATTAAAAGCAGAATACGAATATTCCTTCAATAACATTAAATATACAGGCAATAAAATTTACCTGGCAGAGCTTATAGGCGGACAGTCTAATCACATGGCCAAGCAAGCCGATGCCCGTTTAGAAAAAATTCATTCTACTATGAATGTGTTTGTTAATCCCGTTGATCCGCAACAATCGGTCATGTTTTGTGAAGGAGGCTTTTTGTATGTCTTTCTTTTTTGCATGGGCATTATTGCTTTTTCTGTTGGCATAATTGCCTTTTTTATTTAGAGTACCAACACGGTAATCCTTTAAATTTAGTTAAGAACAAAAGTTCATGGCTTAAAAGAGTTAATTTTATTATATGACAGGATTGTTTCCACTCCGTTGCTTTCCAACTCCCTTTGACGGGCTCGCCAATATTGAATGGGATTTTTATGGTTTGTTGTTTAGTATAGCTTCTGCTTTTCTCGTGTTTCTTATCTTCATCATTTTTTTATCTGCGATTATTACCGCCATTGTAATACGTAACAAAAAAGCAACTCCCATTAAACAACAAAAAGCATGGATAATTATTAAAGCTTGTCTTATTCCAGGTGTTATGGGCCTGATTGGCCTCTCTGGTTGCCTGCACGGTTTTCCAAAAGACTTTAGAAAGGGTCTTGATGAAATTGCGTTTTATTATCCGGCTTTTTGGTTGCTTGTGTTTTTTATTTACTGCAGGATAAAAATTAAAAAAACCTCCGGGACATAATAATCCCGAAGGTTTGTTGGGGAAAATTACTCCGCAATTATTTTACCGTTGCCTATAACTTTATTCCCGGAAATGAGTTTATAGAAATAAATACCTTTCATAAGCTCATCACGGTTCATAGTGATCCTTCCTCCGAAGAAATATTTTTTACTTCTTGTCCCATAACATTTGTAACGCTAAGAGTAACTGTTAAAGCAGATGTTGTTTCGAAGTTTAAATGAGTTGAAAAAGGATTCGGATAAACAGAAACAACCGGACTGAAATCATTTCCTTTAATTCCGGTTGGTAATGAGTTCCTGAATGTCGCTGTTCCTGATGTTTAATCCCGTTTATTCGGGAGTTCTAAAATTTTTAGAAACCACTGATTTTATCCGGGTTTTTACTGATTGGAGGATTCGGATTTATTAGTAAATTCGATCGTTTTATTACATCCAAAATGGATTCATCAATGCTCCCAATCAGGCAAAACCAAATTGCCGATTTGATTAAATCTCATGGGTTTAAACCTACAGATTTTGAATTTAAACCAATTACGAATGAGTATTTTAATTTGACATATAAATTAAATACAAATTTCTTGATGACTATCCAAGATAAAAAACATTATATAAAACCTGCCCAGCAAGGTCGTTGGGTTACTAATGGCGAAACTGCGAATTGGGAAACCGCGTTATTAAGAGTAGATTATTGGTTAAATGCTTTAAAAGAAAACGTCACGATTAAAAATCCTTGGGAGGAAATTGAAAACACCCAGAATTATATGGGGGAAATTAACTTTGAGTCTTCCACTGAAGTTTTTACATCTGATGAGCAAAAAAACATTGAAAATAAACTTAACCAATTACTCCTAAAAATTGAGACACTAAATGTTAATATTGAAATAGTTAATACAGATATTAATCATTTAAACGAAATGTCTGGAAAAATTTCGAAAAAAGATTGGATACTTTTAATGCTAGGAACAATAACCGGATGGCTTTTCACAAGTTTAATATCATCAGATCAGGCACATTTTGTATGGGAGAGTGTCAAAAATATATTTTCTGGATTTGATTCGAAACAAATTGCAAATAACACTAATAACTAAACCTCACCTCCACCACATTCACTTTATACTCTCTTAACTCATCCAATTCAACTATTATTTTCGAGTTCCATTTTGCCTGGCGTTTTGAGTTACGTGAATGATTGGTGGCTCGGTCGTATTGATCCTGGTAAACATCAAGTTCTTTATCTATTTTATTATGATAAATTTCCAGTTTCTCTTTCAGTTCTTCAACATTTTTAAAAGTTTCCGCCTGAATTTGTTTTCTGAATTTCCTGGCGTACAACTCAACAATATCAAAATGTAATTGCTCATGTTGCAACACATTCTTTTTTCGCCTGCGTTTCCAGGATTCATTCGGATAAAATACCGCGTATATTTTCACACTGGCATAAGTTCCGTGATTGGTAACGTTTCGTTTCAGACTATAATGTGTGGAGGCAATGCTGTTCCTCTTCTCCGGCTTGCCCCTGAAATCGCTCCAGGCAAGGGGTTTGTCCTGCTGCCATATAATTATCTCTTCCGGCCCGGGTTTAAGGAAGCTTAAAAGACAGATACCAATCATGGCTAAAATCAACGTTCTCATTCATGAGTTTTATCACAAAGTTGATACCAACTGTTGCGATTAGAAAAGCTTTTTTTACGAGGAAAGACAAGTACCAAGCATTATCGGGATCACGAATAGCTAATGAAGTTTAGCTTCGCGCCGGCAAAGCGGAAACAAGTTCCTTATGCACTTAGCTTTGTGAACCTCTTTGTCCTGACAATTGTCGGGACTTGTGTAAGCGAAGGCCTTTGTGTTAAAACTATAGAGCTATAATTTAGTTTCAGTTTTTTAAGAAAATCCTTATTTTAGTTCTCATGATATCAAAGACGTCTTATTCCCCACTCCATATCAGAAAACCCAGAACAATTACTGTAATCATTAAAGACTCGCTTAATCACCTGAGTAGCGAGGCACGTTTTCTTTTTCCGGGGATTGCCCTTTACTCTTTCTCCTTGTTGATTCTTTCTCTTTTCCTGTGCACTATCTACATGGGTTCACAGCCCGATTTTATCAGGTTGTTTTATATGCTAAAAGAAAACAAAGGATCTGATTCTCTCATCATGGTTATAGGAATGCTTTCTTACCTGATCAGCTTTTGCATGTTAACCTACATTACTAATAAGGTTATCCTTGCCAGGGACTGGGGCCACAACAAAACCGTAGATGACAATTACATAAAGTTAAACGCCGGTTTCTTTTCTGATTTTCCCAATTACATCATCAACTTTATTATCATTTATATCTTCTATTTTCTCATGCAATTGGGACTGGATGCCTTCTCTGGAAGCGAACTCTTTTTTGACAAGGAGGAAATTTACTCCGATCCTACATCCTATTACACAAATTACATTATCATGACAATCCCAACAATCCTTGTATCGCCTTTGTTGCATTATTTTTGTTTCACAGCTTTGTTTGTTTCATTAAGGGATAATATCAGTTCTACCGATGGACTCAAAAAAGTGATGCGTATTTCGAAAGACAAACTAAAAAAGATCTGGATCGCAGGTATTTTAATTCTTCTCATTTGTTATATATCTCTTTCCATCCTTCTTTTTACAATGCGCTTTCTTCATTATGTTCTACCAGCTGGTTCCGTATATGCTATTATTGGTTTTGTAAGTCACGTGATGTATTATTGCGTTTATGTATTCGTAGGTTTTGCTTCCGTTATTATTTTAGGGAGTATCGAAGATGAAAACGAAGGTTATTACATCAAAAGCAAAATCGATAAAATTGAAGATGATGCAGTAATACCTCCTTCGGTTTAAATTTTCGCTCTCTTCAATAACTTTTTTTAACGAATTGCATTCTTCAATAACTCTATTGCAACGCCACTCCGTAAAACATAAAGCCCACTGAGTCAACTCTACTTTTGAAATGGTGAAAAGGATTTTTCCTGAAAATACACTATGGTGAACATTCATATTTGTTAAAATCTGTTTATCTTTTTTTGTGAGTTCAATTGTTAAAGGATGTTGTGGGCGCAATATCAATGTTCTAGTTTTATCGAAAACTCAAAGTCATGATAAAAAATTACATTGTCCCGGTTGCACTCATAACCGCGTTTACCGGACTCGGCGCACTTCTCATTAAAGAGAACACCCGCAAAGAAGTATCATTCACTAAACCTGTCGTTAATCCTCTTGTGCATTTCACATTACCTGCCCATAGCGCTTCCGTTCCTGCGCTCATGGTAAGAAAAAAACAAAATGATTCAGTCTCTGGCCCGTTAAAGATCACGAGTCTTAATCTTGATGTAAAAGTGGCGGGAAATGTAGCCACTACCATAATGGATATTACCTTTTACAACGATCTTGATCGCATTCTTGATGGCGAATTTTGTTTTCCATTGGGAGAAGATCAGGCTGTAAGTTACTTCGCCATGGAGAGTGAGAAAGGTTTACTGGAAGCTTCTGTTGTAGAAAAAGAAAAAGGAAGAATTGTATACGAATCTATTGTAAGAAGAAACGTGGATCCTGCCCTACTCGAACAGACTGCCGGAAATAACTTCCGCTCACGTATCTACCCTATTCCGGCTAAAGGTTATAAACGTATTCTCATTGGCTTTGAGCAGAAATTACTTTTCTCGGAAAATAGTTATTTATATTATCAGCCATTTTTTTTTAAAGACAAGATTGAAAACTTTAAAGTAAGCGCCGAAGTTTTTAAGAACGATGTAAAGCCTGAACTATACGGTAAAAAAAATGTGACTATTCAATTCTCTAAATGGAAGGAAAACTGGAAAGCTAAACAGGAGTTCAAGAATTACACGCCCGATAAACCGCTTTCTTTCCTGGTACCTGCAAATGAAAAAATGAACCCGGTTTTAGTGGAGATGAATAAAGATGGAAAATCATCCTTCTATTTCAATGTTCATCCAAAACAAATTACTGCAACCAAAAAAATGCCGGCAAAAATTGTCATACTATGGGACAGATCCGGCTCTTCTGCTTTATCAGAACAAAAATCAGTTATGGAATGCCTGGATGCTTATATGAAAAAAGCAAATTATCCCCCTGTGAAATTAGTGGCTTTCTCCAATGAAATTACCGACGTTAATCATTATTCAGGAAACGTAAACGAATGGAACAATCTAAAAAATTATGTAAAGAATTTACCGGCCGATGGCGGTACACAATTAGGTTGTCTTGATCTGTCGAAATTTGAAGGAGATGAATTCATCCTCGTTTCTGATGGCATGAGTAATTTTGGCGCGCATAAATTAAAAGTGACTGACAAACCACTCTACACAATTTGTTCATCGCCTGGTGTAAATTATTCTTATTTAAAATATTTATCCTCAACAACAGGTGGCAGTTTTATTAATCTCAATACAAGTTCGCTGGAAGGTGCGCTAAGGGTTTTATCTTCTTTACAATACCGTTTCATTTCGGCCGATTACGATAAGAGTATTCTAAAAGACGTGTTCCCTTCACAATCTATGGCCGTGAATGAAAATTTTGCAATGGCAGGAACCATTGAAGGCGATTCTTCAAAGATCATTTTGAATTTTGGAATAGGAAACACCGTTCTTCATAAAAAAGAAATTATGGTAAGAAATAAACCGCAGGATTATGATAACATGGTTCCGAAAATGTGGGCGCAGACAAAACTGGCCGAACTGGATATTCTTTACGAAGAAAACAAAACAGAAATTACCGAGCTTGCAAAAAAATACGAGATCGTAACAAAGAACACTTCCCTTTTAATTCTCGACAATCTCGAAGATTATCTCACTCATAAAGTTGTGCCAAAAAATTATAAACTCAGAAAGCAATACCTGGCGCAGGTTAATAACAATAAAGCCGACGAAAGAAAAAAGATCTTTGAACATAACGTAAGTGTTGTAAACCAATTCGAAGAACTTGTAAAATGGTACGAGACAAATTATGTTTACGCGCATCCTAAACCAATACAAAGTTCCCCGGCCGTTATTGATACAGCCCGGGTAAGAGTTACTTCGGGTCAGAATGTAAATGCGCCTGCACACGTGAGCTTTGATTCTGTTGTAGTAGTAAGTACAGGGGCTGCCTCTTATGCCTGGAATGCAAGTAGTATTAATGGTAATGTTTCAAATCTTACCCCCAACGTAAATGCTTCTTATGCTGTAAGCGGAAATTATAATGTTACTTTGCAGGATGCCAATGGCTGCGTAGGCTTTTCAAGTTCCATTACTTCCTCTTCCCCGGAAAATAAACAATCAGAAATTACTCTCGGAGCCTGGAGTCCTGATGCAGCTTACATGAAAGAACTTAAAAAAACATCGAAAAAAGATCGTTATGCAAAATACCTTGAGCTAAAAGAAAAATATAAAAGCACGCCTTCTTTTTTTATCGATGTTTCAGACCTATTTGTGAAAGATGGTGAAAACAAACTTGCCTTACGAATTTTATCTAATGTTACCGAACTTGAACTTGAAAATCATCAGCTCATGCGTGTACTGGCGCATCGTCTCTTACATTTAAATGAAACCGCTCTTGCAATAGAAGTATTTAAAGATGTTCTTAAGATCCGTGCCGAAGAACCTCAGTCTTATCGTGATCTTGGTTTAGCTTACGAACAAAACAAACAATACCAGGAAGCTATTGATATGTTAAGCGAAGTGGTCAATAAAAACTGGGACGGGCGTTTTCCAGGAGTAGAAACACTTGTGCTGGCCGAGATCAACCATATTGTTTCCACCTCTGGGCAAAAACTAAATCTTGAAGCGCTTGACTCAAGACTGATTCACGCCATGCCTGTAGATATGAGAGTAGTGATGAATTGGGACACGGATAATTGCGACATTGACCTGTGGGTAACAGATGAAAATAACGAAAAATGTTTTTATGGTTACAACCTTACACAATCCGGAGGAAGAATCAGTAATGATTTTACGGGAGGCTACGGACCCGAAGTCTTTATGCAGAAAAAAACTAATAATGGAAATTACACCATTGATGCAAATTATTACGGATCAAGATCTCAATCATTAACAGGACCTGTAACTGTACAGGCTGAGATCTACACCAATTACGGAAGAAAGAACGAGAAGAAAAAAGTGATCACTTTACGTTTAAAAGATAACAGTGAAGTGGTTAATATGGGGCAAATAGCCTTTTGAGAAATTAAAAATCAAGAATTTTAAATGATAAATGCGAGGCAGTTGCAGAGAAAAATATCGTAATACTTTGGCAAAGTTTCAGAGTAGTCATTTTTTTCTGCAACACTTGCAATGTAAGATGTTAAATGGAAAATGGAATGCTCGTCTTCCATTTTCCATATTCCCTTTTACATTAACTAAATGCGTACCCCTATAATAAGTACATCATCCACCTGCTCTCCACTTCCCTTCCAGTTGTCGAAACGTTGCGAAAGAATATCGGATTGTTTTTGCATTGGCTCTTTGTGGCAAGCCAGTAAAATTTCTTCGAGTTGTTTATATTTGAATTTCTTGCCTTTTGGTCCGCCAAACTGATCGGCATAACCGTCGGTGAAAGTATAAATCACGTCGCCTTCCTGTAATTGCACTTTATGGTATGTGAAAGGTTTAAGATCGTCCTCAAATTTTCCTACCGGCATTTTATCCGCGCTGTGATTTACAATCTTATTATCCCTGATAATGTAGAATGAATTGTTAGCCGCAGCGTATTCAAGTTGTTTGTTTTTAATATCCAGTTTACAAACTACAGCGTCCATTCCGTCTTTACTTTCTTCCGCACTTCCTTCGGCATTTAATACACCTATGATCTCGTTCCTGACATTATTAAGTATAAGATCGGGCTGAGTGATCTTATTTTCGTTGATACACTGGCTGAGTTTACTTATGTTAAGCAGACTCATAAACGCACCAGGCACACCGTGGCCCGTACAATCTGCCGTCACGTAAATAAATTCTTCTTTTGACTGGCCCTCCGGCGATGTAGTTTTAACAGAGGCGCCCCAATAGAAATCTCCACTCACCACATCCTTTGGTTTAAACATTACAAAATGTTCCGGAAGATTATTCTTCAGTAAATTATCACTTGCTAATAAAGCAAACTGAATCCGCTTCGCATAATTGATACTATCAATGATCTCTTTTTGTTTTTCTTCGATCACCTTCTTCTGTTCCACAATTTCTTTTGTGCGTTCCTGAACTTTTTGTTCGAGGTTAGCGTAAATGAAAGCATTCTCAATAGAAATGGCCGCTTGTCCGGATAAAAGCTTCAATATCTCTATCCTATCCGCTGTAAACGCTCCTTCGGTGAGATCATTTTCCAGGTAGATGATAGCAACGAGTTTTCCCTGATTCATTAAAGGAAAACACAATACTGATTTTGAATTACTCTTAGTAAGATAGGCATCGCCCTGGAAACGTTTATCTTCCCGGGCATTGCTGAGCACAACACTTTCGTTGGTACGACTCACATAATTGATGATCTTCACAGAAGCAACAGAAGAATCTTCTTTTATGGCAACAGAACCAAGTGCTTTAATCTCTTCACTATCAATATGGCCCTCAGCTTCAACAAAAAACTCACCATTCTTATTCAGAATAAATAAACCGCGGTGCGCGCCTGCGTTCTCTATGAGAATAGACATTAATTTCTTTAATAACTTTTCCAGTACAACTTCTCCCGAAAGTGTCTGAGACGCTTTCATAATGGTTTGTATATCGAAACTATATGCCCCGGTTGAAGTAGTGCGCGTTCCTTTAATGGTACTTTGCGGACCATCGGACTGAAGCTTGCTGCTTTGTACCGTGATATATTCAGGATACGTTTCTTTCAGCTTAGCTGCTTTAACTGTAGCGCCCCATTGTATATAACAATAATGAGCGTCCAGTAAATACGGCTTCGCGCTCTTGGTGTTACCGTGGGCCAGATAATATTTCGCGGCAAGTTCATTGGCAATAGCCTGGTTCTGTAAGTAACCCGATTCTTTCGCCGATTCAATGGCCTTGTTATAAAGCTCTCCCGCCTTTGCTTTGGTAATGTTAGCTACCTCGGCAGCTACAAGAAGATAACGGTTCTCATAATTTACCGGAGATTCTTCCGCAAATTTCTGCATCTTCTTTTTAAACTTCATCAGTTTTGAAAGATGTTTCTTTCCCTCCGAAGGACTCGAGTGGATTACGGCTGCAAGAACGAGTGAGTGATAAAAATAATGTTCCACCGTATGAACCATGGCAATGGAATGTTTCAGGAATTTCTCCGACTCATTGGCCATTTCAAGTGCTTTATCATATTCGCCACATAAAAACAGGGCCTGCATTTTATTGATGTAATAAAAATGCGCGAAGTGTTGTGAACCAAACGTTTTTAATTCCTCAATGTATTTTTCTTCATTGAAGTTTTCAGTTTCAAACGATGAAGGGGATGCGGTTTTTCCCTGGTAATTTAACACTGCCTGCTGAACGGCTTTGATGCTTCCCTGCGATTCTGTATTCTCAATTCTTTGCGCCAGTTCCATGTATCTTTCCGTTTCTTTGTAAACTTCGGCAAGTGGCATCCCACGCATGAGATAACCCTGGCTCAAAGCACAGGCCGCGCATCCTCCATGAAAAAAGTCTCCTGTTTCAAGAGCAGATTTTATGGCTTCTTTATAATAATGTTCAGTGTCCTTAATATGGTGCTTCCACGAATTAAGGAAATACGCGTACACGAACTGGCACTCGGGACGTTGCTGTACGAAATTAAATTTATCGTTGATCGCAAGTGTTAACTTCCCGTAACGGTAACCGGTGTCTCTGTCGCCAAGTACACCACCCTGAAAAATACCGCCGAACGCTACAAAGCCAACAGCATTGTCTTCGGAGTTACCGTGAGTCAATGCAAGATTCACCACTTTAGCAGCGTTAGCAATACATAATTCAGGCGCGATCTGGTAAGCCGATTTAAGAACAGCAGAAATTAATTTCACCGCCATTTTCAGATTTTCATCCTTCATCAAAGGAAGATCAACCAGGTCTTCAATCTTTTTACCACGTAATTTTACTTTCGACTTTATAAATTCCGCGATCAGTAAAGGCTTCGCGAATTTAGGAGCGGGTAAAGAAATACTGAATAATTTCAGAGCCTGTTGGGCCGTGGCATACGAATCGGTAAACTTTCTGACATTGGTATAAAAGTGAATTTTCTTCTCGTAAACTTTTGCTTTATCAAGTTTTGAATTTGCTTTATCAAGTGTAATGCCAAAATATTTTTCGGCCGCTTCAATGTTTCCGCATAAATGCTCACATTCCGAACGCTCCATGTGAAGAGGGTAAACAACACTATAATCCGAGTTCCAGCTTTCTTCTCCAAGAAGATCCATCCCTGAAGAAATATATTTTAAAGCCGGGGCATATGCTGCGGAAGATTTGGCACGGATACCGGCCTGAAGATTCATTTCCGCCAGTTGCTTTTTTTCAGCCGCATCTTTAATAAGATCGATCGAGAAATTAAAATGGTTGGTAATATCGAATAATTTTTCATCTCTTTCTTTTGCGTCGAGACCTTTGGCCATAGTGCGACCAATGCTGAGATGAATTTCCTTTTTATCTTTTTCATCAATCAACGAATAAGCAGCCTGTTGAACCCTGTCATGCACAAAACGATACGTAACATCCGAAAAGGCTTCAATTGCTTTCTGATCTTTTTCGTTAATGGCTGATAATAATTTATAATCATTACCGATCGGTAAAATAAATCCTGCTTCCATAGCGGGCACCAGTTGCATGGCGGTATCGCTGAATGCTCCCCCGTTAATACGCGCCAGCACCTTGAGTTCAAATGTATTTCCAATACAGGAGGCGAGGCGAATCACTTTCTGAGTCACACCAGGCAGCTGGCGGATATTGCTGCTCATGAGTTCCACTACGTTATCCGTAATATTCATTTGCGTGATCTTTGCCATGTCCCACTTCCATTTGGCAGAAGCCGCGTCAAACTCCACCGCTTTTTCTTCGTATAGTTTTTTAAGGAACTGCCCAATGAAGAAAGGATTTCCGTTTGTCTTTTTAAGAACAAGATCCGCTAAAGGAGAACACACGTCAGCATTTGCGTTGAAGCTGTCGCAGATCAATTCAAGAACATCTTTTTGTGCTAAAGGTTTTAATGTAAGTTCAGAAATGCGTTTCGATTTCTTTTTGATCTCATCGAGCGTTAACATTAACGGATGTGAAGCATTGACTTCATTATCACGATAAGTTCCAATGAGCAAAAGATGTTTACTTTCTTTATCGGTAATAAGTGATTGAATTAAATGCAGGGAACCGGAATCCGCCCACTGCAAATCGTCGAGAAACACTACCAGGGGATGCTCTTCTTTAGCGAATACATCCACCAGTGATTGAAAGGTGATGTTAAACCTGTTCTGCGCCTCGGTCGCACCAAGTTGTAATAACGGTGTTTGTTTCCCAATGATCAGTTCCATTTCCGGAATAAGATCAACGATCACTTGCCCGTTCGTTCCAACTGCTTTAAGAATTTTATTTTTCCATTGATTAATGTTCTGCTGGCTCTCGGCGAGTAATTGCGTTACCAATTCGCGAAAGGCCTGCATAATGGAAGAATATGGAATGTTCCTGTTAAACTGATCGAACTTTCCGGAAATGAAATAACCACGTTTTTGTACAATGGGTTTATGAATGTCATTTACCAGCATCGATTTTCCAATTCCTGAATAACCCGACACAAGAATTAATTCCGAAGGGCCAGAACTTATTCTGTCAAAAGCTGAAAGTAATAATTTTGTTTCCTCTTCCCTTCCATATAATTTTTGTAAAATATTAAGTTTGCTTTGCGAATCATATTCTCCTAAAGTAAACTGAACATTCTTATCTCCTTTTTTTATAGCAGCAAGGCATTTTTCAAGATCAGCCATCAGGCCTTTCGCACTCTGATATCGTTCTTCGGCAGTCTTCGCCATCAGTTTCATCACAATATCAGAGATCACCTGCGGAATAGCTGGATTGATTTCTTTCGGAGCAATAGGTTTTTTTGCAATATGTCCGTGCACCAGTTCCATAGGATCGTCTGAACTGAACGGAAGTTTTCCGCAGAGCAATTCATAAAATGTAACACCTAAGGAATAAAAATCACTTCGGTAATCAATGGCACGGTTCATTCGTCCGGTTTGCTCGGGCGACATGTATTCCAGTGTTCCTTCCAGTACAGTTGGATTTACCGCGATCTGATTTTCTTTTTCGAGTTGCGATGAAATTCCAAAATCTACAAGCTTCACTTCAAAGGTCTGGTGATTGATAAGAATATTGGATGGTTTGATGTCTTTATGAATGATCCTGTTCCTGTGAACTTCTCCAAGCGTACCCGACAACTGCAGGGCTACATTCAGAAAAAGTTCCATGTTGGAATTTATCTTCCCTACAAAACTCCTGAGATTTACCCCACCGTAATCTTCAAAGATAAGCGCCGGTGTGTTCTGGTATTGCTCCATCCCATACGTAGCAATAACACCAGGCATGGTGAGTTGTTTTGTAATCTCGAATTCCCGTTTTATACGTTCAACTTCCCTCGGGGTAGGATATTCGGCGTTAAGTACCTTAATAATAACGCGCTTGTTATCATTCTCACGCGTTGCACGATAAATTGCCGCGAGCTGACTCTCGTGAATTTTTTCGCTTACCTGGTAACCATTCAACCTGATCATGGATTATTATTTAATTTATTCTTCTACAGTGTGAAAATTTGAAATTAAAAATCAGAAATCTACAATTTATGATTTTTTATTGAGCGACTTAAAAGGTGTCCACGGTTGTGAAGGACGGTTTTTCATGTAACCTTTCAGCCAGTTGTATTGAGGATTTTTATCAATGAATTTATCGGCGTTGAATTCTGCTCCGCAGGCATGTCCCCAGATTCCTTCAAACGACATGTTCTGCGCCATTTTACTGTCGGCAATTTTTCCGTCGGCCGATCCCCATGGAAAATACGGAGGCGTACTTCCGCCGGTGCTTCCATTATCGTGTTCAAAATGTCCACAGATGGTTCTTCCGCAAGGATTTTCTTTACCTGTGTAAACATCGTGATGATCGGCAATCATTTCTTTTGCCAGTTTAGCGTCTATCTTTCCGTGATATTTTTTGAAGAGCTCCATCCAGCGAACCTGTCTCGCCCCGTTGTTCCTTATATCACCATACCCGGTATTACTGCATTCAAAATTTCTTAATTCAATATTTTCGGGAGCATTGTATCCGGCGTAACAACCATCTTTCTTTTTTTCGAAGCCATAATATTTTAATCCTAATTCAAATCGTGCAATTTCACCCGTCTTATGATTTCCAAGCAGCCAGATGTTAGCGTAACCTCCGTTATTATTATCCAGCATGATATTTCTCCATTCGTTAATTGACTTTGCATATTGTGTCGCTTTTCGTGAGCGGAAAAATTCAGGTGACTTCGTTGCATCGAAACCAGAGAAACCAACAATGGAAGTTTCACAGATCATCAATCCAGAGCTTGCGATCCAGAAATCAGTTGAACTATCAATGTAACCCGGAACAGATTGCATGATCATTCTGTTTCCTTTTTTCGGATGAATATCTAAAACAACATTGTACCAATCCGATGCGCCATACAATTGCCAGGTTGTGTGAGCCATGACCACTTTACCACCACGCGTTGCTTTTCCTGTAGCTACAAAGGCGCTGCATTTATGCGGACGGTGTTTTAAATGCTGAGGCTGCGCTCCTGCTCCTCCTGCTGGTGGCCACCAGTTGCAGATCAGTTCAGGATAAGCATTCCATGCAAGAATTTCATCAGCGGAAACTTTATATCCCGCTTTGGTTGAACCATCGGCAATGCCTTGCATCTCATCCATAAATTCCTGATCAATATGTTTCGGAAACATTTTCATAGCGTTCTGCATGAAAAATTCGAAAGTGGATCCTGTATCGTAATGAATTAAATAACGAATGACCTGCAATGCGCCTTTAATTTCGTTGGCAAGAAGATATCCATGTTGAAATCCTCTCTCGTATCCATCACCTTCAATATGAAGATAGATCCATCCGTTAATATCATTTCGTTTTGCTTTTTCCAGGAAAGTTTTTTCCTGTGGGGTGAGATTATTTTTTTTCACAACGTTAGGGTTTTGCTGTACTAATATTATGATAATTAAAATAGAAAACAAGAGCAAGACAAGAAATAACGAATGATTATTTTGAAGTTCTGAAAAAAAACTGTTCCTTCACTTTCATTAATATGGGAAACCCGGTTTTATTTTTTGAAATACTCGCCACGGACCAGACAAAGGTTCAGGACTTTTACAGCGATTTATTTGGCTGGAACATTAACAGAGATAATCCAAACAAGTACGGATTTGTGAATACGAACTCTGAAAAAGGAATTCAGGGAGGCATTGGTCACGCCGAATTAACAGGACAAAACAAAGTGATGGTTTATGTGGAGGTCGATAATTTAGACGCTTACATCGAAAAAGCAAAAGCATTGGGCGGTAAGCTAATCATGCCGCCAACAGTCTTAATTGGTTATAGTATTGCTATGGTTTCTGATCCGGAAGGAAATATAACCGGCCTTATTTTACCACAACGTCCAAATTCAAAACAATAATATATGTATCCCCTGATATCAAAATGGACCATTCTTCCGGGTAAAAAAAAGGAAGCGCTTGCGGCTCTTAAAGAAGTTGCAGAATTTGTAAAGCAAAGAGAACCCGATACTTTAATGTATACCGTTCATGTTCCGGATTTTTCGCAACCCAATCTTCCAACTCCGCCTGAAGGAGAAGTCATCTTTTTTGAGATTTACCGCAATGAAGAAGCTTTTCAGAAACACGTAAACGGGCCAACTTTTAAAAATTTCGTAAAACAACACGGGCACCTGTTCCTTAGCAATAACAAACAACCTTATACGTCGCTTGAGATCATGAAAGATGTTGCAGGTTTCATCAGGCCTGAACTGGTAAAGTAACATGTTTAAAAAAATTGTTATACCCTTTCTTATCTGCGTGATTCTTATCTCGGTGGCGTTTGTGATGTTTGAAGAACTCGAAACTTTTTTTGTGGATTACCTTAATAGGGCCAGCAATAATAAAGGTGTTTATTCATTCATGAGTTTTTCCATTCTCGCTTCAGATATTGTTTTACCTGTTCCTTCCAGCATTGTGATGTACACCAATGGCTACGTCCTTGGATTTTTTTATGGTTTTATTATTTCACTAGTGGCTCTCATGATCGGCGCCCTTATTGGATATTATCTCGGAAGGTTTACATCCATGGGAATAAAAGCCAAAGATGATGAGAAAGCAGAGACTATTCTCGCGAAATACGGATCCTTGTCCATTCTCATTACACGAGGCATTCCTATTCTTTCTGAAACCATCTGCGTGGTGTGTGGTTATAATAAGATGCCATTAAAAAATTATTTACTTCTTAACCTCATTGGATACATTCCTGTTTGCATGTTGTACGCTTTTTGTGGAAGCATGGGCTACAGTAAAGACATGTTTCTTGTCACTTTTGGATGTTCTTTGTTAATTTCAGCTGCATTCTGGATCTTTGGCAAGAAATTTTTAACGAGGTATTTCAATGTCACAAGCCAGGTTCAGGAATAAATTCATATTCACGGTTGTTATGGCCGTTTCTTTCCTGCAATTGGCATTTGGGCAGGATTCTCTTCAAAAAAACAAAAAAGTGAAAGTCCTTCCCGTTCCCACCTTTGGGTATTCTCCTGAAACTAAAACATACATAGGTGCTGTTACATTGTTCACTTTTAACATGTACAAGGATACTCTTACCAGGACTTCGAACGCGAAACTTGAGTTTAATTATACCTGGCTCAAACAAATAATTTTAGAAAGTGAATGGAACTATTTTTTCAGAGAAGAAAAGTGGTTCACCAAAGGAAGATTACATTATTCTAAATTTCCTGATCTGTATTATGGAATAGGCTCATCAACACCAGATTCGAATGAACTTCGTTTTCAAAGCAACCGTATTGTATGCGAAGCGAACCTTCTTCGTAAGATCGGCTACCGCTTATTTACCGGGGGTTTTGTAAGATATGTTGATTACGGTAACATCAATTATACATCCGACAAACTAAATTATCCTGAATTGAAAGACAATTCAAGCCTTGGCTTTGGTTATTCTTTACTAAGCGATAAACGTAATAATCTTCTCACACCTACTGCAGGTTCCTATTTCGGGTTGAATACATCCTATAATTTCTCTCAGAAAAATTATGTAAAAATTACAGCAGACGCGCGTTTATACCATACCTGGAAAGAAAAATATACCCTCGCTTTCCGTTTTGTTCACGATGTCAATATCGGCGATCCTCCATTTTATGATTACGCGTTTTTGGGTGGCGATAAGTTCGTTCGCGGATATTATTATGGAAGGTTCCGGGACAAAGTTTTGAGTATTGTTCAGACAGAGTTTCGTTTTCCTGTTATCTGGCGATTTGGTATGACAGCCTTTGGTGGATTTTCAAGTGTTTATCCCGAAGCTTACGCGCCTCAATTAAAGAAAGCAAAATATAATTATGGTATAGGCATCCGTTTCATGGTTGATAAAAACGAGAGAACCAACCTTCGTTTCGATTATGCCATAGGAGAAAATGGAAATACCGGGTTCTATGTTGCGTTTGGGGAGTCATTCTAAATCATCAGCCTTTTAGCCGCAGGTTACGCTGATTTCCACAGATCAATAAGGGTCCAGAATTAAAGTCTGCGAGAATCTGTGTAATCCATGGCTCCAAAACTCGATTAGCAATTTTCAACAAGTTTTCACTACGTAAAAACACGGATAAACCATCCGTATTTTTACGGATAAAATCGTGCTTTTAATACGAAAACGTATTTCTAAGTTCATTAAACATGAACATAATAATAATCTAAGAATTCTCTTAGAACATAAATTAGGAAAACCGAACTTAATGTATAAATTTGGTCTGCCCATAAAAAAACATAACTAAACAAACAACACAAAAAAATAATCTATGAGTTATCTGGACATACCCCGAATTCACATGGCCGGTGCATTTTTCACCGATCCATCGACAGTAAACAATGATCCTACACATTACGACCCCACTTGCACAAACCCCTCACCCTGGCAGGAGCCAAACGGCCAGCACCGTTTCCAGCTCCGCGATTGTTCAGTAATGTCGGTAATGGGACCCACTGGCCCGGCAAGCAGCGACCCGTTAGTTGGCGCTTCAGTTACCTGTATTGAACCTTTTGGTGCAGCGCGGTTGGTTGACCTTGATGTTTATCAGCAGGGTGTTCCAACTATTTTTGGAATGAATGTACAAATCACATTACCCGACGGTACTTTCGTGAAAGGTGCTATGGATGCGGCAACACTGAACGGACTCTGGTTTAACGCCGTATTACCAACACGTGACTGGGGTGGCGATTATGGAATGGACAGTTATGGCGGCGACATGAACGCCTGCGGATATTTTGTAACTGTTATACGTGTGAAGCCCGCTGACTGGACCAACACATCATCGCCAATGTTACAGCAACTAAAGAGTTCAACGATTACGGATGCGAATGGTAACTACATGATCTCTTTTAAATTTGTAACCGATGCTTATGAAAACGTTCCGCAAAATGCGAAGTATCGCCTCGGAAGAATTATCGGAGCATTTGGTCCCTTAAAAGTAAACGAACCACTTTATAATGCGGGAAAGCGTTGGATGCAACCACGTCCTTTTGCAGATACCGATCCATGGTTCTATCCTTCATTCAACCCGTGTATCTACACTGTTGATACAACACGAAATAAATTAGTCATCGATCTTTCGAATAGTATCTGTCGTCAGTCTGCCGGAGGACCGCCTGTTGATCTTGGAACGCTGAACGCAGTTGTAACTTATAACGGCACCGAAACTCAGATCGGCACTGTTGATTATTCGGATTTTTGTTATAATAACAATGCGCACATTGCCGAAATTGATATATCCCCGGCTATCATATCACTGATTCAGCAAGGCGGGGTAAGTCTCGTTACAAGTCGCAATGATATTGGAAACCAAAGCGTCCTTTTTGAGCAAAACACTTCCGTACCGGTTGAATACGCGGTTGAAGTTCGTCCGGTTCGCATGCCTGGCGCACCAGGTACAACTGCTACAACTAAAGTATATGTTTCGAAAGGTGGTGTTCCAGTTGTTGGAAAACAAATGTCGCTTGCGATTGAAAGCGTTCATGGAAACACGCCGGGTGCAACTGTTGCCCCTACCAACCCGGGTAACACAAACGACAATGCATTAACCGCTGCCATTTCAACAACAGATGCCAATGGTTATGCTACTATTACATTAACTATCGCCAACGATCCTGGTCAGAGGACACCATGGCTCGACGGACAATTATATTTTGTCATAGTATATGATCCGAATCATCCTGATCCATACTGGCTAAAAAATGCACCTATACAGGAACATCTCGTTTCTGTCATCACGTTTTCAGATTATCCTGTCAACAAAACACCACAGTGGCAGGAAATCCAGAACATGATGATGCCGTATGTGAAATTATATCCTTCTATGAAGGCGCAGATCGATCTTACCGACCTGCACACATTCACTATCTTCTCAATGAACCCGCCTTGGGACAGAGTGTATGGACCAACAACACCTCCGGGCCCGTTAGGAATTACAGCAGGAGCAATTCCTTATTACATGTCGCGTGATTTCAATGATCCCCGCTTTATGCCTATATCGCGTGATCTTTCGCCTAATAAAATATTAACGTTAATGTATTACGTACAATATTTGCAGCAAAATCCTCCTCCTGCAGGAACAACTACAATGCCATCAAAACCTAATAACATTAAAAGCTGATTATGAAATTTAAATTTTTAAAATTAAGCGCGGCAGCCCTCTTTACTGTAGCGTTTACACAATGTAATGATACACCTCAGGAAGGATCGGGTAACGGCCAACCTAAAGACACCACTTCTACTACACATACTTTACCTCCGAATGCAAAAGACAGCGTATTTCCTTACACCCTGGAATTTGTTCCTAAAACCTATTCAGGAAAACCACTACCGTGTCTGCAATCCTACCAGGCTGCAGTTGCTTCTGATGGATCGTTTCTTATCGTAAGCGGACGCCGACAAGGTTTACATACGTTCATGGGAGCGCCTGCTACTAATTTCGTAAAAGACAGCGCGAATAATTATTTATTCGTTATTGATCCTGTGAGTGGCAATCAATGGTCATTTAATGTGAACCAGCTTTCAGGAAAATATTCCGCTCCTTTAAAATCTACAAACGCGCAAAGTTGTTTCGACAGATCAACAGGCCAGATGTATTTTGTTGGTGGTTATGGATGGAAAGCCGACAGCAGCGATATGGTAACATTTGGCACTATTATGCGTTTTAATGTAGACTCAATGGTTAAAGCTATTAAGGCCGGCGCCAATGCTGCAAAAATTACAAGTCTGATAGAAATAGATTCGGATGACCGCTTCGCAGTTACCGGTGGAGAATTGTTTAATATGAACGGCCAGTTTTATCTCGTGTTCGGACAGAAATTCACGGGCCAGTATCGGGCTTTTGGCGGAACTGATTTTACACAAAAATACAATGAACAAGTTGCTGTGTTTACTTTAAAGCCTAACACATTAAAAATTCTTGGTTATGGTACAACTACAAACAACGAACCTGGAAGACCATTTCACAGGAGAGACGGAAACATCATAGATGATCTTGATCCTGCAACGGGTCAGGCCCGCATTACCGCGTTTGGCGGTGTTTTCCAGCCGGGTATCATCGGTGCTTACACGTATCCGATCTTCATTAATAGTCCTGCCGCTCCTACTCTTAATAGAAATGTGAATCAGAAATTCAGTCAGTATGAATGCCCTGTAATTTCGGTTTATGATAGTAGTGCCTCTAATCAATCTATTTACAGAACTTTTTTCGGAGGAATTGGTCATTACTATTATTACCAGACGCCTTCTCAAAAAGCGATCTATGATACAGCAACTCACCAGGGACGTAACGATGGATTCCCTTTCCTGGAAGACATTACAACCTGGGTTGAAAAAGCAGGTCCTGCAGGTGGAGCTTCAACATGGACCGAATGGATCCACGTGGATCCTGTTCCCGGAAATCGCCTCTTAGGTGCCACTGCTCCGTTTCTTGTAACACCAGCGATGTTCACACAAGGGATGGTTTATGAAAATGGTATTGTTAACCTTTCAAAGTTCCAGAAGAATACAAAAACACTGATCGGATATATCTATGGGGGGATTGAAGCACAGAACCCGCTTCCGTATCATCCTAATACAGGAACATTTGTATCTAACACCGTGTTTGAAGTATATCTCAACTATACGCCTGCTCCTGGAATTCCTTCAAGCGAAGCTCATGAAAGCACGAAAAGCGATGCGAATATGCAGAGGAAATAATTTTTATTCTTAAAAGAAGAAAGCTCCCGGTAAACCGGGAGCTTTTTTTATTTCTTCATCTCTTTGTTTATTTTTCAAATTCAAAATTTTGAATTAAAAATGTATATAAAGCCTTTGATCGCTTTTCTTTCTTCCTTGATGAAGAAAGAAACAAAGAAATCAAGGCTGCAAATAAATTCCTTGATTTGAAGTTTTTGATTTTTTGTAGTCGCCTGCGAACTTGTCCCGCCTCTTTTTGCTTCCAGCGGGACTTCGAACAACGGAGGCTCGCGAAAAGCCATTGCTAAATACAAAACCAGCTAAATGCAAGGACTTTCCGATGTCTCGAAAAATCAAAAACACAAATCATACGGAATTTCTTTGAGGCCGAAGTGTCGACGCTCACCAGAACTCAAAAACTCAGCGGTTAGTCGGTTGTCGAACTGTTTTTTGGCCTTTTGCAGAAATAGATGTGATCAAGCTTTCGAAGCCGCTTGCGGCCTTACGGCTTGATCAGCATCGCCGCGCCCGACTGAACAACGTTCGGGCGGGGTTTTTCTTTCGCTGTCTCTACCTTGCGAAAGAAAAATTTCCCACAAAATGGCCAAAAGCGTTTTGCCTACTTTTTCGCGTGAAAAGTAGAATGAAGTTTCAAATCGTTTTTTCTATTTTCTTGATAAAAAAAGCCACTCTTTCGAGCAGCTTTTTTGTAACACTATTAAGGGTGTTAGCCTAAGATTTTACTAATTCTTTAAGGTTCTTAAGGTATGGAGCCACACACTCTTTAAGATCTTCAAGAGAATTAATTTTTAACTGTTTTGCAACTGCGTAGAGGATTGCTCCACCGGCAGCCACTATTAATATCGTTTTCATTTTTACATTCTTTTAAAAACCGCCCCAGACTAATCCGGAGCGGCTTATTTTCTTTAACACTTTTTTCTTTAGGGTGTCAGCCTTTTATTTATTTAATCAATGCGCTTAGTTCTTTCAATTGTGGTCCAACCACTTTTTTAAGATCTGTCAGTGAATTGATTTTAAAATGCTTTGCGACCTGGTAAAGAATCACTCCACCTGCGGTCAATAAAATAAGATTTTTCATAACTATTAAATTTAAGAACTGTTTTCTACTATAAAGTTAAGCATTATCCGTGCCCGTTCTCCATGTTATCGGTCAGCCGGGAAATAGCGTCGTTAAAGGGATACAAGCTTTGTGTAAATTGTTTTTTATAAAATTTTGTACAAAAAGCCCGTGGAAATACGATCCCGGAATGAAGTTAAAAAAGGGTTATTTTTTCAACGAAAACTGTTTTATTTAATTCATTAATTCTATTTTAGAGCTTTAATTCATTTACAAAAATTAACCACTATGATAAACTTTACAAAACGAATGGCTCTTACAGTTGCGGCAGTAAGCACAATTGCAACCGCGAGCATGAATGCACAGCAATTAAAAACTCCGGCGCCGAGTCCGCTTCAAACAATCAAACAAGCTTTTGCTTTAACGGATGTTACAGTTGAATATTCTCGTCCTGGTGCAAAAGGACGTACAGTTTATGGCGACGTTGTTCCATTTGGAAAAACGTGGAGAACAGGCGCAAACGGCGCTACAAAGATCACCTTTGGTGAAGACGTAAAAATTGAAGGAAACGATCTTAAGGCCGGAACATATGCACTATACTCTGTTCCCAATAAAGATTCGTGGGATATTATGTTTTACAAAGATCTTACCTTAGGTGGCGATGTAGGCAGCTACAAAGCAGAGAATGAAGTTTTAAAAGTTAAAGTAAAACCTCAGTCAGTTTCCGATAATATGGAAACATTCACTATTCAGTTTGATGATGTTAAACCTACAACCATGAATGTTTCGTTGGTTTGGGAAAAAACAAAAGTGTCATTCGGCATAAAAGCTGATATTGATACTAAAATCATGGCCAACATTGAAAAAGTAATGGCAGCAGACGCTCGTCCATATTATTCAGCTGCGAGCTACTATTACGAAAACGATAAAGATTTGAAACAAGCATTAACATGGATCGACAAAGCAGCGGAAATTAATCCTAAAGCATACTGGGTAGTGACTTTAAAAGCGAAGATCCAACTCAAAATGAAAGACAATAAAGGAGCCACTGAAACAGCGAACAAAGCAATGACCCTTGCTAAAGCTGATGGCGATGATGCTTATGTGAAGATCAATGAGAAAATTTTAGCGGACGCTAAGAAATAGTTGATAGTTTATAGTCAATAGTTTAAAGAAATGCCTCGTCACATTTGACGGGGCATTTTTGCTTTAAGATTTTTCAGCCGCAGATTTCACAGATTCTCGCAGATAAGTACGAATGACAATTATCTGTGTAAATCTGCGTTAATCTGTGGCTGAAAACGAAGACACTCTTTGTTTCTGGAATCCGTTAAGCAACAGCGAAAATAAAATCACCAGCAAACAGCCGATCACATTCAACCATAAAAATGCTGAGAGATTAAACACCCATGCCAGTACCACAAATATTTCGGCAATAATGGCCGAATAAAACACAGCGTTTCCTGAAACTTTTTTAAAGTAAAATGCCACCAGGAAAATTCCGAGAATGGTTCCATAAAATAACGAACCCAGAATGTTTACTGCTTCGATCAGGTTTCCCAATTTACTGGCAAATAAAGCTACAATAATACAGAATACGCCCCACCCGACTGTTGCCCACCTCGAAGCTGAAAGATAGGTGGCATCACTCCCTTGCTTATTCATGAGTCTTTTATAGAAATCAACAACTGTTGTTGAGGCCAATGAATTTAATCCGCTCGCTGTTGATCCCATCGACGCCAGGAAAATAATCGCGATGAGAAGACCAACCATTCCGACAGGAAGATATTCTGTAACGAACCTGAGAAAAATATAATTAGAGTCGTTGGAATCTTTCTGCGCCGTACTCCTCGTCATCTGCGTAGTAATATTTTTAATATACATTACTTTCTTTTCTTCCCTTTTCAGATTGGTTCTTGCTTTATCAATACCTTTCTCATCATTGGCGTCAAGCGCCGTTACCAGTTCCTTTACATGTTTTTGTTTCTGATCATAAACTTCGTTGAATTCCTTTTCAAGGTGACGGTATTGCTGACTGTAAGCGCCGTTCTCAATGCGATTGACTTCATTTTTATTGAAGAAAACAGGCGGACGATTGTATTGGTAAAATGAAAATACAAGTGTACCTATCAAAAGAATTAAAAACTGCATTGGGATCTTCACAAGTCCGTTCATGACTAAACCAAGTCTGCTCTGAGAAATCGAACTTCCTGTTAGATATCTTCCCACCTGCGATTGATCCGTACCAAAATAAGAAAGTTGAAGAAAAAATCCACCAATGATACCCGACCATAAATTGTAACGGTTGTTCCAATCGAATTTTGTATCAATAGCGTTGAGCTTATCCATTTTTCCGGCAATATGAAGCGCGTCGGTAAAGCCAATATCCGCCGGAAGAAGGTGCACGATCATGTATGCCGCCATGAACAAACCAGCAAAAATGATACTCATCTGCAACATTTGCGTATAAGACACTGCTTTTGTTCCTCCGTAAACCGTATAAATAATAACAAGAACACCGGTAATAATTGTGGTGTAGTTGATATTAATATTGAGAATAGTGGAAAGAACAATCGACGGCGCGTAAATAGTTATTCCGGTTGATAATCCTCTTTGAAGTAAAAATAAAAACGCGGTAAGAGATCTTGTTTTTAAGTCGAACCGTTTTTCAAGATATTCATAGGCCGTATAAACATTCAGTTTCTGAAAAATGGGAATGAATGTCACACACAGCACCACCATCGCCAATGGTAACCCGAAATAAAACTGCACGAAGCGCATCCCATCTGTGTAAGCTTGTCCCGGTGCCGAAATAAAAGTGATAGCGCTTGCCTGCGTGGCCATTACCGACAATCCCACATGATACCATGGTAATTGTTTATCCGCCAGTAAAAATCCCTGGATGTTTTTCGCGCCACGACTCTTCCATATTCCATAAGAAATAATCGAAAGGAGTGTAACAACAAGAACTATCCAGTCGATATTACTCATTCAAAATACTTTGTAAAAAAATAAAAGAAAACAATGCACAGCACAAGAACGCCTATTACTAAAACGTAAACATTTTTCCAGCTTCCAAGAATCGGCGATTTTTCTTTATCCATTATTTATTTTTAGGAAGGCTTAAAAGGTTTACCAGTAAACGATAAGCGCCCGGCACACCGGCAGGTAATTCACGAAAGAATACAAGTCCGGTATAAACAAAATTTCCTTTGCCATGCTTTGTAACAATGAGGCTACCCTCACTCGCTTTTTCTCCCGGATCATTCATAGAAATAAGGGTTTCGTAATTTTTATCCATTTCTCCTGAAAAATATATTCCACGCTCCTGTACCCAGCCTTCAAAATCTTTTGCGGTAATTTTATTCGGTGAGTTAAATGCCGCATGATCAGGTTTCAGTATTTTTACTTCCGCTTTTTCATCAGTAACACGATCACGTGAAATAGTGAAAGGATACGGACCAATTTTCGCGAGGACGGGACCTATACGGTTATTGGTATTGTACTGAACAATAAGGTTGCCGCCATTCTTTACATACTCCATTAATTTAGTGTAATGAACCTGCAAACGTTCGGTGGTATTATAGGCACGCACACCTGTAACGATAGCATTATATTTCGAAAGGTTTTCATTACTGAGAAGATCATCGGTAAGAATGGTAACATCATAACCTATCTGTTTCAGACAAGCAGCAACATCATCACCTGCCCCGGGAACATATCCTATTTTGTTTCCTGATTTTTTAAGATCAACGTTTACTAAACCTGTTTCAGCATCACTTAAAATAAACTGGTAAGGAATATGATCGTACTCTATTCGCTTAATACTTTTATTATAAGTCGTTCCACCTACATTTACAGAAGCGTTTAATTTTCCATCAGAAGCATTTTTAACCGGTGTGACCGTAGCTTCAAAAACAGCTTCATCACCTTTATTAAGGAGTTTAAATTCAGTTTCCTTCAATTCTACTTTCCAACCCTCAGGAACTTTTAATTCAACATTGCCACTTATGTTTGCGGCGCTTGATTTTACGATCAACTGAATGGACTTTGGTGAAGTACCCGTAAACATCAGCACTTTTTCAGCACTATTGATTGTAGCGGGAGGAAGTATTTCCAGGGGTCGATACACTTCGCCTTTAACCGGATCGGTGTATTTATAAACTACCGGTCGTACCAATTCGAATTTAAATCCTGAAATTTCAACTTCGAAAACAACTTTTGTGTCGGGCACATTCTCTGGCGTTCCAATCAATAATCTGTTAGAAATAGTAAATCTGTTTACACCATGCTTTAAAGCGAGCCAGTATGGATCCGAAAACAGAGCAGACACTGGCAATTTTTCTGATCGTTTGAAAGTGTAAAGTTCATTTGTCTTTAAAGACATATTCGTAGTTGTATCGCTTCCCGGGTATTTTACTGAAAGTAATTTAGCTTCGGTATTATTTCTTTTTATGATCTGTACAGAAAGATTCATGTTATTGCCAGGAATAACTGTAAAGTCATTATTGTAAGCTTCCATCCATAATCCTGCACAAGCCAGAATAAGATCAAGTGCCTCTTTTGATTTTTGTTTTTTCCAGTACGCAAGATCCGGATCGTTTTCATCAAGTTGTTGAAGTTGCTTATAGATATTTACAAGATCCGGAACCATATTCTGAGGAGATACAGCATCAAATTTTTTAATACAATCATTGATCAGTTTTTCCAAATGCGCTGTAGCGGGAAACCGGTTCCAGGTATTGTCGATCCCAGTGAACAAACCATTCTGCGCCGAATCTCCTTTTAAGAGTTTAAAATATTCGATCGAACTTCCTCTTCCTTTTGCTGAACCAAAACCCTGGCTCTTATGCATGGACCGGCTTTCGGAAGCGATCTCGCCATAACTTTTTCCAAGCAGTGGATTATAAATACCAACATCCAGTTTGATCTGATTTGGCGCTGTGGTGTTGGTTCCACCAAAATTAAACGTGTTCCATAAAATACGTTTCGTTTTCCAGATATTCACTTCTTTCAATTGTTCAGGAAACTCATTTGGATCGGCAGCAGCATCAAAAGCTTCGAGTGCCAGAATTGCTGAAGCAGTATGGTGACCATGCCCGCCTTCGCCTGTAGTTGGAAATCTACAGATGATCACATCGGGTTTGAATTTCCGGATGATGCGTACCACCTCTGCAAGGGTATTGCCTTTGTGCCATATCGAAAAAGTTTCTTCAGGGTTTTTAGAATAACCAAAATCAATTGCATTAGTGAACATCTGTTCGGCCCCGTCAACTTTTCTGGCTGCGAGCAATTCCTGTGTACGAATCAGGCCAAGCGCGTCGCCCTGTTCTTTGCCAACGAGATTTTGTCCGCCATCGCCGCGTGTTAATGAGAGGTAACCTGTGCGTAATTTTTTTTCGCGCGCCATGTAACCCAGAAGGCGCGTGTTCTCATCATCGGGATGAGCAGCGATATACAAAACAGAGCCAATCGTATTTAATTTTTGAAGATGAAGCAATATTTCTGAAGAATTCATCTGAACAGAATTCTGCGCGGAAGAAATAAAAGTTGATGTTAAAAACAGTAATAGGAATAATCGTTGCATAGTTTAAGACTTAAGTTCCCCTTTTGTGGAATAAAGTCCCAAAGATAGGAATTATTTAGAGTAATAAATTCCACAGGCTTAGATGAACATAATATAGCTTACGACGAAAAATTTAAAATCATTTAGGTACGAATTTTGTGTCACCTTAATGTTTAAAAAAAGTATCTAAAGAACTGATGACTATAACAAATGACTGGAAAAAAAGCCACATGCAGGTATTCTGGGGAGAGATAGCACCATGTAATCACCTCGTGCAAATTTACGACAACGATGTTGTTTTTTTAAATTCATTGGAAGGATTTGCAGGAAGTGGATTTTTGAATAATGAAAGTGTAATTATTATTGCAACCGAGGCTCATCTCAAAGCTCTTGATGAAAGACTCACCAACCAGGGTTTTGATCTTGAATTATACAGATCAACCGACCAGTACATTGCTTTAAATGCTCATGAAACACTTGCGAAATTCATGAAAGAAGGTTGGCCCAACGATATTCTTTTTGTTGAATGCGTTGGTAAACTGATTGACAAAGGACGCAGAAATAACCGTAAAGTACGGGCCTTTGGTGAAATGGTGGCAATACTTTGGGAACAGGGAAATAAAGCTGCTACTGTAAGATTAGAAAATCTATGGACTCAATTCTGCGGCTCCGAAGGGTTTAGTCTTTTTTGCGCTTATCCAAAGACCGGGTTTACGCAGGACGCGGCTACATCTATACAACATATTTGCGAAACTCATTCTAAGATCATTTCGGGTTCAGCTAATCCTACAACAGAAATCCATTATCGCGACTCCCAGGTTGCAAAAGCAGATTAAAAAATCCCGGAAGTTTTCTTCCGGGATTTTCGTTTACGATTTATTGTTTTTCTTTGCTTTGTCGCAGGCTTGCTTCGACATTTCAAGATGATGCTCTAATTTTGGTACCGTTTTCGAGGCCCAGTTTTTCATCTCTGTATCACTACCCTTTTTCGATTCTTTCTTAAATAAAGCCACGTCTTTTTTGTGGTCCTTTACCATGCACTGCGTATAGGCCTTATCGAACTCTTCGCCTTTTTTCTGAGCAAGCTTGTCATATTTTTTCTGTCCTTCCGCATCAAGTGAGTTAGGAAGCAGAATTCCTTTTGAAAGCGCCAACGTTTTTAATTCTTCATTGGCTTTTGAGTGATCTTCTACCATCATTTGTCCAAGGAGTTTCACTTCCGGGGACGAAGAATTAGTCTGGGCAAGCTGACCCAGCTTTACTTCCAGGATACCGCCTTTTGCAGCCTCCATCACAAATTTCTCATCTTTCTTTTTAGTGTCCTGCGCTTCACTTAACATAGATGCTGAAACTAACAGGATTGTTAAAATCGTTTTTTTCATTGGTCGGTTTTTAATGTTTAATATTTCACTGGCCTTACTAAGGAAATTACAGTGCCACCTTTAACATTGATTAACCGACCATTTAACAGGAAGCATTTAAATAAAACTGTATAATTATTTCCCCGCTTTTAACTTAATTTTTCTCCGGCATTTAATTTGCTAAAGAGAGATAAAAACCCACTGTCATGATCAACGATTTAAAAAACTTCCGATTCGATATCCGTTTAAAAAGGATCAAACCAATCAACAAAGATGTTTTAACATATCGACGATCTAATTGTCCTCGATGCAAGGATCCAATCCGTTCGCTTCACATTGCGGGAAGTTCAAAGTCAGATTTCTTCTGCAACAATTGCCAGATACTTTTCAGGCGATAGCTTTATTATACAAAATGATTAACGACAAAGGACAAATGATCTGTACTCATAATCATTTATCCTTCATCATTTATCTTAAGTCCTAATTAACAACTATTTTAAAGCTCACCTCAATATCGGTTTCACCAGGCGTAAAGGTTCCATCTTTTGAATCGGGCTGGTGGCGTAAAGTAATTACTAATTTATTTTTTACACTTCCTGTGGATGCATTCGTTCTCCATTTTGTAAGCAAACCTATTCCTCTTTGAGTTGATCCCGCGTCGAGGTCGGTGTAAGTAACTTTAATGTTTGAACCATTCAGTTGTACTGCATATGGATTAGATGAGCTCAGAATAGTATTCATTCCATTATTATAAAAGAACATATGATGTTTGCCTTCATCGTTTACCGCATTTGAAATACTGTCAACCGGACTTTTTGTTTCATCCAACAGAATGATCTGTCCGTAATACGTTTTGTTTGCCAAAAGATTAACAACCGAATCGGTTTGCGAAGAAGTGGTAGTGGTTCCGGGGCCGTAATAAGGAGTCACACCTCCATCACCATCAGGATCTTTAAACATATAAGTGGTTGTCGCATTTGTAGCTGAATCCGTCAGCAATAGTTTGAACGTTGTAATTAATTCGGATTCATTTGGAGGTATTGGATTTGTTGGTTCCGGTGTATTTTTTTTCTTTTTACAGGAAGCACATACAAATAACATTGCTGTAAGTATAATGGTACTGAGTTTGAAAACTGTTTTCATATTCTTTTTATTAATTATTATTTTTAATGTTTATCATAAAGTACAAATGGTACGCGTAAACGAAGCGTGTAATTTACACCAGGCGCGTCATTGTAATAACGAAACCTGTCAAGGTAATCACGGTACACCGAGTTCGCGGCGTTGTTAATTGAGAAGGTAAGTATTAATGGTTGTTTGTTTAATTGAATAGTAGTTCCTGCGTTGAGTCCGAATAAATAATAGGCATCGGGGGCTGCCACAAAATCAGAATTTACAGGAACACGATATTGTTTGTCTATAAACTGAAACGTTGGTTCCAGGTAACTTTCTTTAAAAAGTTTAATGTCACCAAATTTAAAAGCGATGCTTGTTTCATAGCGGTCGGAAGGCATGTAGATGAGAGGGATGTTTAAATCTTTATTGCGCCCTCTTACCCACATGGCTCTTGCTTTTACTTCAAGATGTTTTATTGGCTGATAATTGAGAAGCATATCTCCTCCCCTGATGGAAGCATTGTTTTGCGTATAATTAAAAACAGGAAAGGCTCCGCGGATTGTGAGTTCAGGCTGGTTGGAAGGATTGTAATAAATGTAATTTTCAAATTCGTAAGCGTAAGCCGTGGCTTCAGCGCGAAACTTTTTATGATCTATCACAACTCCTCCAATCGCGTTGAGACAATATTCCGTCTTAAGATTTTTATCTCCTCTTTCAATTGCAGCTACACCATGATGAAGCCCGTCGCTGTATAACTCATTCACAGCAGGCGCCCTCCAGCCATTGGCCAGGTTCAGGTTAAATTTCATAAATGAAAGCGGCTTATAGATGGCTCCCAGATTATAACTTAAATTCTGAAAATTAAGTTGCGGCGATTGCAGAACATTTCCAATATAATAATACGACTGAAGGTCTTTATTGTCCAAGCGTAAACCGGCCTCTACTTCAATTCTTGATCTTACAAAACGTTCAATAGCAAAAATTCCGTATGACTGATTCATATAATTAGGAATAAAAAACCTTCCGAGATATACATTTTTCTGAAGCAATCCTTGCGCGCCAAACTTTCCACGAAATGATTTGATGTAATCGTGCTCCCAATACACTTCAGCGGTTTGTGTTCCAATCCTGTAATCAAGTTCCGGCTTGTTAGCATCATATTGTGCGCTGCCTTTTGGCACATGTTTATCAAATTCCTGCCGGATATTATACTGCCACGCATAGTTTACATAGATACGTGAACGTTGGCTGGTATGAATATGCAGAGCCGCTTTTACCAGTTCGTGTTCAGTGTTCTGGTACGGACGTTTGATCTCATAAGAAAAAACAGCAAGGCTATCCTCAGGCTTTGAACTATTGAACGCCGCGTAAAGATCAGTAAGATTTCCGATGTGCGCCCCCGAGAAAATCCCGATGTTAGAATTGAACTGCGAATAATACACATCTACTCCGAATTTTTTGCGATGATATCCAAGCGCGTAAGAAAAATTGGTTTCTTCCACACCGGTGTTATCAAGATAATAATCCGGAGTTTTAATATTTCCTGATCTTTTTACGGTGCCCTGAACCCGCCATCGAAAACCAGGAAGCTTATCAAAATTCCCCTCAAGGAATAATGAACCAACTCCCCCTCTTCCGTTCGTGTAACCAACTGAATTGAATTCACCAGTTAAGCTTGCTGTATCCGGAAGATTATTTGGTTCAACAAGAACAACACCGCCAATGGCATCGCTGCCATAACGTACCGCCGAAGCGCCTCTTACCACACTTAATTTCTGCGCAATAAAAGGATCGATTTCGGGCGCGTGTTCGTTGCCCCATTGTTGTCCCTCTTGCCTGATCCCATTATTTAGAATAAGTACACGATAGCCCTGCATACCATTGATCATAGGTTTTGAAATGGTGGAGCCTGTATTAAAGGTGGTAACACCGTTCATTTGCTTAAGCTGCTCGCCGAGACTTTGTCCTTTTACCTTATCGAGCTGTTTAGCGTCGAGTGTTTGCATGGTTTGTGGAACTTTTTCATCGCTTTTCTTTTCAACTACTTCAACATCCTGAAGCGAATTGAGGTTATGCGGAAGGTGAAAACTGATCTTTTTCGACTTATTTAAATCAAATTCGAAAACAGTATCCCTGCAACCGACATGCTGAACCAGGATGGAATATTTACCCTTGCATAATCCTGAAAATTCAAACTCACCTTTTTCATTTGTCTGAATAAGGCGATTGTCGTTGAGTAATTTCACAAAAGCAAAACCAAGCGACTCGTGATTATCATCGTCACACACATGGCCCTTGAGAACAATATCGCAGGTCTGAGATCGCGCAAAGAGGCTTAAAATAAAAAGTACAAAAAATGAAATATGCTTCATTAGTATATGAATATGCAATGCCCAAGCATCGCCAATAAAATGATTAAAGAAAATTTAAACTGACCGGTATTAAGCTACCACAGGAGGACCTCTCAGGTAAGTACAGAACTGATTGTTGTTAACGTGATCACGTTCAACGTTGATTATATCGTTAATATTGCTTGCAGGCTCAGAAGAACAAGACTTTTCTTCGAAAAAATAACTTTGCTGTTCTTTAAAAAACTCACATTTAAAACATTTTTCTTCTGTTTTTGAAAAGTGATCATGATCCCCATCGCAATGTTCGCTTTTAATATGATGAACGATGTATCGGTGACAATCATCGGCCTCGTCTTCGGCATCACATCCGGTATGAAGTTCGGAAGTGTGTTCGTTTAAAGTATGAAACAGTTCATGCGTGGCGTTAACAACAAACACCGCGCACAACAATGCAACAAAAAACGCTTTGATATTGAGGCCCTTCAGCTTCATTAAGAACCTCTAAATTAAGAATTTAATGCCTTTTCTCAAAAAATTAACAATCTTGGGTATTTTATCGCCTGGTGTTTGATCAGAAATGGAAAATATTTAGTTTTAACTTAAAACAAATTTTATGAAAAAACTCCCCCTCTTTATTTTGCTGTCGCTTTTAAGCATCATGGCATATTCGCAAACCACCACCACCGGTGTTATTACTTCTGTTAAAGGAAAAACCTTTGTTTTAAAATTAGACAGCGCCACTACTATTCCGAATAAAGGAGACAGTTGTTATGCCTACAAAGATATTTCAGGAAGTAAAAACCCTTTTGGCATAAAGATCAGCAGCGGTTGGATGGGAGTAGCGAAAACTGTAGTAACCGCGTGCGATAAAAATAAAATGGCTGTATTGATCGTAAAAGAAACATCTAATATTGTCATTAACGGAAAAAAGACAGAACACTTTGTAGTTGGAAAGAAATTTAAGATGGAATGGGGAGAGAAGAAATAATGAATGAAGAATTATAAATTTTAAATGGACCATAATAACCCGTTATCAATATTAACATCAATATTCATGAATAAACTAAATTTCATAATTACTATATTCCTTATTTTCTTTTCAAGTATTTTATTCTCACAAAATAAAAACTTTGATCCCAACAATCTCAAACCTGAGTATTTTAAAGATGCTTCCATTAAAGACAATGCAGAATTTAATGACAAAGAAGGGCATACTTACAAAATAAAAAACTCAGCCTCTTCGATTGGACTGTACATAAAAAAAGATAACAGCTGGGTGAAACATGGAGTGTGGCATGAATACTATGAAGGGAACCTGGCTTCAAAAGCCATTTATAGCTATGGAAAACTTCATGGAACGAAGGACACTTACAGGAGCAATGGCAAGGTTCAATTTTCGTATGAATATGTTAATGGTGTTCAGGAAGGAAAATCATATCAGTATTGGGAAACCGGATCATTATACGAAGAATGCCCTTACGTGAATGGAAAGAAAGACGGGTTAAAAATCACTTATCGGGAAAACGGTACGATTCAATTCAAAACAAATTTTAAAGAGGGCCAAAGACATGGCGACCATTATCAATATGATGATAAAGGCACACAAGTCGCTCATGAACAATACAACATGGGTAAAAAAATATAGCTTTAACCAGATTGGAAAAAGGTAAAATGGAAAATGTAAACAAACGAATTACATTTTCCATTTCACATTTTACATCTTACATTTTTTTAATAAAGAAGATTGTTATAGGGATATCTCTTCATGTGAAGCTCCTTAACAATGTCGTAAAGTGTCTTTTTAAACTCTTCCACATTTTCTTTATTCTGCGCGCTGATAAAAAGCACCGGATTATTTAAATTCTTCATCCAGGTACGCTTTACATCATTGAGAGAAAGATTCTCTCTTGTTGTTGGAGTAAGGTCATCTTCGTCTTTTGGTGTATAGGTGAACGCATCAATTTTATTGAATACAAGAATCGTAGGTTTGTCTCCCGCGCCAATATCCTGCAATGTTTGCTTCACCACATTAATGTGCTCCTCGAAATTTTTATGAGAAATGTCAACCACATGTATCAGCACATCCGCTTCGCGTACTTCGTCGAGTGTAGATTTAAAACTTTCTACAAGCTGCGTTGGCAATTTGCGGATAAATCCAACAGTATCGCTTAAGAGAAAAAATAAATTATCTATCGTGACTTTTCTTACTGTTGTATCAAGCGTAGCGAACAGTTTATTCTCAGCGAAAACATTGCTTTTGCTAAGCATGTTCATAATGGTGCTTTTTCCAACATTCGTGTAACCTACCAGCGCCACGCGGATCAGTTCACCACGGCTCTTACGTTGCGTGGCCATCTGTTTATCTATTTCGCGGAGACGTTCTTTCAATAACGCGATCTTATCACGTACAATACGGCGATCGGTTTCAATCTCCTTCTCACCCGCTCCACCACGTGTTCCTGTACCACCCCGCTGACGTTCTAAGTGGGTCCACATACCCGTTAATCTTGGTAACAGATATTGCATTTGCGCCAGTTGCACCTGTGTTTTTGCATGGGCCGTTTGAGCACGCTGTTCAAATATTTCTAAGATGAGCGTGGTACGGTCGAGGATTTTTTTACCGAACACTTTTTCAAGATTACGTTGTTGCGAAGGCGAAAGTTCGTCATCGAAGATCACAACGTCTACATTATTTTCAGTTACAAAAGCTTTTACCTCTTCTGTTTTACCTTTTCCTATAAATGTGGCCTTGTCAGGTTTTTCAAGCTTCTGGGTAAACGTCTTTTTTGTTTTCAATCCGTAGGTTTCGGCAAGGAAAGCCAGTTCATCTAAATACTCTTTAGATGCCGAATCGTCCTGGAATTTATTGATAACCCCTATCAAAACGCAGTGATGCTGCGGGATAGCGGTGGATAGTGCTTTTTCTTTCATTGAATTAAATTCTTTCTAATCGTTAAACGTATAAATAATCCTGCCTGCCGGTTTAAAAACAGGTCTTCATTTAAAAACGTTAAGACTAGTGTCCTTTCAGATCGCTCTGCACATAAGCTGCAATAAGCGCGGCTTGTTCATCAGTAACGGCTACAGGAGCCATTGAGTTCTTTCCGTGAAGAATAATGTCCTTAATCGCGTTAACATCAAGTGTTGTTGCTGTAAGATCCTTTGCCCCGGCCGCTCCGAGTTTACCATCATCGCCATGACAAAGTTTACAATTCTTCTCATAAAGACCTTTTGGGGTAGTTGAATCTGCAACTGCATCGTCTTTCGCTACTCCTTTTTTCTTATGATACACTTCTGCCAATCCGAAACTTCCTGTGATCAACAATAAACTCAACGCGGCAAGGATCTTATTCTGTTTTTTGAAACCAATAACAGCGATAGGAATAGAAGCAAGTACCATCCCGATTTTTATCCAGAATAAATGATCGTATTTGCCACCAAATGGTAACTGCGTCATCAGGTAAACACCTGTTCCAAGAAACAAAAAGCTAATGATCATTTCAGGAACCTTTACTTTTTTGGTAAAGTTCTGAAGCAGGTCTGTCTTGTTACTCAACAATAAAACGGTCTTGATAACATAGATCAGTAAAAATAAAACGACTACCAGGTAGTGCGTGTGTAATATGCCTTTATACATAGTTGAAATTTCCCGTAAAATTAACAATTCCTCCGTAAATAAAAATAGTATGAATATTACATAATCTCATTAAATTTGATGGTTTATGATGAAAAATAAACTCTTGTTAGTTATGTGCCTCCTGGGGTTCATCAGGGCAGCTGCTCAGCCCACCTTCCCCACTAACGGCGCACCTTTCAACGTACACAGCACCTACGCCTACATCAATGCCAATATTTATGTGGATTACGAAACACTGATCAAAAATGGTGTATTGTTGTGTAAAGACGGAAAAATACTTTTTGCCGGAGTAAAAACCGAAATTCCAAAGGGCGCGGTTGTTATCGATCTGAAAGGAAAATTCATTTATCCTTCTTTTATCGATATTTACAGTGATTACGGAATGCCGGAAAACAAAGGCTCTGCAAGGCACCATCGTGAGGCCCCGCAGATGGAAAGCAGCGTAAAAGGCGCTTATGGCTGGAACCAGGCTATAAAACCCGAAGTGGAAGCCATTAAAGCTTTTGTTCATAACAAAGAAAAAGCCGAAGAATACAAAAAACAGGGGTTTGGAACGGTTCTTACCTGTCAGAAAGACGGAATCGTTCGCGGGGCGGGAGCGCTGGTAAATCTTGATGATTCGAAGGAAAACCTGAGCATTGTAAAAGATCGCTGTGCGGGATACTATTCTTTATCAAAAGGAAGCTCAACACAGGATTATCCAAGTTCGTTAACAGGCTGTATTGCTTTATTAAGACAAACGCATTACGACGCTCAATGGTATAAAAGCAATGTAAACAAAACGGAATACAATATTTCGCTTGAAGCATTTAATAAATTACAGGAACTGCCAAGCGTGATAGAAACCAACGATAAATACAATGCAGCTAGAGCTGCTAAAATCGGAAAAGAATTTAATGTAAAATACATTATCAAAGCAGGCGGCAACGAATATCAGCGCATCAATGATATTGCCAACTCAGGGCTAAAATACATTCTTCCTCTTAATTTTCCCGACGCTTACGATGTAGAAGATCCTTATGACGCGGAAAATATTTCGCTCGCGGAACTAAAACACTGGGAGCTTGCTCCAACAAATCCCGCAGAATTTGAAAAGAACGGCGTTCCTTTCTGCTTCACTTTATCAGATCTGAAAAACAAAGGCGATTTCTTAAAGAACCTACGTAAAGCTATTCAGTACGGACTAACTGAACAAGCAGCGCTCAAAGCTTTAACAGCAAATCCCGCGCTTTTTGTGAACGTATATGATAAAGCCGGAGCTCTTAAGAAAGATTTCTACGCCAACTTCTTTATCTCTAACAAATCTATTTTTGAGGATGATGCCGTTATTCTTCAGCACATCATCAGCGGAGAACCTGATACGTATAGCGAACTGAACCCTTCCGATATACGCGGAAATTATAAACTCACCATCGATTCAAAAACGTATGATGTAAAATTTTCAGGAGATGTACATAAGCCAAACGCTTCGGTAAAAGTGGACACATCGAAAAAGAACGCGAACTATAACTTCAACAACAATCTTATTTCATTTTCATTTTCGCTGGATAGTGTTACCACCTACAGATTATCCGGAAATTATAATCCTGCCGATAAATCATTCAATGGAAACGGACAAGCTCCCAATGGGAACTGGTTCAGTTTTACAATGACTTATGTATCTGCAGCAGACACTGCGGCCAAAAAACCAAACCCAAAAACAGCTGATCTTAATCTGGGAAAAGTGATCTATCCATTCAACGCTTATGGAGAACCTCTTCCTGAGGGAAAAGGATTCTTCAAAGACAACTGGAACAAATTCAAGAACCGTTACTCCGCTATTCTTATTAAAGACGCAACGGTATGGACAAATAACGGAGACAGTGTATTAACCGATTATGATGTATATGTTGTAGAAGGAAAAATTGTACGTGTTGCTCCAAATATCGATGCTCCTAAATTAGCCTTCGCGAAAATTATCAACGGAAAAGGAATGCACTTAACTCCAGGCATTATTGACGAACACAGCCACATTGCCATTTCTCATGGCGTTAACGAAGGTGCGCAGGCCAGCAGCGCCGAAGTAAGAATGGGCGACGTTATTAATCCCGATGATGTAAATATTTATCGCCAGCTTTCAGGCGGAGTTACCTGTGCTCAATTACTGCATGGCTCCGCAAATCCTATTGGCGGGCAAAGCGCTATTATCAAATTAAGATGGGGACACAGTGCTGAGGATATGAAATACGAAAAGGCCGATGGTTTTATCAAATTCGCTTTAGGAGAAAACGTAAAACAAAGTAACTGGGGCGATCATAACACCGTTCGTTTTCCTCAGTCACGAATGGGAGTTGAACAGGTTTACAATGATTTTTTCAGCAGAGCGAAAGAATATAACAAGTCATTTATGGACTTCGCAAAACTAACTCCAAAAGATATTGAAAAAGGAAAAATAGCTTCACCAAGAAAAGATCTGGAGCTTGAAGCACTGGCGGAGATCCTAAACACAAAACGTTTTATCACCTGTCACAGTTATGTTCAGAGCGAGATCAATATGCTCATGCACATTGCCGACAGTTTTGGTTTCAAAGTAAACACCTTTACTCATATTCTTGAAGGATATAAAGTAGCGGATAAAATGAAAGCGCATGGTGTAACTGCTTCTACCTTTTCTGACTGGTGGGCTTATAAAAATGAAGTAATGGATGCTATCCCTTACAATGCAGCTATTCTCACAAAAATGGGAGTGAACACCTGTATCAATAGCGATGATGCTGAAATGGCACGTCGACTGAACCAGGAAGCTGCAAAATCGGTAAAGTATGGTGCTGCTACAGAATCAGAAGCTCTCAAAATGGTAACATTAAATCCAGCTAAAGCTTTACACATTGATGATAAAGTCGGAACCATTCAGGCCGGAAAAGTTGCCGATCTTGTGTTATGGACCGATCATCCGCTGAGTGTTTACGCGAAAGCGGATAAAACAATTATCGACGGACAAATTTATTTCGACCGTGAAGAAGATGCTAAATTGAGAGAATACATCAAAACCGAAAGAGCAAGGATCATTGCAAAACTACTAAAGGAAAAACAAAAAGGAGAAAGAACGGTGAGACACCATTCGAAACAACCACGTTTGTACCATTGTAATACTATCGAAGGAGTCAGCGAGGAGGAGACTGGCGTGCGATAAGCGATCTGCTTATCGGCATGAAAAAATTCACAACATGAAAAAATATTTCATACATATCATTTTGTTTTTCGTTGCTGTTACAACTGCTGTAGCGCAGAAAACATATACACATGTAGCGCTCATCAACGCTACGGTTCATATTGGAAACGGCCAGGTCATCGACGGTGGCGTTGTAGCATTTAAGGGAGATAAGATTGAAATGGTTCAATCGGTAAAGGGGCTTCGTTTAAATCACAGCGCTTATGATACCGTAATAGATCTTGAAGGCAAACACGTTTACCCCGCTCTAATTAACACGAATAATGTTCTTGGTCTGCACGATGCCGAAGCTGTAAGAGCAACGCGCGATTTCAGCGATGTTGGAAATATAAATCCACACGTAAGGGCTTTGATCGCTTACAATACCGATAATAAAATTGTTCCAACCGTTAAAACCAACGGCGTGCTTTATACGCAATGTACGCCAAGAGGAGGTCTTATCAGTGGGTCATCATCGGTTATGGCGCTTGAAGGATGGAACTGGGAAGACGCGGTATTACAGGCCGATGACGGTATTCATCTGAGCTTTCCAAAACTCATTGAAAAAAAATGGAGTGATGAAGGCGATGACATGGGAAGCAGCGTGAACAAAAAATATAATACCGAGATCCAATCACTTTCTAAATTCTTTACCGACGCGCAAAGCTATTGCAACAGCGCAACTGTCAGCGAGAAAAATATCCGTTTCGAAGCCATGCGCGCTGTTTTAAAAGGAACAGCCAATCTTTACATTCATGCCGACAAAGCGAAAGATATTTTAAGCGCGATCAATTTTTCAACCAAACACAACATTAAAAAAATGGTGATCGTTGGCGGAAAAGAAAGTTATAAGGTGACAAAGGATCTGAAAAAATATAATATCCCGGTAATGCTCAACCGTGTGTTTGATCTTCCTGATCATGCAGACGCTGATGTGGATCTTGTTTTCAAAACTCCTGCCCTCTTACAAAAAGACAGCGTGTTGTTCTGCCTGCAATTAGAAGGGGACATGGAAGCCATGCATAGCCGTAATCTGCCGTTCAACGCCGGAGGAGCCGTTCCATATGGTTTAACAAAAGAAGAGGCATTAAAAAGCATTACTCAAAGCGCGGCGAAAATTCTTGGGATCGATTCTAAGATCGGAACACTGGAAGACAATAAAACTGCAAGTATTGTAGTGAGCGATGGAGATATCCTCGACATGAGAACAAACAATGTGATCATGGCATGGATCGCAGGAAAACCTGTGAAACTTACCAATCACCAGACAGATTTGTACCTGAAGTACAAAAATAAATATGGAATCACGAAGTAGATCAAAGATCACTTCATGATTAAAAATTAAAATTATGAGCGAAAGAGTTATTGTAGGAATATCGCACGGCGACATAAACGGGATCGGACTTGAAGTTGTTCTCAAAACATTAATGGAACCAGGCATTGCAGAAATATGCACGCCGGTACTTTTCAGTTCTCAGAAAACAGTTTCTTATTACAGGAAAGTTCTTGGATTGGAAGAATTCAATTTTAATCCTATCAGGGATCTTGGTCAACTGAATAACAAAAAAGTAAATGTATTTGTTTGTTATGAAGAGGAAGTAAATATTGAAATGGGAAAACCCACCGAAACCGGAGGTAAGTATGCTTTAATTTCACTTCAGAAAGCAACAGAAGCTTTAGCAAATAAACAGATCAATGCTTTAGTAACCGCTCCAATCAACAAGTCCACAATTCAAAGTCCGGATTTTAAATTTGTTGGTCACACCGAATACCTAGGAAGCAAACTCGGAGGAGATCCGTTAATGTTACTATGTTCAGATAACGGACTTCGTATTGCTGTGGTAACAGGACACATTCCTTTAAAAGATGTGGCTGCAAAAATCACCACCGATAATGTGGCGAATAAAATTATAAAGCTTCACGAATCACTCATTAAAGATTTTGGTGTACGCAAACCAAAGATTGCTGTGCTTGGATTAAATCCTCATGCAGGCGATAGCGGCGCAATTGGAAATGAAGATAAGGACATTATTGCTCCTGCCATTCAGAAAGCAAACCTCAGCGGTATGGTTTACGGTCCGTATGCATCCGATGGTTTCTTCGGAAACGGAACGTATAAGCAATTTGACGCGATCCTTGCTATGTATCACGACCAGGGATTGATTCCATTTAAAACCTTAGCGTTTAATGATGGCGTAAATTTTACAGCGGGATTAAATGGCGTACGTACCAGTCCTGACCATGGAACCGCGTTTGAAATTGCGGGAAAAAACATCGCGAACGAACAATCGTTCAAAAAAGCGTTGTATGCTGCGATAGATATTTACAAAAGCAGAAAATTACATTCTGAGATTTCAGAAAACCCATTGGCTTTTGGAAACATTAAGAAAGAACGCTAACCCTGAAGTAGAAATTCCTTCGGAATTATATTTCAGGACGCTTCAAAGTAAAAAAAATAAAACCACCTACGCAGGGCTTCTGCGGTTAATACATGAAAACTATAGATTCAATTAATTTTTCAGGAAAGAAAGCGGTGATCCGCGTGGACTTTAACGTACCATTGAACGAACAATTTGAAGTGACAGACAGTACCCGTATCAGGGCAGCTATTCCAACGCTTAAAAAGATTTTAAAAGACGGGGGAAGCATTGTGTTGATGAGTCATTTAGGCAGACCAAAAGAAGGACCCACCAACAAATATTCTTTAAAACATATTGTAAACGAAGTCAGCAGGCAATTAGGAACACCTGTTAAGTTTGCCGATGATTGTATCAGCGAAAATGCTTTTGCTCAATCGTCTGCTTTAAAAGCAGGTGAAGTTTTACTTCTTGAGAACTTACGTTTTTACAAAGAAGAAGAAAAAGGAAACGAAGAATTTGCGCAGAAATTAGCCAGGCATGGAAACGTTTATGTAAACGACGCTTTTGGAACAGCACACCGTTCGCATGCATCAACGGCTGTAATGGCAAAATTTTTTGATGCCGGATCAAAATGTTTAGGATACGTGATGGCCGGCGAAGTAGAGAGTATTGATAAAGTATTGAATCAATCTGAAAAACCTTTCACCGCTATTATTGGTGGCGCAAAAGTGAGCGATAAAATTTTAATCATAGAACAATTGATGAACAAAGCCAATAACATTCTTATTGGAGGTGGAATGGCTTTTACATTCGTGAAGGCCATGGGCGGACAGATTGGGAAATCGCTTTGTGAAGACGATCGTTTACAAACCGCGAAAGAATTGCTTGACAAAGCAAAACAAAAAGGCGTGAACATTTATATTCCAACCGACGCAATCATTGCAGATAATTTCTCGAATGACGCCAACAAAAAAGAAGTGGCCATCGACCAGATCCCTGAAGGATGGATGGGGCTTGACATTGGCAGCAAGAGCGTAAAACAGTTTGGTGAAGTGATCAAAAGCTCTAAAACTATTTTATGGAACGGACCAATGGGTGTTTTTGAAATGAGCAGTTTCGAAAATGGAACAAAGCAGGCAGCATTTGACATTGTTGAAGCAACAAAATCTTCGGCTTATTCGCTGATTGGTGGTGGCGACAGTGTTGCGGCGATCAACAAATATAATCTTGCCGAAAAAGTAAGTTATGTAAGTACCGGCGGAGGAGCGCTTCTCGAGTATATTGAACAGGGAAGCCTGCCAGGAGTTAAAGCAATTGAAAATTAAACCGCCTACGCAGGGCTTCTGCGGTTGATAAATGAGATCAATCAGTCTGATAATTATCGTTGTGTTTTTTGTTTCGTCCTGCAAAAAAAACAGGATCTGTGAATGCAAGAATTCCAATGGCACTTATATTGCCGGAGAAGTAGAAGCAACGAAAAGCAAGGCAAAAAAGCATTGTGCCGATCTTTCAACTTCCGCTACGGACTGCTACGTTAAATAAGAATATCTATGTTTTAACCACATAGTTATTAATTGGAAAATGATATAAAAAAGCAGGAGTTATTCATAGGAAAATATCCTTCGGATATTTTACAGAGAGGAAAACCAGGAATTTTAGCACTTACAGAACTTTAAACTTTGAACCTTAAACTTTAAACTAACTTTCAACGTTAAACATTCAACTTTCAACTATGTACAGAATAGGTTTCGGATACGATGTTCACCCGCTTGGCGAGGGCCGCGAGCTTTGGCTCGGAGGTGTGAAGCTGGAATTTGACAAAGGCTGTGTTGGCCACAGCGACGCTGATGTTTTATTGCACGCTATTTGCGATGCTTTACTTGGCGCGGCTAATCTCAGGGATATTGGTTTTCATTTTCCGAACACGGACCCAAAATACAAAGGTGCCGATAGTAAACTTTTATTGAAAGAAGTTGTTGCTCTGCTCAAACAAAAAAATTATTTGGTCGGAAATATTGACGCTACACTAAGTCTTGAAGCTCCGAAAGTAAATCCTCATATTAAAAAAATGCAGGAAGTCCTTGCGCCTATTCTTGAAGTGGATGCAGATTGCGTTTCTATAAAAGCGACCACCAACGAAAAGCTTGGCTACGTTGGCCGTGGCGAAGGAGTAAACGCTTACGCCGTTGCACTCATCTACAAAAAATAACGTTAAAATCACACGGAAGCTCCTTTTTATCCTTAACTTTAAGTGATGAAAAAATCACTCGTTTTACTGTTTCTTTTACTTAATGTGATGTTGTTTTCGCAGACAACCTACAATTATTATTTTGGAAACCTTCATTCTCACACTGGAATGAGCGATGGCAGTAAAGATGCTGCAACGTCAGGAGTCAGCATGCCCGATGGCGCCTATGCGTATGCAAAACTCTCACAGAATTTTAATTTCCTCGGCATCTCTGAACACAATCATTATTCGAGTGGTAATCCGGGTTTTTCGCTTTCAAGTTATTCAACAGGATTAAACATGGCCAATGCCGCCAATGACGATGGAAACTTTGTAACTCTTTTTGGAATGGAATGGGGAGTTTCTTCAAACTATAATGGTCATGTGATTATTTATGGTTTCAATCAGCTTATTGGCTGGGAAACTAATAATTATAATGTTTACAATGACAAGTACGACTATGACGGGCTATTTAAAAAAGTAAAGAACAATCCCGCTGCTTTTTGTTACCTGGCTCATCCTTCTTACAGTGATTTTTCGCTTTCAGGAAACAGCGCTTCCGCACTCGTTAACCTTCCATACAACGCAGCTTATGACAGCGCCATTGTAGGAACACCTCTGAGAAGCGGGCTCGCGTTCAGCACCTTCACCGATTACTCCGATTATCCTTCCGGAAATTATTTTTTCTATTATCTCAAATTACTTTCTGTTGGCTATCATGTTGGTATTGGTTACGACCACGATAATCATTATACCAATTTCGGGAGAAGCAATGGTGGTCGTCTCGTTATTGTAACTCCTTCTAATACCAAAGCAAATCTTTACACAGCCATGCAAAAAATGAACTTCTATGGCAGCGACGATTGGAACGCTAAAATTTCCTTCACTCATGGAAACGATATTATGGGTTCGCAATTATCCGGCAGTGTTAATCCCACTTTTAACGTGGTTCACAACGACGTGGATGGCGAACTTGCCGATAGTATCAAGATATGGAGAGGTGTTGCCGGAGGAAGTTATGCAAACCCGGTATCTGTTATTCTAAACAACAATACACTCAGTTATACCGACGTAACTACTCTTGTACCAGGCACAGAATATTATTATTTCGCAGAAGTAAAACAAGCCGATGGCGATTGGATCGTAACATCTCCCATCTGGTACAAATACACAGGCCCGGTTGGAATAAGAGAATTTGAAAAACAGTTCGCATTCAATTCATTTCCAAATCCTGTTTCACAAAAACTTCACATCAGTATTCCCGAAGAAGGTTCATACATTGTTTCTATAATTGATGTAACAGGAAGAGTTGTTTTTGATAACACCTACTCTGTTTCCTCTATGGAAATTGATCTTTCCCAATTCCAGAAAGGGGTTTATTCGCTGAAGGTTGTTTCAGGAAATAAATCGGCGATTAAGAAGTTAATTGTTGAGTGATTTTTTTCGTTCTTTTCTCTTGAAAGAAAAGAACCAAAAGTTCAAGGCTACAAACAAATTCCTTGATTTGTTGTTTTTGATTTTTTATGGTCGCCTGCGAACTCGTCCCACCTCGTTTTTACTTCCTACGGGACTTCGAACAGCGCAGGCTCGCGGAAATCCAGTGCTAAATACTGAGCCTGCTAAATGCAAGGACTTTCCGATGGTATAAAAATCAAAAACACAAATCATACGGAATTTCTTTGAGGCCGGCAGTATTGACAATCACCAAAACTCAAAAACTAAGCGGTTAGAAGGTTGTCAAGCTGCTTTTTGGCCTTTTGCAGAAATAGCTGCGATCAGGTTTCCATGGCCCTTTAGGGCCTTGTCCAAGGCCTGATTGACAGCGGTTTTTCTTTCGCTGCCTCTACCTCGCGAAAGAAAAAATTTCCTACAAAATGGCCAAAAGCGTTTTGCATACTTTTGCGCGCCAAAAGTATGAGAATGATTCATCAAGTAAGAAAAAAAAATCTTAATACTATGCTTAATACTTAACTAGCTGCTCTACGAAGCCGGTCATTAATGGCTTTGCCTAACCCCTGTTCCGGAAGTTCTTCGGCGATGAGGAGATCGATATCGCTTTCATCAGCTTCTCTCAGAAATTTAAAGAGATTGATGGCCGCTTCTTTCATTGATTTATTCCTGGATAAATTAAAAGAGCGAATATTTTTCCCGGATATTTTTTCTTCGCCGAAGCAAAGTATTCCAATTCGTTTTCCTTCGTTCTGCGACACCAGTTTTTCAGCATTTCCCAATAAAACAGGTTTACGTGGTGCATAATGACTTTTTAATTGCCCCGGTGCTTTAGGATCGCTTGAATTGTTGATGCGTAACTCTACTTTGCCAACAATCTTTTCGATCGCGTCAATTTCCAATCCCCCCAGGCGGTAAATACAGAGTGTATTCTCTTCCACCCCAATAATAGTGGATTCAATTCCAACTGTACATGCGCCTCCGTCGAGGATATACGATATTTTATCTCCAAGTTGTTTATTCACATGCGAAGGCTCTGTTGGGCTCACATAACCAAATGGATTGGCACTTGGGGCAGCTAAAGGAACGCCTGTTTTTTCAAGCAGTGAGAGCGTTAAGGCATGGTCGGGCACTCTTACAGCCACCCGTTCCAGTCCCGAGGTCACTAATCCCGGTATAATGTCTTTTTTAGGCAACAGAATAGTAAGTGGGCCGGGCCAGAATGTTTTTGCGAGATTTAAAAGACGCTCGTCTGTAAATGTGGCGTACTTTTGAGCGCTTTCAATACTGGCTACATGAATAATAAGCGGGTCGAAAAAAGGGCGGTTTTTTGCCTCAAAAATAGAAAGAACTGCCTTTTCGTTGAGGGCGTTGGCGGCCAGTCCGTACACGGTTTCCGTAGGAATTGCCACTAATTTTCCCTGTAAAAGGAGCTCTGAAGCGTGATCGGTATTTTTACCAGTTTCTGCGATCCTGCAAATATAGAGAATCCATTTCAGGAAGCAGAAAAAAGCCTGAAAACGTATATTTCACTTGGCTTCATATTAAGGAAAAACATATATTTGTTAGCTCGTGGATCAAAAAATTACTATAAAGGACAAGCAATTCAGACCATTTATTCCGGCAAAAAAAATTGACGAAGCTGTTAAAAAAGTAGCGGGTCAGATAAACGCTGAATTAAAAAATGAATCCCCTGTTTTTTTGGTAGTTTTAAATGGTTCATTTATGTTTGCCTCCGATCTTTTAAAAGAAGTAACTATCCCCTGCGAAATTTCGTTCATTAAAGTAGCGAGTTACCATGGCACCAGCAGCAGCGGGTCGGTAAGCGAATTGATTGGTCTTACCGAAGACCTTTCAGGAAGAACCGTTGTTATTGTTGAAGATATTGTTGACACCGGTGTTACGCTTGAAAAACTAGTGACTGTTCTTCAACGAAAAAATGTAAAGCAGATCAAAGTAGCCACCGCCTTAATGAAGCCGGATTCTTACAAGAAAGAATTCAAAGTGGATTACGTAGGAATGGAAATTGGCAATGATTTTGTAGTTGGTTACGGATTGGATTACGATGGGATGGGAAGAAATTTAAAAGAGATTTACGTATTAGCTTAAAACCTTTGAATAAAAAATAGATTATGGAAAGAATGTTGAACCTCGTTTTATTTGGTCCTCCGGGCGCCGGAAAAGGCACACAATCAGAGAACCTTATTAATAAATACGGATTGGTACACCTGAGTACCGGCGATATTTTACGTAGTGAAATTGCGAACGGAACCGCTTTAGGGCGCCAGGCAAAAGAAGTCATGGACAGAGGCGAACTCGTAAGCGACGATATCGTGATCGGGATGATTGAATCTAAACTTGATGCCAACTCAAATGCGAAAGGATTTATTTTCGACGGGTTTCCACGTACGGCTGCACAAGCTGTAGCGTTGGATGATCTGCTTCAGAGAAAAGGAACCGGCATTAGCGCCATGTTAGCGCTGGAAGTTGGCGACGAAGAATTAACCAGGAGATTACTGAAACGTGGCGAAGGCAGCGGAAGAGCTGATGATGCCAATGAAGACGTGATAAGAAGAAGGATACAGGAATACAATAACAAAACACTTCCTCTTAAAAATTATTATAATGAACAAGGAAAATTCCATTCCATTAAGGGGGTTGGAAGCATTGATGAAATTTTCAAATCATTAACCGACAGGATCGTTTTTCTTAACGCTGAAATGGATCTTACCGCGCTGGAAAGCGATATTGAGCATTTAGATATGACCATACAGGATTTTGATGTGGCAAATGACATTGCTCCGGAATTATTGTTAGAGATCGACGCGATTAAACGTGCCGAAGCTGAGGAAGAGGAAGAAGAAAGAGTAAGTAAAAAATCAAAAGGCAAAAGTCAAAAAGAAGTTTCGGGTTCTAAGAAGGTTGAAAATTTAAAGAAAGTTGAGAGTTCTAAACCTGTTAAAAAAACTGCAGGCAAGAACAAAGAAAGTGGAAACAGGAAAACAGTCCAAAAGAAAACATCGAAGCCAGCTAAAAAACCAGTAGCTAAAAAACCAGCGAAGAAAGCAGCGCCAAAAAAATCTGTAAAAAAATCAGCTCCGAAAAAGACGGTAAAAAAAGCTGCTAAGAAAGTTGCTCCGAAAAAGCCGGCTAAAAAAGTTGTTGCTAAAAAAGGGAAAAAGAAATAATTTTTCTATCATTATTGAAGAGGGAAGGCTGAATGGTCTTCCCTTTTTATTTACCTGTAAATGATAATTTTTTTTGAGATACTTTTATCTTCACCCTTAAATTTGAGAAGATAAATTCCATTTTCCAGAGTCTCAATATCAATGTATGATTTATTACTTAACCTTTCTTCTTTTACAAGCTGGCCAACAGAATTAAAAATCTGCAGTAACCCATTTTCCTTAATACCATGAATATTTAAAATACCGTTTGCAGGATTAGGATAGGTTTTTATTATTTTAACCGACAGCTTTAAACAAATTTAAACCTTATTAAACAATTTTAAACCATTATTTAATCTTAATCACTTTATACTTACTTGCATTTTTCATCCAGCCGCGAACGAGGTTGTCGCAGTCGGGATAATAGGTTTTTGGAGAGGCCACATATTTTAATTCCTCCTCGCAAGCTACCTGGTGAGTTGAATCGAGATAACCATAACCACGGTACTTACCGTTTTCTATGTGAATGATGGAATACTCTTCGGGTTGACGGCCGCGGTCGAGTAACACAAAATCTTTTGTTTTGAAAATATATTCGTCGAGCACCTTCTGCGCACGTTTATTGTATTCCTCCGCTTCTTCTTCTCCTGCACAAATACCGTTACATGTTTTTATCTGGTGATTGAAACACACCGAATCTTCACTTGTGAGATTGCAATATTTTAAACAGAGTACTTGTTCTTCCAGAAGTCTTTCCAGTTTTTCTCTTGCAGATGAATAGGAATTAAAACTCAGCAAAGCGCTCTCTGACTGATCGTATTCAACGATCTTAAAATTGATAATACCAGTTTTATCGGTGAACCAATCAATGCAATGTGTAAACACTTCGGATTTACGCATGCGGTTATATTTCGGTTTATGTTTTTTGATCTCATCAGCCTCAAGTAATAAAGCAATAAGTTCGCTCCCTGTAAGAACAAAATCTACATTGTAAAGATCGTTGAGCATTTTCTTCCCTTTTTTCTCCGTCGTGTTGAAATGCCCTATGGCGCGCTGATATATATTCGTGCTCTTTCCAATGTAAATGATCTCCTGGTTCTTATTGAGGAAATAATATACGCCGCAGGCCTCCGGTAATTTTTTGAGAATGTATTCCTTGATCTTATCAATACGGCGACTCATGATCTCCTCTACCCCCATGTTTTTGTACTGCGGATGCTGCGTTTTAAGTTGGATGAGCAAATCGAATAACTGCGCCGTGGCAACAGCATCACCTTCGGCACGGTGGCGACCAAAGATCTCGATCCCTAATGAGGCGCAAAGGTGCCCCAGACTGTAAGAAATTCTTCCCGGCATCAATTTACGGCTCAATCTTACTGTACACAAAGTATCACGGCGATATTTATAACCCAGCGATGCAAACTCCGCCTTAATAAATCCATAATCAAAACCCACATTATGCGCCACAAAGATTCTGCCCTCGGTCATTTCAATGATCTTTTTTGCTACTTCATGAAAGCGCGGAGCATCGGCCACCATTTCATTGGTAATATTGGTGAGTTTTGTGAAATAAGGCGAAATATTACAGTCGGGATTAATAAGCGTGGTGAACTTATCCACCACCTGCAACCCGTCGTGAACGAGGATACATATCTCCGTAATTCTCCCGTTCTGAAACTCGAATTTCCCTCCGCAGGTCTCTATGTCAATGATGGCAAACACTGGCCTAAAGTTAGCCAGAAGATGTCTTGAGGATTGCTATGAATTGTAGATTTAACAATCTGTTTTAAAGTTTAGAAGGCGTTTCCTGACTTTTGTTCCTCTTTGCTTTTTTAGGTTTGCCGCCTTTTTCCCTTCCGGCGAAATCGTAATATCTTTTTATCTTGTCGTTCTTGGTTATTCTAATTGTTCCGTCAATATCCCATTCACTTGTGACAAAGTCGATGAGAACCGTTTGATTGGTTTCATCGGTCATACTTGCCTCCACCACGAGCATACGCACTTCTGAATCTGTGGAATCAGTAAAGATCGAATCTTTATTAATGCGGTAACGGATGTATTTATACCCGAACTTATCAAAGAGAAGATTGCTGAATAGTTTCCCATTCTTAAAATATAATTCGTCACTAAGCACTTTTTTAGCTACAACTCCGTTCTTGGTTTCTGATAAACTGATATTGAAGGTACGTTTGTGTAATGGGTCGTGCTCTTCTTTAAAAGACAACATCAATAACACAGTAAATACAAAAATGAGTATAATAAGATATTTCGCCTTTTTATTTTTCATTGCGGGTTACGTTTAAGAGGTTATATCATCGTAGCTGTTTCTGATTTAATTTATTAAAATCACTAAGGGCCTGTATCACTTTATCTTTATTAAAATGATATTTATCCAGATCGCTCCATATGAACAATTGATCCTTCATATAAGGTTTGAGCATTTTTTTATAATATTTTCCTGACAGTTTTTTAAATTCCTTCAGGGTTTCCTCAGAAGCCAGCGGATCAGTATCCCTTACAAAATAAACCGGCTCAGGTTCTTCATCTGGCTCGCCCGTTGCATTGAATTCAAAAAAACGTAACCGGCCAGTGACCAGTCTTTCTACAAAAATTTTTTCTCCATTGTATTCAATACTTACAAAATGTTTATCGTTGTAACCATATGCTTTTGCTTTCTTCGAATCTATGATCCTTGGCTTTGAAGTATTGGGAAGTCTGAAGGCAAATTGCCTGTAAAAGTCTGTTTTGTTTAAAGGATTGAGCTGCACGTTCCCACGAATGGTATCATCTTTTGTATTTACATAATACCCGGGTCCATACACCGGCGCCATTTTCGGAACTTTATTTTTCTGCCCAAAAACCGTAGCCGAAAAAGAAAATAAAATGAATGCGATACTTGTTCTCATGTTGTCTTTTTTTATTGATCAATATTACAGGACTATTGTTCCGTTCCCTGGTTCGGATTCTGTTGCTTCGGGCGCGCTACTTTCAAAAAAGAACTTTTTATCGCCAAACGCCGGTTTCAGATCATCGATCCAGATCGTGTTTTCATTATACTTAGCAAAGAAGGGCCTTCCTACCCAATCGGGATTTCTTCCCTGTAACATGCGTAATGTAAAAACCTTTTCATTACCAACATCGTTTACACCAAGTACCTGTATCTTTCCGGGTGTGCACGACATAATTGGTCCTCTTACAGTGCGGCACACTCCGCTTACTTTCTGATAAGCCGCTCTGAAAATATTCCATGATTCTTCAAGCGAAACTGCAAAATATTGCTGCGCCCCTGTATCTCTTGGCAGGAACATGTAATAGGGAATACAATTCAGATTTACCTGCTTCCGCCACATATCCGACCAGGTTTCCGGTGAATCGTTGATGTGTTTTAAAAGAGGAGATTGTGTTCGTATCTGAACTCCAACTGCTCTTAGTTTTTTGATCGCAATTTTCACCGCTTCCGTTTCCAGTTCCACGGGATGAGAAAAATGAGCCATAACAGAAACATTGATTCCCTTATTCACTGCCATTTCAAGAATGCTCAACAGCTCATCGCTATCATCGTCGCTTATAAATTTATATGGCCAGTAGGATAATGCTTTTGTACCGATGCGTATGGTTTGAAGGTTTGGAATTTTATCTTCAAGCAGAGGTATGATGTAAGTACCGAATATTTTCGCCTTCATGATCATTGGATCACCACCGGTGAAAAGAATATCGGTTACTTCTTTATTTTCTTTTACATAGTCCCTCAGCTGCAGCGCTTCTTTCGTAGCAAATTTCAGTTCATCCATGCCAACGAACTGGGGCCACCTGAAACAAAATGTGCAGTATGCGTGGCAGGTTTGTCCCTGGCTTGGAAAGAACAAAACCGTTTCGCGGTATTTATGCTGCATGCCAATAATTTTTTCGCCGTTTATTTGAGGAACGTTATGCTCCATTTGTCCTGCCGGATGCGGATTCAATTCATTCCTTATGATATTCGCGGTATTTTTTATTTCATCGCGGCTGGCGTTGCTTCTCAAAACCGATTTCATTAGATCGTAATGCTCCTCCTTTAACATTCCTTTTTGGGGAAAGGTTAATTTGAACATAGGATCGTTCCCTATTTTGTTCCAGTTTATAAGTTCGTTCACAACATAGTTATTGGTTTTAAAAGGCAGCACGTTTCCAACAACTTCGATGGCTTCTATTTGTTCCTCTGTGAGGTTATTTACCTGGGGCAGATTCCTGTAATTGTGCAGGGAATAAGATTGTAGTTTCATAGTACTCGAATTAATTTCTGCAAGTAACGGCGGGATGAAGCTATTTTCGTTGATAAAAGTCAACCTGAGCATGGTTTAACATTTTTTTCAGCGGATTATAATATGATTCTAATAAAGCGAAAAGCCTGTCCGGGTACATCTGGACAGGCTTCTCTTTGGGAATGTGTACGTAAAGTACGTAACAAAAATAAAGTGATTTTCACCACCATTCATTGATAATTATCAATTATTCAGGATTCGCCCAGAAAAAACGGGAACAAAAATATATTCCCGCCTTTCCAAACCAAAATGAAAAAAAAATTATTTTGTAAATTTACAGTGTAGTTCCCCTGTATCTGTTGATATTTGTCAATCCCGTTTCAAATTCAGCAATTTAATCCTCTGTTATTACAAAAGGTGTTAAACAAGGTGATAATTGATAATTGTCAATTATTAAAAAACTTAATTTAATTAATATTAGAGCATGTTCAATTTAGAAAATTATCATCTTAAATCCTCAGTGTTCGGCGATGTTTTAAGCTCAAAGGAACTCATGTATATAAGAGAGAAAATGGTGCGGCAGGAATTTAAAAAAGGACAAGTTATTTTTAAAGAAGATTCTTATTCAAAAGGACTTTATATTGTAAGAAAAGGCAAAATAAAAATTTACAAAACCAATCCTAACGGGTCAGACAGTATTGTTTACATTTATAAAAAAGGAGATTACTTCGGATACAGGCCCTTACTCGCAGAAGACCCACACCCTGTTTCGGCCTCGGCTATAGACAATGTTGTAGTGAGTTATATTCCTAAAGATATTTTTATCTCGTTGTTTAACAAATCCGAAACTTTTGCCAAGCGACTTGTGTTGATCTTATCCAGAGAGTTTTCGGTGTGGATCAATAAAATGACTGTATTTACACAATATTCGGTAAAAGAACGCGTAGCTTTGAGTTTACTCATCTTACATCATGTTTACCAGAAGGAAGATGAAAAAAAGGTAGTGATCAGCCTGAACAGAGACGATTTTGCAAGTTTTGTTGGAACGGCGAAAGAATCACTCGTGAGGAATTTAAGGCATTTTAAAGATGAGAAAATAATTTCGACACAGGGTTCAAAGATCGTTATATTAAATCTCCCCGCACTACATTCATATTCCTGATCAACGTTTCACTACTTTCATTATTTCTTTATGAGTACCAGAGTTTACTTCCATAAAGTAAATTCCGGGAGAAACATTAAATACAAACTTCTTATTTATCTCCCCTTTTGCCTCAGTAATTAATTCGTTGTGTACAATCGCTCCTCTTACATCGTAAACCGAGATCTTAAGATCCATGGCTTTATCAAGAAAAGTTTTAAGATAAAATTCATTATCGGCAGGATTCGGATACAGTGAGAATTTTGAGCCTGTTACTATCTGTTTTTCAATACCGGTAATTTGTTCATGCACATAGTTCGATAATGAATACACCTGATTATTTTTACTTGCTTTTACCTGGTAATAATATTCTTTAAAGGAAGCATTATCAGTAAATGTATTCACCGTTTGTTTTCCTACTTCTGTGAGGGGCTGAAGATCAAATGGAGTTGTTCCTCTTAATATTGTGAATGAAGAATACGCAAAGCCTTCATAACTTGTCCATTCGAGCGCCGCCACACTTCCTTGTTTTTTCATTTTCAGAAACATGGTTTTGTGAGCGGGAACAGAATCTGAATGATCATTACAGAAATTCTCCATGGTAAGTTTATAGGCTACCTGCGCTGTATCTGCCCAATCAAGTGTATCTTTAAATTGTACCGGATATCCGAAACCGGTATATGTATCTGAGACGGTTAATCCGTTCGATGTTTTTGTGACTTTTGCAAAAGGCATAACATTGTAAGGATCCTCCATGTAAAAGTTCCAGGCAACCACATTCTTTTTAAGATTGTTATCGTAAGTCACGTATTGAATCGGCGTTGATTCAGGTTTTACCGGCTTCTTTCCCCACGAACCTATTGAATGCGCCATACAGCCTGTAGTTTGAGTTACCTGGCAGCTATACCAGCCTTCTTTAGTGGTTTGCATAAAGCGGCCAGTATTTCCGTTCGACCACAGGTAATTTGAATAACCGGCACCTGCATCGAGTTTCAGGGTGTCGCAAAAGAAACCCGGAAGCCAGAACTTATTTGTATCAATGGTTACCGGCGCGCATCTTATATCTGTGAGTGAAATTAAAAAATCACCCTGCACCGAATCATTTCCTATTCCTGATTTGAAGTAATTACCCGTAGTGTTGCCCGACGCATATAGATTTCCGTTAGCAGTTTTTACAAATCCGGTAAGATTTACATTTTTAATCCTTGTCTCCCCCTGAAGCTGGTTCAGTGAATTGAATTTTTTAATCACTGCATAACCTCCGTGTCCATAGGCGCAAGGACAGGTATAAACTCCTTCTTCTCCAAGTATAAAAACGTCATCACCGGTTGCATAGGCAAGATTATAGTGACCATCGCTGTTATCAGGAGCCGCCCATGCAATACTCCCGTTAACAGCATTCAAACGTTGTAAGGCCGGTGTTCCACCATACTTGCCGCTACAGAAAGAAGCCATATAGGATTCACCGTTATTTTTCACCCCAAGTCCCCCACATGTATAACCATAATAGCAGGAAGAGCTGATAATAAATTTTGACCAGAGAATATTAAAAGCATTATCCATTTTAAAAACATAGTTACCGTCATCAGGACAGGTAACGGAATCATTGTACCAGTGTTTTCCCTCGCGATAACCATGAAGTATATAATTTCCCTGATTATCGGCATAAAGTTCGGAGCCACAACTTACCTCATTCCTCCCCGGTAAAAAATCAATTTGTTTTACAGATTGCATTGATCCCGATGAAGTGAATCGTGCCATAAGTAATGTTTTTTCAGCGGCAGGTGCAACTAAACTGTTATTGATCCACAAAGAATCTGAAAGTCCGCCCGTTATTGTAATTGTATTCCCCACAGGATCCATTGTAACTCCGCTACCGATGTCGTTCAGCCTTCCTCCCAGCGAAACCATCCAGTTAATATTTCCGTTAAGATCCATTTTACCAATCATAGCATCGGCATTTCCTTTACTTGTTATAGTAACACCATTAAAACTATGGGTTCCGGCAAACACCCCTGTAAAATAAAATGAAGATATATTGTCGTATACAATTTTCTGGATATCAAACTGTCCTGTATATGTTTTTGAAAACTGGAGATTTCCATTCGCATCATATTTGTTCAGAAATGATCCCATTCCATTTAAAGAAAAAAACATGGAACCATAACTTATATTAAGCGATGATCCATAATTATAAATATTGTTGTTGTTATCGGTTAAAAGACCCTTTGAATTTGCCGGAAGGGGTGTATTCTTAGCCCAGTTGATCTGTTGTGAAAAAGCAGAGGTACAAATAATAAAAATGGCAGGAAGAGCGTAATTTATTTTCATGGATAGAGCTTTTTTGTAGCAGCCTTGATTTTGTTTAAACAAAAACATGTGCCCCGGAAGCCCTGTAAAGCCTAAAGCGGCCAAAGATGTGCTGAAAGGAATTTAAAGTGATTTACAGATTTTCTGAATTCTACAGGTTGGGAATCCTGGTCGCCACTTAAACGCAAAGACGCAAAGTATTCGCAAGCAACGCAATTTAATTACTCTTATTAAACAACAGCGTTCTCATCCAGGATAAGAGTACCCTTCTCAGCGTTCATCGTTGCTTTTATTCCAACAGGAACTGTGAGCTTATTTTCGATGTGGCCGATCATGGCGCCGTAGAAGGCCGGAATTCCCAAAGGTTTAATATGTTGTTCAAGCACCTCCTGAAATGTAAATGCTTTGTGTGGTTCCTCGGCCTCGCACCTGGCGCATTTTCCGAAAATAAACCCACTTATAGAATTTAAAACGCCGGCGAGTTTTAACTGAGTTAACATTCTGTCTATGCTGTAAGGTTCTTCTTTGGCTTCTTCGAGAAACAGAATTTTATTTTTCCAGTCGGGAAGAAAACTACTTCCAATTAATCCCGATAATACGGTAAGGTTCCCTCCTGCTAATTCGCCGCTTGCCTTGCCACCGTTCAACACAATTGTTTTTTCCTCTCCAAAAGGATTCGCGGGAAATGTAAAAACTTTTGGCGTCATAGTTACATTCGTAAATACATTCCTGGTAAAATCATTCCAACCCGAATTTCCAACAGGGCCGTGAAATGTTATCAATCCTGTTTTTGCTCTTATCGCAACAAGCAAAGCCGTAATATCGCTGAAGCCGATCAGTACTTTAGGATTCTTTTGAATGAGGTTATAATCTAATTTTTCAAGTATACGCGCACAGCCCCAGCCGCCTTTCATACAGAAAATACCTTTTACGTTTTTTTCGGCGAATAAGCCATTAAGTTCAGAAGCCCGCAGATCATCTTTTCCTGCAAAATATCCGTATTTCTCTTTGAGTGTTTGTCCGAGTATGACCTTAAAACCGAATCCTTTTAAGATTTCGGTAAACACTTCAATCTGTTTTTCGTCCCACACCGCTCCAGCGGGAGAAGTAATGGCCACAGTATCTCCGGCTTTTAAAGCAGGAGGCTTTATGGTGTTTTGCTGAGGCTGAATGATATTGACTGCTACAGCAGGAGAAACGACACTTGTCGCGGCGAGAATGCTTCCCAGTTTTATAAAATTTCGTCTCGATCCCATACTATTCCATCAATAAAGAAATAAAAAAAACTGCAATAAATGCTGTAAGTAAATCTAAACTTTGAACAAAGTTGTACAGATTACTCTGTGCATGGCAGTTAAACCACCGACTGAAGTAACTGGTTCCGGTATTTTGTAAGGATACTTGATTTGGAAAGAAAGCCTACGTAATAGCCTTTGTCTGTAACAGGCAGGTTCCACTGGCCGGATTCTTCGAATTTTTTCATAATCACAAAAATATCTTCACTCAGTCGTATCTTTGTTTCCGGTTTCTCCATCAGTTCCTTCGCTATTACATTATCATACAATTCCTGGTTAAACATTTCCTGTTTAATATTATCGAGTGTGATTATGCCCAGCAGCTTATTGTTTTTATTCACTACCGGAAAAATATTCCTTCGTGAATCTTTGATCTTTTCTACAATGGAACGTAGTTTTTCATCGGGATAAATCGTATGAAAATCTTTTTCAATAAGCGATTCAATTTCGATCTGGCCGAGGATGCTGGTATCTTTATCTTCGGAAATTACGGTGCCTCGTTTTTTGAGTTTTCTTACATCGGCGGAATCGGGATGAAAATATTTCACGATCACATAACTGATCGAGGAAACGATCATTAATGGAATAATGAGTTCGTAACCCCCGGTTATCTCTGCAATAAGAAAGATAGCGGTAAGAGGTGCGTGAAAAACCCCACAGAGCGTTCCTGCCATGGAGACAAGAATAAAATTGGTAACAGGGATATTCTGAAAACCCATTAACTTAAGAAGAAACGCTATTGTAAAACCAAGATACGCGCCAACAAATAAAGATGGCGCAAAGTTGCCTCCATTACCACCTGAACCAAGTGTTATTCCTACCGCCGCGGATTTAATAAGAAACGTAGCACATACAAAAGCCAGAACCGCCCAGCTGTTGGTAATAAAACCGGCGAGCACACTATCTTTATACAAAGAAGGCAAATAGAGATCAGCCATATCTTTAATACTTTCATAACCTTCGCCAAACAGCGCGGGAAAAAAGGCATAGAGGGTTGCGAGGGAAACTCCTGCAAGTAAAACCCTTAACCAAACCGATTTTATTTTCTTGAATGCTCCGTCAACTTTTTCAAAGAAATTAACGTGGTACAGGGAAACCAATCCGGCAATTAGTCCGATAATAATGTAATAGGGTACATTATGATAATCGAAAGGTTGCTTGAGTTTAAAGTACAGGAGAATATTTTCCTGCAGAATAATTTTTGAAATAAGCGCGCCAGAGGCTGAAGCGATAAGAAGCGGAATAAATGCGGTAATGCTGATATCAACGAGTAACACTTCAAGGGCAAAAAGTATACCGGCAATAGGCGCATTAAAAGCTCCGGCGATACCACCCGCGGCTCCGGCGGCAAGAAGCAGGGTTCTTTCCCTGTATGTTAACTTATAACGTTTCGCGTAATTGGATCCTATCGCAGAACCCGTACTAACGATAGGCGACTCTAAGCCTGAGGAACCTCCGAAGCCAACCGTAATTCCACTCGTAAAAATATGCGAATACATCTGACTGAACGGAAGAAAACTTCCTTTTTTAGCAATGGCGAACAGGATACTGTCTGCACCCTTATTTAAATTTCCTTTGAAAAAACGTTGTGTAATAAAAACAGTAAGCGCGATCCCGAGTAACGGCAGTAAAAGATAAAGATATTTTATGTCAAAGCGAAGAAGTTGTTCTTCCATCAAGTAATGGCGAATGGAGTGAACAAATAATTTAAGGATCACAGCGGCGAGTCCGGCGCTTACACCAACGAGAATACTCGAAAAGATAAGGAACTGTTTTTCGTTCAGCTTATCATGAATCCAGTCGATTCCCTTTTCGGCATAATTTAGTTTACGGAGATTCATTATGAATAATAGTTCAAATTAGATTAAAGGGGGAATTGTAAAGTTAGCTTATTTGCTGAAATATTAACACCCTTATCTTTAGAAAAAAGAAAGCCCCTTCTGATCACTACCAGAAAGGGCTGTTCAGGGGACCTGGACATGAAAAAAAACTATTTCAGAAACTTTTCGCCAAGATAGAGCTGGCGTTTAATGTTGGATGTATATTCTTCAGAATAGTAAAAACAACCCATCTGTTGGTTAAAAGAGATAAGGGCAATCGGAAAATCAAGAGCATCCTGGTCGAGATTTTTCGAAAAAGCAGTTTCTATTAATTCCGTGTCGAACTGAAAACGGAAGAACGCTTTTGCAAATTGCGGAAGAGAAGTATCAATACTGATAATACGGCTCACATATCCTTTTTTTGTAATACGAATACCGTAAACCGTATTCTTTTTAAGATTGAATTTAAATTCATTTTTATCTTTTAGGGTCAATGAATCAACGATTTCTCCGTTATAAACCAGTTCTACTTTATATTCCCGGTCTTCTACGGCTTTTACTTTCAGTAATCTTCCGCTGATCTCGAGGCATAAAGAATCGCTACTTCTTTTTGGATTGTTTGCTTTGGCAGGGTTGCTTAAGAGGCTTAAACAAAGAACTGCGATAAGGGTTAAAATTTTATTTTTCATGGTTGTTTGTTTTATAATGTAAAATTAGTTCAGGTTGCTTGCAGTTTATAGTTGAATTCCCGGTTAACCAAACAGATGTAAGATTTTTCGTGAATCCGTTATTTAATAGTTATTGTTATTTTAAAGAGGACAAATATGAATACCGGTTCCAAGTACCAATGATGGGGAAACACGCTCGTGATACATACCGTTTATGTAGTTAACATGATAGTAAGCCGCGCCAGCTACATAGCTTTTCCAACTGATACGTTTTGTTAATTTCACGTATAACTCAAACCCAACTCCGATTTCAATAGTAGAAAGACGCACTTTGTTCCAATCACGTGCAGACTGATTTTCTTTCATTTCCACCATACTGTGTTCCACCTGTTCTTCGGTTTTTTGCGCCGCATAACTTAACGATGTTTCGTGCACGTATTGAGTAAAACCAAAACAGTTGAGCTGAAGAAGTTGTCTGTCGGGTGTTTTTGCATAATCTCCTGCAATGTTTCCTAACTCTTCTTCTTCCTCATCATAATCGATCTTATGTTTTTTTGTTCCTGAGAGATTATAAGAGTAAGATAGTTTACCTCCGCTTAGTTCCATTGAACGTTTTTGAAAGATGGGGCCGCCGCTGAAAGATTTTCTTCCTTTAGTGACATTGAGGTACGGTGAATAAAATGCTCCGTGCCAGTTACCCGAAGAAAAGGTTTCTAAACCTCCTCCAAAATAAACAGGAGTTTTTCTCTTGTATGTTTGTGAGTAAGCCTGTCCAAGGGCTAACATCATCAGTAGTATTACAGCTACTGTTCTGATTGTGATTGTTTGTTTGTTTGTTTTCATGTCCTTTGTTTTTTTATTTTATATTTTTTTTCGTGTTTTATTATTTGGTCCGTTTATGACATCAAAGTAACAGCAACTAAAAGCGGATATCATCTTGAATGAAGGCGTGTTATTTCATATGTAAGTTTTTTATGAAAATGGTAAAATATTGATTCTGCCCCCTGGGAGCTATTGAGGCGCCAGAAGCCAGGTTTGACGCGGATTGTTCGAATTACGCTGATCTATTCAGAAAAGAAGTTCCGAATGCTATTTAGTAAAATGATCAGCATCAATTCGTGAATTTAGGGTCTTATTACTTTAAAACTGAACAAGAGTTTAACGCTAATGGGCGTGAATTTCGCCAATCTATTCCCGAAAGAAGTTCCGAATGCTGTTAATACACGATTAGGGTCAATTCGTGAAATCAGCGTCTTATTTACTTTAAGGTTTTACACGAATTGCGCGGATTACGCTAATCAATTCCTGATAAAGGATAACAACTAAAAAGGTTTTAATAAAAAAAACGCGATCATGTGAATCGCGCTTTTGTGTGTGTTCCTGAAGAATGGGGTTTCCAGGAATTTTGCAGCTTTATGGGCCGCTTTGTGGGGAACCGTTTAGTACGAAAACTTTGATGCAAGTACTTCCTTTACTTCAAGGTAACTATCTATTTTATATCCTCTTCTGAAAGGAAGAATTTCAATTGTTTTATTATCACGAAGTGTTTCTTCTACAAAGAAGCCGTTCACATAGTATAAACGGGTTAACTGATCATTCTCTCTCTCTTCATCAATTACAATCCCTTTTTCTCTCAACAACTGAACCTGTTCTGCTTCATTCATTTTTGAAAATTCTAAAAAAGAACTCAGGTTTAATTCAGGTAATATTTGTCTCATTTTCATCTTCTGTGTTTATGGTACAAATTTCTTCACTTTAAGAGACCATTTCAATCTGTAAGTCTTAAACCATTTACATGTGTAAGTTTTTGTGTGTTTTTGTATCATACCTCAAACTCCAGTAAGAATTCGGTCCCTTTGTTTACTTCGCTCTTTACATCAATTTTTCCACCCAGTATTTCCACCTGTGTTTTCACCATGTAAAGTCCCATTCCTTTGCCTTCAATATGGTTATGGAACTTTTTATACAGGCCAAAAATCTTATTTCCGTTCGCTTCCATATCAATACCCAGACCATTATCTCTGAACGATAATTGTATCTTATTGTTAGTACGTGTGCTATTTATTTCAATCACCGGTTTCTGGTTGGGGTTACGGTATTTAATACTATTGGAAATAAGATTATAGAAAATACTATTAAGGTAACTCTTAATAGCGAAGAGTTCGTTGGCGTGCATAAAATTAGTCTTAATAGTTATTTGTTCTTTTTCAATTATTGTATTAATACTTGTTTTTATGTCGCGTATTAGACCTGAAAAGCTTACTGCTTCTTTTTTCTCGTTGATCTCTCTTCTTACCTGCAGGATATAATTGAGGTCGATGATCACGTCGTCGAGTTTTTTTACAGAAAGTGCGAGTCCTTCCATACATTTTTTAAAATCATTTCCATTCATACTTGGAGAATTAAGAATGATATTCGATAAGCCAGTTATATTGGCAACCGGCGAACGGAGATTATGAGAAATGATGTATGCGAACTGTTCGAGTGTTTTGTTCCTTTGAATCAGATCAGATGTGATCTTTTCTTTTTCAAGTTCTTCATATTTACGACTGGTAATATCTTCGGCCGCGATGATGAGCCCTAGGATATTCTTAAGTTCATCATAAACTGGAAATGCATTAATACTGTACCAGTTCACAGTTCCGTCTTTCTGCGTAAAATCCTGTTCGTAGGTTATTTTACTACCTCGTAATACAAGCTCATAACGGTTCCTTGATACGGCGTTCCTGTCTTTCGGAAGAAGCGAAATAAAATTACTTCCCTCTGCTAATTCTTTATGGAGCTCTTTTCTGAAAGTAATAGCGGCTTTTTGATTGTGAGATACCACTCTGAATTTTTTATCAAGAAGCACGTAAGAAATATCGGCGTTATCAAAAATGGTACGCAGGTTGGCTTCTGATTTACGAAGCATGTTCTCGGAGATTTTTCTTTCGGTAATATTTGTGGCGGCAACGCTCACTCCCATTATTCTTCCCTCAATATTCATAATAGGGTTTATTCTCACATGCAGCCATTTTGCCAGTCCGAATTCGTTATCGTATCTTATTTCGTAGTTCAGTGTTTTAGCTTCTGTAAGTACTTTACGAATGGCCTGTTTTACTTCTGTTTTACGGTGATTCGCCAACAGATCCACATAATTTTTTCCTTCCGCGATCGGTTCTTTAAGATCGCTTTGGGCAAGCATGACCGCGCTGCTGTTGAATGAAAGTATTTTAGCATTTTCATCGAGCAACACATAGGCAGTATCTGTATTTTCGAGAATATTCCTGAGATTGGCTTCGGATTTCTGATAGATCTCTTCGGCCTTTTTACGGTTGGTTATATCACTCATAGCCCCTACCATACGTATCGGAACCCTGTTTTCATTATAAACAATGTAACCACGATCATACACATGCGCAATGTTGCCATCGGCCTTTATATACCTGTATTCTTCTTGCCAGAAACCTGCCTCAGGTTCGTTTATTTGTTTAATAACCCCTTCCGTAACCCGTTTTACATCTTCGGGATGAATACGGCTGATCCAGGAATTAATATTAACTTCTTCTTCGGAGGTTTTATAGCCGAATAAAGTTTCATACCCTTCGCTCCAGTACAATTCGCTGTTAACAAGGTTCCAGTCCCAAACAGCATCATGTGTTGCGCGCATAGCCAGCTCATAGCGTTCGTTACTTAATTTCAATTTCTTCTCCGCTACAAGACGTTCGGTAACATCATTGGCCAGTATTAAATGCGCGGGCATTCCTTCAAAATCAATATGGTCAAGGCTTATTTCCACATTAATAACAGTTCCGTCTTTTTTAACGTGTTCCCAGATGCCCCTGTTGCTTTGTGTTTCTGTTTTACTTCTGCTGTAATCCAGGAAACGTTGCCTTTCCGCATCCGGTCTTATATCCAGAGCCGACATGGAAAGAAATTCAGCGCGGGAATAACCATAATGACTTATCGCCGCAGTGTTTACATCAAGAAACTTATAAGTATCTGCATCAATGAGCCACATTGGCATTGGATTACTCTGAAAAAGACTGCGGTACTTTTTTTCGTTAGAAACCAGTAATGTTTCATTTTGTTTTATTTTTTGTTCCGTAATTATTCTCTCTGTAATATCATTTGTAATGCCGTCTATCCTTTCCAGTTTTCCATTTGCATTAACAGTAGGTATGATCTTATTTTCGATCCATCTTATTCCATTATCCTTATGAATGATCCTGTAACGATTCAACACACGTTTTCCCAGTCGCAGGGATTCAAGCTGCAATTCCGCTATTACCTGGTCCTCGGGATGAATTACTTTTTTCCACAGACTTTTATCCGCAAAGAATTCAAAGGGTTCGTAGCCATATATTTTTTTACATCCGGCAGACATCTGGATCAGGTTGGAGCTAACCATATCCACTGAAAAAAGATGTTCATCCAGGTTCTCAAAAAGAATATTGAGTTCTTTATTAACAGCTTTGATCTTTTTTTCTGTTTTCTCACGTTCAAGAATATCTTTCTTTAACTGTTGGTTAAGCTCTATGAGTTCTTTTGAACTAAGATCGATCGATCTTTCAAGAAGTTTGTTCTCCCTTTCGTGATGATCGTAAGACTCGCTGATAACATTTAAGAGCGCTTTAAAATCAGGGGGAATATTGGCAGGGTCCTTAATGTGCTTTTGAATCTGCCGTTGAAGCAATTTATTGATCATAACTATAATTCTGAAAATGTGGTAATGGTCATTGTCTGATTGTGAAGCTCGCATTTTGCAAAATTGAGCGTTGGGGCAATTTCACCATACGAGTAAAAACCGGTGATCGCTGTATTATTTCCATACGCCATTCTTATCGCTTCTACTTCTTCTTCCACGCGCTGGTTGAGTACCAGCTTTCTACCAACACAACTTATAAGCACAGCCAGTTCGGGTTTTTGCGACGACAGGAACAGGGAATTCTGCGCGGCGGTAAAGGCGCCTTCTATCAGTTTATCTGCGCTTGCCTGCATAAACCGGGTACTTACGCCCTGCGGCATATTTCCTGCAAAGGTGAGGCTCTTTTCGCTCTCATTTATTCCAAGAAGAGTTCTTACCGCAGTACTTCCCCATGTATTAAGTTTTATACTCATAGGGAACAATAGTCCTGAACCAGGTAATTCATTGGCATAATCGCCGAGATACATTTTATAAACATCGAGAGCTGGTTTATTGTCAAGTTCGTAAAGAACGTTTCCTTTTGAACGAGTAATTATGCGCTCAGGGCCAAAGGGTGTCCAGCCTCCCATGCTTCCATATGAAATATTGATATCTCCGTAAAAACCGGTCACAACAATTTTTCCTTCAGAAGGAAGATCATTTAAACCAACCAGTGTTTTGTGAAAACGCGATCCGTCGCCGGCCATTCCGCCTGTAATCACCACCCCTTCCGGAAAATGCTCGCGGAGACCCTGAACCAGTTCGCTACCATTTACTTTCTGTCCGTCGGAAAGCACGAACACATATTTTAATCCTTTTGGATCGAAAGAAGATGCAAGTAATTTTCCCGCTGAAAAACTATTTTCAAGTTGATCTATATCTGCATGGGCCGTTTTTATTTTTGTTTTATCGAAACGAATGGCTGTAAGTGAAATACTGTCGTCGTTCACTTCGGTGCCAATAATTTCGCCCGATGTTGAACTGGCTATAATCTGCGCGTTCGGAAAATCACTTCTGATTTGTTCATGTAAACCTATTTCCCCTAGCATGGATGTTGAACCAAAAACAAGAACCAGTTCAAATTCCGAAGGGTGGAGACTGCTGCTTTTTAAAATTTCCCATCCTTTAGGACCGGAATATTTTTTTTGTAGAATGTTCATGTTGTTTAAATAAATTATTACTTAGTGTAAAATTATCTAAACGTAGGGCGGATTTAAATCATACTATGACCTAAACCTTTAGCATGTAAGATTTTGGTGAAATTTGTAAAGCTTTTAAAAATACATAGGCCTTAAAATCAGTCTTATAACGGAAATTCGATAGTGAATTGGGTTCCCTCGTTTACCTTACTTTGTACATTGATGGTGCCTCCCAGTATTTCAACCTGTGTTTTAACCATATATAATCCCATGCCTTTGCCTTCGATGTGAGTGTGGAATTTTTTATACAGTCCGAATATCTTGTCTCGGTGTGCTCCCATATCAATACCCAATCCATTGTCTCTGAAAATTAAACAGAGTTTATTTCCTTTCAGTTTACTTTCAATTTCAATAATACAGAGTTTGTCGGGATTACGGTATTTTATGCTATTTGATATGAGATTATAGAAAATACTGTTGAGATAGCTTTTAATGGTAAAAAATTCATTTACCTCCAGAAAACTTGTCTTCATGGTAATATTTTCCTTTTCGATGAGATTACTAATGCTTGTGCGGATGTCTTTTACCAACGCAGAAAAGCGCACCACTTCTTTTTTCTCGTTGATCTCTCTGCGCATTTGCAGAATGTAGTTAAGATCAATTATAGTATCATCCAGTTTTTTCACCGAAAGCACAAGTCCATCCATACACCGGTCAAAATCGGCTTCGCTCATATCAGGCATGGTTTGTATCATGTTACTGAGCCCAATGATATTTGCCACAGGCGAACGCAGATTGTGTGAAATAATATAGGCGAACTGTTCCAGGTTCTTATTGTGCTGTATCAGGTCGGTTGTCATTTTTTCGCGCTCCAGTTCCGTGTTTTTACGTTCGGTTATATCTTCGGTGGAGACAATGATTCCAAGAATATTCTGAGCCTCATCAAATACAGGAAGAATGCACACTTCGTACCAGATCAATGAACCATTCACTGCAGGATAACTTTTTTCGAAGCCTTCTTTTACACCTTCTGCCAATACATTATTAACCACATCTGTCATAAAAGCCTGATGCTCCACCGGAATATAATCAAGCAGGATTGTACCCTCCTTTAGTTTTTTACCGGTTTGCTCAAGGTAAACGCCAGTAGCGCGATGATTAAATGATACAATATTGAGTTCTTTGCTTACAAGAACATATGCCATATCTGTATTATTAAAAACAGTGCTCAGGTTTGCTTCTGAGTCGCGCAGCATTTGTTCGGCAATTTTACGTTCTGTTATATCGCGGTAATTGATCACAAAACCATTCACACTTTCTTCCTGCAACAGATTGGTAATGGTTCCTTCCACCCAAACGTAGTTTCCATTCTTGTGTTTTACTCTGAACGATTCCCATAAAGGTGTTTCTGGCTGGCGGTTGGCTTCTTCAAAATTTAATTTCGCTTCTTCAACATCCGAAGGATGAAAAAAAGAGAATATGCTTCTGTTGATCGTTTCGTCGGGCAAAAATCCTAAAACGCGTGAAGCAGACGGACTCTGATATGTGATCTTTCCATCGGCGTTGATCACTACAATAGCTTCTGAAATATTTTCAATGAGCGCCCTGAAGCGTTTCTCCTGATTGATGATCTCATTGTAGAATTTTTCTTTATCCTTTTCAGCGGAAACTTTTTCGAGCGCGTTAAGTACTGCACTGGGTAAACGGGATAGCCTGTCCTTTAATATGTAATCATCGATCCCTTCTTTCATCATAGCCACCACAAATTCTTCCGAAACAGTTGCGGTAACAAGAATAAAAGGAATTCGTTTACCACTTTCCTTAAGGATCATTAAAGCATCGGTAGATGTGAATGACGGAAGTGAATGGTCACACAGTACAATATCAGGATCGAAATCCCTCAAGGCATTTTCATATTCGGCACGGTTGCTGGCCCATATGCCTTGAAAATTGATCTTTCCTTTTTTAAGTTCGCGTTTTACAAGTTCCGCATCAGTCTCAAGATCCTCGACATGCAGTATCTTTATAGTTTTATTCATGTTTAAAGGTGTTCCTGTTTTTACGGGAATTCTTTCAACCACCGAGGTCATATTTTATCAAGCATGGCCTGGGTCAGTGGTTTGTTAAGGAACACAATGTCTTTTGATATTTCGCCGGCCCTTTGTTTATCTTCATGATACACAGAAGATGTAAGGATCACCAGCTTTGGTTGTTTTACTTTTTGTTCGAAATTCTTTTTAAAATTCTCTATGAACTGAAAACCGTCCATGATAGGCATGTTAATGTCTATGAAAAGTACTTCGGGATACACATGCGTGCATGTTTCGCCCATGGTAAGCATATTACCAAGAAACTCAAGAGCGCTCTTAGCGCTGGTATTCACATATATCTTTTTTGAAAAATGATTTGCTTCCAGGATCTTCTCATTGATAAAATTATCTAATTCGTTATCATCAAGAAGCATAACGTTATTGTATTTATATTTAGGCTCTTTAATCTTCATAACACATTAATTGTATTTTTTATTTAACTCGTAAACAAGATGCTTTAATATTTCACTTCCGTTTTTGTTTCGCGCCGTAAATAACATGTAACTGTCCTTTTGCTTGTCGCTTACCTTTCCATTACTTTGCTTAATATCCAGTTCAAATACTTTGATCAGATCCAGAACGTTGGCATAATTTTCAATCTTTTCCGTTTTAATTTTCCTGTAAATACCTTTAATAATACTATCAGCAAGATCATACTCCTTAAGTTGTATATAAATAAATGCCAATGTTAGTTTAATATCTGTATTTACATGAAAAAAGTCTTTAAAACTGTTTTCATTAATCAGGGTATTGAGTTTGTTGGCGGCCTCTTTGTATTTATTCGAATAATAACTGATCATAGAGCTGTAAATTCCAAGAACCACTTTCGAATGTGTATCATCGGTATCGTAAACTATTTGCGAAGGGTCGTCGTTTAGCAATTCATCTGCTTGCCCCTGCTCCTGTAAAAACGTGATTTTTGAGATCAGAAACTTTGATGTGGGAGCTATATGCGTCATCAGCAAAAGTGAATTAATGAGCACATTCGTTTTTTCATAATAGGATTTGGCGTATTTGGTTTGTCCTATTTTTAAATAATATTCAAAACTTAACTGGTCAAATACAGGCAACCATTTTTTATGCGTAGAAGAATTGGGCAACTCATTAAGTAGTTTATATGTTTTATTGAGAAGGTCCTCTACGTTGGTTTCCTTACTTAAATCGCTGTGACAATAAATACAAAGCTGCAGTTCAATAATGTTCTTCGTCACTTCGATCTGGCGGGATTGATTAAGAGCATAGTGATCATTGATCTCTTTCCTGAGGAAAAAAAGCGTTTCCAGTAATTTAGGTGATCTCGAAAAATTATATTGCCCAATTACCCTGTTGAAGTTCCCGAGTGTTTCCTCCGATTTCTCGAGCGAAAGACTAAAGGCTATGTGTTTATTGTATAATTGTGAGTAATGAAAATATTTTTCGGAGTAAAGGTGCATTTTTTTGAGCGCACTGTAAACAATAAGCAATTCACTATGCATATCATATTGCAAGAGATCCTTTTCCAGTTTCTGAAGGAAAGCTGTGGCTACTTCACGCGGTTCATTCATGCACATATCAGGAATCTGGTTGAGTTTTTTCAACAACTCTTCCTGGTTTACATAAATGTCGCCCGACAAGTGATCCTGTATGCGATCATACAGTCTTGATTTAAGAACATAGAATGAATTCGAGTTAAGATTCAATTGCTGGATAATGTCATTATCGGACACATCGTTGCGATACGATTTCAACAGATGAAGAAAATTATCAGCTTTGTTTTTAACCAGGGTTTCCTCCACGTTCTGAAAAGTATCCTTGTCAAGATGACTGATTATTTTTTTTAGTTTAATCATTTAGTTATAAAATGAGACTATGATTTAATATATTTGCTACATAAATTAATAAAATCCGAATAGAAATGCAAGTATTAATGATCACTTATATCAAATATATAGTAAAATCAGGCGTTTCAGATAGTAGCGTATTTTCCACATATTTAACCTATAATAAAACAAAATATTGAAAATCAATAGAATATTTAAATCCTAAAACAATTTACCTAGGTAATTACCCAGTTAATTCTACCCATTATATAAGTGAATACGACACAAAAAAATAATATCAAGCTGATAATTGCAGAGGATCAGGAACTGATGCGGAAGTCTTTTATCGCTCTTCTTAAAGAAGATCAGGATTTTGAAATCATTGCTGAAGCTTCGAACGGAAAAGAACTTCTTGAGATATTAAAACACACAACGCCTGATGTTGTTTTGCTTGATATTGAAATGCCGGTAATGAACGGACGCGAAGCCCTTGAGATCATCAATAAACGTTTTCCTGATGTCAAAGTAATCATGCTGAGTATGCATGCAGGTCCGCATTTTATTTCAGAACTCATGGCCCGGGGCGCCCGTGCATTTCTTCCAAAGAACTGTGATCCGGATGCGCTCTTCGAAGCTATTCATACAGTTAGCAGCGAAGGGTATTATTTTGATAAGTCCATTTCAGAGGCCATGCTTCGTGGTTTACAAAGAGAAAAATCGATCAACCCGCTTCTCGAAGAATTGTCGCTGAGCGATCGCGAAACTGAGATCTTAAAAGAGATCTGCGAAGGAAAAACAAACAGGCAAATTGCCGAAGCTTTAAATATTTCTATCGGCACCGTAGATTTTCACCGCGGAAACATTTACAAAAAAACGAGATCAAAAAATCTTGTCGAACTTCTTAAGTACGCCATTAAAAACGGCATCATTTCCCTCACTTAAGATTTTTTCGAAAATACTTTTTTATACCCCCACGTCCATTCCCCCTGGTTTTTCAGAGGCGTATCTGTTATCAGAGCCAACCCACTAATGAAAAACCCCATGACAACATGCGGCAAAACTATTTCATCGGCAAAATCGAAAAGCATAGGCGAAAACACCAGTGAAAATCCAGCAACCAGATCAAGAGCCAGGTGAAAACGAAACGATAATAGTTTTATAATTCCCATATCATACTTTGTAAACACCGTATACACCAGCATGCTTCCTCCAATGATCATGGGAACGTTCTGCGCGCTATCGCTATTATCAAATCCGAATAACCAAGGACTTATAACCAATATGGTTCCAATAAAATAGTCCAATATGCCGTGAAATTTTGACCGAACAATATTCATGGTTTTAGTCGCGGGAATTTTGTGCCAGCTTTTCTGATAATAAAGAGATTGTTATGTGTGGACATATTATCCCATTAGTGAACATTAATCCTCTATTCTATTTTAAAAGACGGGAGAAGATGCGGGTACACTCTTTTATATAAACTGATTCGATAAAGCAATCATTAACCTCAAAAAGAGTAATACCTATGAAAACTACGAACAAGACATCCGCTAAAGCTTCGAACAGTGAATACGGAATGGAAGAAAGCACATTGATGAAATTATTTGAAGAAGAATTAAAAGACATTTACTGGGCTGAGAAAGCGCTCACGAAAGCAATTCCAAAAATGATAAAGAAAGCTACTTCGGAAGAACTTATTGAAGCGCTCGAAAATCATCTCGAAGAAACAGAGAGCCAGGTAAAACGTGTTGAACGTGTTTTTGAATCGATTGGAAAAAAAGCCACTGCTAAAAAATGTGAAGCCATGGATGGTCTTATCAAAGAAGCTGAAGAAATTATGAAAGACTCGGAAGAAGGGGCCATGCGCGACGCGGGAATCATTTCGGCTGCACAAAAAGTAGAACACTATGAAATCGCGTCTTACGGAACCCTTCGCACATTCGCGCAAACTCTTGGATTAGATGAAGCCGTTACCCTTCTCGAAGAAATTCTTGAAGAAGAAAAAGGAGCGGATGCGAAGCTTAGCGAAATCGCCGAATCTACTATCAACATACAGGCGGCCATGGAAGAAGAAGATGCCGAAGAGGAAGAAGAATAATTTTACATATAGGAACTAATTATAAAAGGCAACTCGTCAGTTGCCTTTTTTTATCTTTTTTAATGATGCATGGAGATTAAAGAAATAAAAGTGATGCGTGGCCCCAACTATTGGTCACAGGAACAGAAAAACCTCATAGTACTTGTTGTGCGTCTTGATGAATTGCCTGAAAGCATAGTAAAGATGATATCACAACAGGCTATCCGCGAATTACCTGGTCTTTCCTCAAAATACCACATCGAAGATTGCGTATGCACCGGCGCGGTTCAGCTCATAAAATACATTGCGCTCGAACTTCAGTGTCTCGCAGGAATGGAGTGTAATTACTCCCGTTCAAAGGCTGGTCACGAGAAAGGCGAATACTTTATTACATTTTCCTATACGGTTGAAGAAGCCGGACTTATTGCCGCTGAAGAAGCATTCAATATTACCGAAGCATTGATCAATAACGAGCCTTACGACACAGATAAAATTATTGAAACGCTCGCGCGAATTAAAACAAGAAATCAATACGGCGCCACGAGCGCGTACCTTCTTAACGAAGTTGAAAAAAGAGGAATACCTTACCGACGCTTTGATAATGGTTCGCTTATTACATTAGGCTACGGAAACAAACAGAAAAAAATACGTACAGCGGTAACCGACAGTACAAGCGGACTCGGAATTGAGTTAGCCGGAGATAAAGATGAAACAAAAAAAATTCTTAATGAAGCCGGACTTCCCGTGCCAAAAGGAATTGTGGTATACTCTGAAAAAGAACTCGAAGAACGAATCAGAGAAGTGAAATTTCCATTGGTTACCAAACCTCTCGACGGGAACCAGGGACGCGGCGTAACCATTAATATCAGGGATCTTGAAAAAGCCATGTACGGATTACAGATCGCTCAGAAAATATCGAGAGGTGTCATTATAGAAGAATTTATTGAGGGACACGATTATCGTTTCCTGGTTGTAGATTTTAAACTTGTTGCCGTTACAAAACGCATACCCGCTATGATCGTTGGTAACGGCACATCCACCATAGAACAACTCATTGAAGAAGAAAATAAAAACCCTCAACGCGGAAAAGAATCCAAACACGTTCTCGCTCTTATTAAAATAGATGACGTGACAAAAAACATTCTTTCAGAAAAAAATCTTGAGCTTCACTCTATACTTCCCCGGGGAGAGGAACTGAAGCTTAAACTCATTGCCAATATAAGCGCCGGCGGTACGGCCGAAGATGTTACTGATACCGTTCATCCCGAAAATATTTTTATGGCCGAACATGTTGCCCGCATTTTTAATCTCAACATTTGTGGCATTGATATCATGACAAAAGGGGTGGATCAACCAATCACAAGAGAAACAGGTGCTATTATCGAAGTAAACGCTGGTCCGGGTTTACGAATGCACTCTAACCCACAGAAAGGAACCTCAAGAAATGTAGCGGCACCTGTTATCGACATGCTTTTCCCTTCGAACAACAATGCCCGTATTCCCATTGTTGCCATAACAGGTACCAATGGAAAGACCACTACAACCAGGCTCATAGCGCATCTCGCCAAACAGGCCGGATTCAAACCCGGATTTTGTACAACAGAAGGAATTTACATCGATGGACATTTAACACACCAGGGCGATTGCACAGGATTCATCAGCGCGCAGGATGTACTCTTCGATCCGCTTGTTGATTTTGCAGTACTGGAATGCGCCCGTGGAGGAATTCTTAAATCGGGATTAGGGTTTACTAACTGCGATGTCAGCATTATCACAAACATTACCGAGGATCATCTTGGATTAAAACACATTCACACATTAGATGAGATGGCCAAAGTAAAAAGTGTTGTCGCTAAAAGTACTTTCCCGCATGGATACTGTATACTGAATGCTGATAATGACCTGTGCTATAAAATTAAAGATGACCTGGATTGCAAAATAGCATTGTTCAGTCTTAAATCCGATAATGAAAGAATCATGAAACATCGCAATGAAGGCGGATTAGCGGTTGCTGTTGAAGAAGGCTATGTTACTGTTTACAATGGTCACAGCGGCATACGCATTGAACACATAGAGAACATACCTTTAAGTTTCAGAGGAAAAGCCAACTACATGGTGAAAAATATTTTACCCGCCGTACTTGCCTCTGTTATGAGTGGCTTCAGTATTACTGATATACAAACAGGCTTAAGAACTTTTATACCTTCTCCAACACACACACCGGGACGAATGAATCTTTTCGATTTTCACAATTTTAAAGTGATGGTGGATTACGCTCATAATATGGATGGTTTCTTTGAACTTAAACGCATGCTAGACCAGGTAGAAGATACCCCAAAAATTGGTGTAATTGCCGTTGCAGGAGACCGGAGAGACGACGACATAAGACATGTTGGATTACTCGCGGCCACTATATTTGATAAGCTCATTATTAAACATGATAAAGATCTGAGAGGAAGAACCGCCCAGGAGATCACGGACCTTCTTAAACAGGGTATCGCGCAAATGAACAAGCACGTTCCTACAGAAGTTATCCCGGATGAAAAAGAAGCGATTGATTATGCCGTAGGACACGCCGAGAAAGGTTCGTTCATTTTAATCTGCGCCGGAACCGTTTTTGAAACCATTGAGTATGTGGGCCAGCTTCAGCGCATAAATAATTTAACTTCTCATATCCTGTAATATGCCTTCAAAGATACCAAAAGGAAAATTGCTCATCATTGGAGGCGCCGAAGATAAAGGCAAAGGTGAAGAGCCCGATATTGTAAACAAGAACAAAAACTTCAGGCATCACGAAATCCTGAAGCAACTTGTACCCAAAAACAAAAAAAAAACTATAGAGATAGTTACAACAGCCTCTTCGGAACCTGATAAAGTAAGCAAACGCTACAAAAAAGTGTTTATCGAAATGGGAGCGAAAAATATCGGGTTCATCAACATGGGAAATAATTATGAAACCAGGAACCCCCTTTTTACTAAACGAATAAAAAAAGCGTACGCTGTATTATTCAGTGGCGGCGATCAGTTCAGACTCTCCAGCATTTTAGGAAACACCGATGTGCTCAGGGTTATTCTTGAAAGATACATGAACGATAAAGACTTTATTGTTGCCGGAACCAGCGCAGGAGCAGCTGCAGCCGGAGTACTCATGATGTATGAAGGAGAAAACAATGAGGCCATTCTGAAAGGCGCGGTAAAAGTAAGCTCAGGACTCGGCTTTATAGATTTCTGTATTATCGATACTCATTTTATAAAACGTGGAAGATTTGGACGATTGTCAGAAGCCATTGTCATGAACCCAACCTGCATCGGTATCGGACTCGGTGAAGATACAGCATTGCTGATAACAAAAGGAAAAGAAGCTAAATGCCTTGGCTCAGGAATGGTGATTATCATTGACGGAAAAGATGTTGGCCATACTAACATAGCATACGCCGAAAACGATACGCCGCTTTGCATTGAAAGTCTGAAAATTCATGTATTATGCAATGGTTGCGGATTCAGGTTCAGCGATCGGAAATTTATACCATCGAAGGAAAATCTGAGAATTGAAAAAAAATTAAAAGGCTGATGTCTAAAATTTCACTTGTTATTCATGGAGGCGCAAGAAAAGATTCGGAATTCATTCGCGAATACCGTGACGACTACAAAGCGGCCCTCACCGAAGTTTCTCAGCTTACCTACGCCATTCTGAAAAAAGGAAAACACGCGCTCGACGCTGTTGAGGCCGCCGTTGTGTATATGGAGGATCATATTCTTTTTAACGCCGGCAGGGGATCTGCCATTAACTCGGTTGGAGAAACAGAAATGGAAGCCGCCATTATGGAAGGAAAAGAACTACGCTCGGGCGCGGTAACTCTTCTTAAGAAAGTTAAAAATCCCGTCAGCCTGGCACGGCATATTCTTGAGGATAGTAAACATATTCTTCTCGGAGCAGAAGGAGCGTTAGAGTATGCTAAATATAAAAAAGTACAACTGGAGTACGACTCGTATTTTATTACTCCGCACCAGTACGATGTTTTTATGGAGGAACGTGATTCAAAAACCGAGAAGGAAAAAGAAAATATTCTTAATCATGGAACGGTAGGAGCCGTTGCGTTTGATTCTAAAGGAAATATTGCAGCCGCCACTTCTACTGGTGGGCTTGCTTTTAACCGAAAAGGACGGGTCGGCGATGCCTGCATGATCGGGATAGGTTGTTATGCCAATAATAAAACCTGTGGAGTTTGCTCAACCGGTGATGGAGAGATCAATATAAGAAACACTTCCGCAGCATACATTTCAATGCTTCTTGAACACACCTCTCTTTCTATACAGGAGGCGTGCAACTATCTTATTCACTCCAGAAATAAGGATACAACAAGTGATATGGGATTAATTGCCATTGATAAATCCGGTAATATCGGGATCTCGTATAATACAGAATTAATGCATCGGGCCTGGATAAGTTCTGAAAGGGGGCTACAGGTTAAAATTTACGAACCCTGAGGCACATTTTTTGGCTTGATCTTTAAGTCTTAATATGAATTACGATACTAAAAAACTGGTTCTTGCAATCGGGAGCATTGTTGGTATGGTCATTATCTACCAGCTTGTATTTTTTATTCTTAAAAGATGGTCGCGTAAACAAAAAAGAATTATTCCCGAATTACTTAACGAGCATATTTATTTTCCCGGACTATTCTTCGTTCTTGTTGTAGCGCTTTTCTTTGTGCTTCTGTTACTGGAAGAGTATGTTAATCTGAAATTTTTCAGGGTGGCCCGTCATATACTTACTATATCAGGAATTATAACCTCGGGGATCCTTGTCATTAAAACAATAACCGTATTCAGGGAAATCACATTCAATCAATACAAGGTCCGCAATCCGCTCGATTACTCTTTAAGAAAAACAAAAACAAAGTTTCAGCTTATACAGCGCATCTTAAATTTCTTAATTGTATTTGCAATGTTCGCCATTATCTTAATGACATTTGACAGCATCAGGCAGATAGGTGGAACGCTTCTCGCCTCTGCCGGCGTTGTGGGACTTGTAATAGGTTTTGCCGCACAAAAAAGTCTGGGTACTTTATTCGCCGGAATTCAAATCGCTATTTCGCAGCCAATACGTATTGATGATGTTGTAGTTGTAGAAGAACAATTCGGAACCATTGGCGAAATTACGCTTACATATGTTATCGTTAATTCATGGGATGGACGAAGACTGGTTGTGCCAATCAGTTATTTTCTTGAAAAACCTTTCGAGAACTGGACAAGGGTATCTCCCGAAATTGTAGCTAAAGTTAAAATACATGCCGATTATACCTTACCCATTGAAGAAATAAGACAGGAATTTAAAAAGTGGATCGAAACATCAGAGTTGTGGGATAAACGTCGTTGTAATTTTCTTGTAACGGGCGCCAACGATAAAACAATTGAAGTACGTGGAACAGCAACTGCAAGAAATTCGGACGACGCGTATGATCTTGAATGTATTATCAGGGAAAAACTGATCACCTATATCAGGGAGCACCATCCAACCTGTTTACCAACTACGCGGATCTCAAAAATAGAATCGCCTAAAACATAAAAGGTGGTGCATATTACACAAACTGCGTAAAACTGTCACGTGAGGCTCCTTGTTCTGAGATTTTTTAACATATTCATAGCTGGCACGCTTCTTTTATCTATAAAATCGAAACTATCTATAATTTATTTTGTAGCGGTTGTTAAAACGTACAATTAACTATGTTTACATGTTTAATTCTACGTACCATCAAAACTATTTGAGGTTTATCTAATTAAAAAAGTTGGCCGGTTCATTGTTCTAATAAAGAGCCGGCACACAAAAACCGCCGAACTTTTGAATAAAAAGCCGGCGGTTTTTCGTTTACCATCCTCACTTCTACACTGTGTAGAAAATAATCTCGGTCATGCTATTTTGCTAAAACTGATTTTCAGTGATTTAGACTTGGTACAGTTTTTAATACTCATCATTAAATTCTCTTTCTATGAAGATCATAAGTATTAAAGTGATGAGAGGGCCGAACTACTGGTCGAACTACCGCAAAAATATTATAGTAATGAAGCTCGATATCGGAGAGCTTGAACAATATCCGACCAATAAGATCGAAGGGTTTTCCGCTCGTCTTGAAAAACTTATCCCATCTATGTACACACACCGCTGTTCCGAAAGTCATGACGGTGGTTTTTTTGAAAGAGTAAAAGAAGGAACCTGGATGGGGCACGTGATAGAACACATTGCCCTCGAAATACAAACTCTCGCGGGAATGGATGTAGGATACGGACGCACGCGTTCCGATAAAAAAGAAGGTGTGTACAATGTTGTATTCTCTTACATTCTTGAGCGCGCCGGACTTTACGCGGCAAAAGCGGCAATAAGAGTTGCCGAAGCATTGATTGAAGGCAAGGAATACAACATTACCGAAGACATTGAGGCTCTCAAGAAAATAAAAGCAAGCGATGCCTTTGGCCCAAGCACACAATCTATTATTGACGAAGCCGTAAAAAAAGGAATTCCTTATAAAAGATTAAACAATAGCTCTTTTGTTTTATTGGGACATGGTATTCACCAGAAGAAGATCCGCGCCACCATGACAAGCAACACCAGCGCCATGGGAGTTGAAATGGCCTGTGATAAAAATGAAACCAAAGAAACACTGAGATGTGCCCACATACCAACACCGGCATCGGTGCTCATTGAAAATAAAAAAGAACTTAACGAAGCTATTAAAGATATTGGATATCCGATTGTGATAAAACCTATTAATGGAAATCACGGAAGAGGAATCACCACCAATATCAGATCGCTTGAAGAAGCGAAAACAGCATTCGCAATTGCAAAGGAAATTTCGGATGAAATACTTGTAGAAAAATTTGTAGAAGGATACGACTTCCGTTTTCTGCTCATCAATTTTAAACTGGTTGCTGTTGCAAAACGCACACCGGCAATGGTAACCGGTAATGGAAAAATGACCATACAGCAACTCATCGATGAAACCAATAAAGATCCCAACCGGGGGGATGGACATGAAAAAATTCTTACAAAGATCAAAGTGGATAAAATCACCCAGGAAATTCTTGTGAAAAAAAATTACACGCTGGATTCCGTTCTGGAAAAAGATGAGACCCTGTTTCTAAAAGACACAGCCAACATTAGCACCGGAGGAACTTCCACCGACGTAACTGACCGCGTTCATCCTGCAAACATTATTATGGCCGAGCGTATTGCAAGGCTTCTTAACCTGGATATTTGCGGTATTGACATTGTTGCCAATTCCGTTGAAACTCCAATCACAGAAAAAAACGGAGGCGTACTCGAAGTAAATGCCTGCCCTGGTTTCAGAATGCACCTCTTCCCTTCACATGGAAATCCTGTAAATGTGGCCAAACATGTAGTGGATATGCTTTACCCGAAAGGTTCCGAATTCCGTATACCCGTGGTAGCTGTAACAGGCACCAACGGAAAAACTACCACTACGCGTTTAATTGCTCATCTTGCAAAAGAGGCCGGACATAAAGTAGGTTACACAACAACTGATGGAATTTATATTCAGGATCAGATCATTCATTACGGTGACTGCACCGGACCAAACAGCTCACAAACTATATTGCACGACCCAATGGTTGACTTCGCTGTACTGGAATGCGCTCGCGGCGGTATTCTCCGTTCGGGTTTAGGATTCGACAATTGCGACATCAGTGTTATTACCAATATTTCGGAAGATCATTTATCACTTGACGGCATCGACTCCATAAGAGAAATGGCTATTGTGAAATCAGTGGTGGCACACAGTACGTTTAAACATGGCTATTCAATTCTGAACGCCGATGATGATACGGTATATGAAATTTCAAGGGACCTTCATTGTAATATTGCCTTATTCAGTGTAGAAGAAAATAACCCGAGGATCATGGAGCATTGCGAAAAAGGAGGAATCGCGATTAGCATTGAAAATGATTTTATTGTCATTCATTCGGGACAGACTAAAATTCCTGTTGAAAAAATTAACGACGTACCTTTAAGTTTTGATGGCAGAGCCGGTTTCATGATCAAAAATATTTTACCGGCGGTTTTAGCGGCTTACCTGAAAAATGTAAGCATCAATACCATTCGCATGGGGTTACGCACTTTTATTCCCTCTCCGAAATTTACTCCAGGCAGAATGAACATATTTAATTTCAGAAATTTTGATGTCATGATCGATTATGCTCATAACAGCGGTGGACTTATGGAGTTGAAAAAATTTATGGATAAAACCAGTGCGCCGCATAAGGTGGGAATAATCGCTGCTGTTGGCGACAGGAGAGAAGAAGACATCAGGAACATCGGAGCTTTCTCTGCACAGATGTTTGATGAACTCATTATCCGACATGACGAAGATCTGAGGGGAAGAACACGTGAAGAGCTCAATGAATTACTTATAGAAGGAATCAAAAAACAAAACCCGGATATTCCTATTAAAATAATTTCAGATGAACAGGATGCCATAACTCACGCTATGCAAAACGCAAAGCAGGGAGCCTTTATTACCGTATTTACGGATTCTGTTATGGAAAGCATTGAGTTTTTAACCACTGCCCAGCAAAAAGAAGAAATGCAGTATTCAACTTCTCCCAAACAAATATTACTTAAGGCATCATAATACAGAAGTATGACACCAAAAGGAAAACTTTTGATCATCGGAGGCGCCGAAGATAAAGGGCCCATCAGGATAAGACCACAGATCAAATTAAAAAATAAAAGCTATGTGGACTACGAGATCCTTCAACGACTTATTCCTGAAGCCGGATCAAAATTCAATCGTATAGAGATTATTACAACGGCTTCGCAGCAGCCTTTCAAAACGGGCAACATGTACATTCGCTCATTTAAAAAAGCGGGATTTTTAAATGTGAATCATATGAGCATTGAAAATAAGGAGGAACTTAAAAATCCGGATCTTATTCAGAGAATTGAAAACGCAGATACCGTTTTTTTTAGCGGCGGTGATCAGTTCAGGTTATCCACCATTCTTGGCGGTTCTGAATTAATGGAGGTGATCAGAAGAAGATATTTTGAAGATGAACATTTTTTACTGGCAGGTACGAGCGCTGGCGCCATGGCTATGGGACATCTTATGATCTATCATGCCGAAAATAATGAAGCCATGTTAAAGGGTCACGTTAAAATCACGAACGGACTCGAGATAATGGACAATGCCATGGTAGATACACATTTTGTAAAACGCGGACGTTTTGGAAGACTCGCCCAGGCTATTATCATGAATCCTGATTGTCTTGGTATTGGCCTTGGTGAAGACACTGCTTTATTAATCACCAATGGAAATGAAGCAGTTTGCATGGGCTCGGGAATGGTTGTTATCATCGACGGTTCACAGATCTGTTATAACAACCTGCAAGAAGTGGAAGAGGATTTTCCTTTATGCGTAGAAGGCTTGCGCGTTCATCTTCTTGTAAGAAACAATGGCTATCTTCTTCATGAAAAACAATTCATTCCTAAAGCCACAAAGGTTTTAAAGGAAGAGGGTCATTTATAAATCCCTATTATCAATTCACTGTCGCTTGCTTTACCGGCACGGTACATTCCTTCGGTATTGAATAACATTTCAATATTTCCATTCGGATCCACTGCAATTAATCCACCTTCGCCCCCCATTTCAGCCAGTTTTTTATGTACAACAAATGTACAGGCTTCTTTTAATGTCAGTCCTTTATATTCTATCAGGCAGGAGATGTCGTACGCCACAACAGCTCTCATAAAATACTCGCCATGTCCTGTACAGGATACGGCACATGTTTTATTGTTTGCATAAGTTCCCGCTCCAATGATGGGGCTATCGCCTATCCTGCCATGCTGTTTATTTGTCATTCCCCCGGTGGATGTGGCGGCAGCAAGATTACCATAAGCATCAAGGGCCACAGCTCCTACGGTCCCGAATTTTTTATTGTCAGCATTTTTTACACTCGTATGATCAAGAATGATGACATCATTTTCTCTTGCTTTCTGCAACTGATCATATCGGTATTGCACAAAAAAATAATCATCTGACTCAAGCGGGATCCCCATTTTTTTTGCAAAATCAACTGCGCCTCCTCCTGAAAGGAAGACATGTTCGCTGTTTTCCATAACGGTGCGTGCCAGCGTAATTGGATTTTTTACATTATAAACACCACTTATAGCGCCAGCCATAAGGCTTTTTCCTTCCATGATAGAAGCATCCATTTCGTTACGTCCCTCATGAGTAAACACAGAGCCTTTTCCTGCGTTAAAGAGCGGGGTATCTTCAAGCTGACGTACCACCGCTTCAACGGCGTCAATAGCAAGGCCCTTATCCAGAAGGATTTTATCCCCAACAAGCAGGGCGTCTTTCAGAGCTCCCGCATATTGAGCTTCTTTGGCTTCACTCATCTGCGAGCGAAGGATGGTTCCTGCTCCACCATGAATCGCTATTGCTGTTTTGGTTGTCATATAAATGCAAAGATAATAATACTATGAATTTCTTTCTCTTACAAAGTAAAAGACCCACAGTAAAATAAAAATAAGTTGTATCAATCCGTCAATAAGATATATGTCTGAAATAATTCCTTTAAAATTGTAATAAACATCTATAAAAAGCAGGGCGCCAGCTACACTTGTGACTAAGACCCTTATCGATGTTGTAAGTTGTTTTTCCCTGGCTGAAATAAGATACGTGATGCCAACAGTTGTAAGAAGAAGGCTTACGGTTTTTACAAGCCAGATATCTGTCTTGGGCCCTGATACGATCTCAAAACTGCGGATATCCACAATGGGCCATAGGCCTGTCATCACATAATATAAACCCTGAAGCAGGAGGATATATTGAACAAATTTAGGCATGATCTTTTCTTAAAAGTTAAATCTTTATGCCAGTAAGCAACTCAGGGAAAAAACATTCTTTCATCTACAAAAATTCTTTGTCCCTGTTCTTCCTGTTACTGTTTCTGCCTATCGCTGGCAGGACAAATCTTTTACGGCCACAGAGAACACAATGAATTTTTGAGCGACTATAACGTTCCTGCTCAAACCATGAAGGAATACCTGGCGAGTGGACATTTTCTGCAGGCCACCTTCGAAAACTGGGAAAGTGAATTCTTTCAGATGGCGTTGTTTGTTGTTTTCACCGCCTGCCTGAAGCAAAAGGGATCCTCCGAATCTAATCCCATTGAGGAGACGGACGCGGAAGACGAATGCGAAGCCAAAGAAGACTCACCCCCTGCGGTTAAAAAAGGAGGAATTTACCTCACGTTCTATAAATATTCTTTATCCATCGTTCTTTCTTTTCTTTTTATAATTTCCTTTGTTCTACATTGGTACGGCAGTTGGATCGATTTCAATGAAAAACAATTTCTGGAAGGAAAGATCCGAAAAACATTTACAGTGTTTATCTCCAACGACAAATTCTGGTTCGAATCTTTTCAAAACTGGCAAAGTGAATTCTTATCCGTATTGGCAATTGTGTTTTTATCCATCTATCTCAGGCAGGTTGGTTCTTCCCAATCTAAACCTGTTAATGCACCGCATAAACAAACAGGACCAGATTAATCACATTGCCATAATACTTCCGGATCCGGTTTTGAATAATGATAGTCGGGCAAAGTGAATTCACTCATGTAAATGATCTGTAACTCTTTTATTTTACGTTGTGGATTTTTTTCATTCCACACACGTTTGTAATAATTGCAGAAGTATCCTCGCATGAATGAATGATAAGTAAGGATCATATTCTCGGTATATTTCCGCCAGCGATCGTTTTTAAAAAGAGCAACAATGCTTTCAGGTTTTCGTGTATCCACTTCTTTTCCTCCCTGGAAAACATTGAGACGTTCATTCTTATCGGTGATCCCTTCGAAAATATACCAGCCATCGTCTTTAAACACGCCAGGCGCAAACATGCCCCAGTTCTGATCAAGACGCAGGACGTAGCCAAGTGGACGCAAACCATCTGATAATTTTGACTTTATAAACGTGAGATTACTGAAATTCCAATCGAACACAAAAACAAGAAGAAATACCAATACCGCCGTGCGTGCATTTTTCAACCAATCAGGAATTGTACTTATCTTCTGAGGTGGAATTACGAAACTAATCGCATTACCGATCCCTTCAAATGAATTAGCTATTCTGTATTTTATTTTAGAGGTGGCTCTCTCAAACCAGTCCATAAACGCCGTGGGTAAAAGGCCAATACTGGTTGCAATTCCAATGAGGGGAAACATGCCGATAAAAAGTGTGAATCCGTTCAGAGTATGAAATAAAACGATAAAGAATACCCCGGCAAACCGGAACCATTGATGTTTTACCGGCACAAAAAATAAAAGCGGCACCAGCAACTCAAAGTAATACGCCATGAACGTGAGCTTCTTTAAAAATTCGGGATAATAAAAGAAAGATTTTGTTACTGGAAAAGTTACCTGGTCAAGTCCGTATACATAATACATGGCTGTAAAATCACGGTTCCATTCTGGTCCTTTGAGCAAAGCAGAACCTGTATAGATGTAACATATCTGTAACAGATACGCGAATAGTGCTACACTGTATACTGTTGAACCTTCTTCTGTTTTTCTGTTTATGAGAGCATCGCAGGAATACCTTTCGCCCCAGGGCATAAATATTCCCCAGAAGAGCACCATGCGAAGCAGATCATCACCGCCTTGTAAGATAAGACTGTTCCTGTTATGCAATGAAAGCAGCATAAACCAGGATAACACAGTGAACAGCCTGGTGCGGTAACCAAGCAGCAACATAATGGCGAAGAAATAAGCCATGAGAAACAAAACGAGTTGCACCTGCCACAAACCACTGATGGTATGTATGGAAACAAAGTAATCGTTCCATGAATGTTCAAACAACATGGTGAGAGGCACTGCACCTGTGTTGGAATAAAAAGCCTCAAGATCGCTTATGCGTACACTAAGATCAAGAAGGATGACCACCGCAATGCAGACACGCATTAACGCAAGGGCACGGAGATCAAAAGAAAGATATTTCACAGGTATAAACTTAAAAAAGAGTCATTCCTGGAAATGACCCTTTTTCTGATTGAAAAATTAATGCTTTATTTTTTGGGCGACATAGTTGAACCGGTACCCGAAGTACTGCTGGTTGAACCTGTTGAACCCGTTCCATGAGTTGAGTTGGTTGAATTTGTTGAATTTGTTGAGTTGGTTGAATTAGTACTTCCTGTAGTGGTGCCTTTTTTGCCTTTACCTTTTGTTGATTTTGTACTGGAAGTGGAACTTGTGCCCATTGTTGTTTCTGTGCTGCGTGTGGTTTCGGTTGAATATGTTGAGCCGGTACTCTTGGTGCTTTCAGTTGAATGGGTACCGTTGGTTGAACTGGTGGATCCTGTTGAACCAGTGTTGTTAGTTGAACCTGTTGATCCGGTATTAAATGTTGACTGGGTTGAACCGGTTGAGCCTGTGTTGTTTGTTGAACCAGTTGATCCGGTATTGTTTGTTGAGTTGGTGGACCCGGTTGAACCAGTGTTATATGTTGAAGCGGTTGACATCGTTGAGTTGGTGTTCCCCGTAGTCGCCCCGCTTGAATCCGGCCATGTGTTGGAAGTTGTTGTGTCGCTACCCGTTGATGTGATAACAGCCTTAGTTCGTGTAAATGCAAGTATGGCAATTGAAGAAGCAATGCATACAGTTAAAAAAATAGTCTTTTTCATATTGTTTGGTTTTAGAATTTATATTTTCCAATAGCTAAAACTTTATACCATAAGCCCCCCTCTGAAATGAGAAAAAGATTTCCCTCAACACTATTGCCTCAAATTGTTTAAAGTGATTTAAACTTGTTCAAACTACATCTCCGTTTGAACCATTTTGAACTTTAAACCATTTAATCGATTTTAAATTTTGATGATTTTGGAAAATTGGAACTTTTTGTTATATTTAAATTCAAATGAGTTTAAAGGCCCCCATTACTCTTTTACTGATTCTTGCATGCGTTATTCTATCCGCGCAAAAGACTGTTGTTGACTCTCTCGAAAATTCTCTCAGAAAAACCCGGCATGATACGTCAAAGGCCCGCACGCTCCTGGTGCTTTCACGTTATCTGTATGGAAAAGATGGCCGACGGGCGCTCGATCGGTCAAAAGAAGCGTTGCTTATAAGCCTCGCTGAAAAAAATAATGACCTTATTCACGATTCTTATATTCAGGTAGGAAGCTCCTTTAGTTCCATTTCACAAAGTGATTCCGCTATCCGTTATTTTGAAAGAGCACTCGAAATTGCTCAGAAACAAAACAACCTGTATCGCCTTGGGAGATGTTACAATAATCTGGGCAACGAATATTACACCCTTGGTAATCTCAAGAAAACACTGGATTGCTACCTGAACGCTGCAAAAATGTCGGAGAAGGCTGACCATAAGGTTGGACTCTGCAACATTTATAACAACATCGGGCTGGTGAACGTTGATCTTCATAATTACAAAGCCGCTTTCGATTATTATACTAAAGCGCGCGAGATCGCCGAAACATTAAAGGACGTACAACTTATCACCATGGTTCTTACCAACACAGCCGAAATGTATGTTCTTACCAATCGCCCTGATACAGCATTGGTGCTTCTTGCACGTGGCCTCAGATTTGCCGAAGAACAGGGTGATCTCATTGCCATGGCTAATCTCAATAATGGAATGGGAAGAATGTACAGGTCGTTGAAAAAATTTGACGAGGCCGAAAAACATTTCGAACGTTCTATTAAATACTCGCTGGAAGCCGGAGATGAATTGACCAGCGCTTTAACCTATAATTCGCTCAGTATTGTGTACAGGGCAAAAAAACAATTTGATCGCGCCCTTGAAATGATCAATAAAGCCATGGTCATTGCAGAAAAGTACAGGGCATTGGAAGCGCAGCTTGTCATTTACGGAAACAAAGCTGAAGTAATGTTTGAAAAAGGCGATTATAAACAAGCCTATGAATGTGAAAGAAAATATGTTGAGCTCAATGATTCGTTAATGAACAGCAACGGACTTGAGCAACTCAACGAACTCCAGGCAAAATACGACAGCGAAAAAAGAGAAAACGAAATAAAACTTCTTAATAAAGAGAACGAGTTAAACGAAACCGAACTTAATAAACAGAAACAAAGATTGTGGTTTCTTGTTATTGTAGTGGGCCTGGTGACTTTGATAGCTCTTTTTGTATACAGGAATTACAAAGAAAAACAAAAAGCGAATCATCTTCTTGAATCAAAGAACTCGGAAATAAAACAGCAAAAGGAACTGGTAGAAAAACAAAAAGAAATTGTTGAAGAAAAACAAAAGGAAATTGTGGACTCTATCAATTACGCCAAACGTATACAACACACTTTATTGGCGAACGACCAATTATTAAAAAAACATTTACCAGAATATTTTATTCTATTTGATCCTAAAGATATTGTAAGCGGAGATTTTTACTGGGCCGCTGAAGCAGAACGAAGTTCGCTTCAGGGCCAGCATGACTATAAACAATCGGCTATAGACCATAAACTATTTTACCTCGCCGTATGCGATTCCACCGGCCACGGTGTTCCGGGAGCTTTTATGAGTTTACTCAACATTGGTTTTCTGAGCGAAGCCATTAACGAAAAAGGAATTCATGAACCGCACAAAGTTTTTGATTACGCGCGAACGCGATTATCGGACAGTATAAGCAGAGAAGGGCAACGCGACGGGTTTGACGGAATTCTTCTTGAGATTATAAAAAAAGAAAACGGCATCACGTTGAATTACGCTTCTGCTAATAATTTACCCGTTCTTATTTCTAATGGCAGAATGCGGGATTTAAAAAAAGATAAAATGCCGGTTGGCAGAAGTGAAAATGAAAGTCCGTTCTCGTTATATTCCGTAGATGTAGAAAAAGGAGATACGCTGTATCTTTACACAGATGGTTATGCCGATCAGTTTGGCGGAAGTAAAGGAAAGAAATTCAAATACAGGCAACTGAACGATCTTCTTCTCGAAATAAACCGCGAACCCATGGCGGAACAAAAACGTATTCTAAAACAAAAATTTACAGAATGGAAGGGCCCTCTTGAGCAGGTAGACGACGTGTGTATAATAGGAATCCGTTTCTGATGAGCCTTTAAAATACTAAACATATAAAACATAACAACATGAAAGCAAAAACAATCCTTATCCTGACCCTTTCAGTATTCACTTTATCGCTGTTAACTACTTCCTGTAAATCGCACGAACCTTGCCCGGCCTACAAGAACAGGTAATTGGAGATAATTGTGCCGTTGGAATACGGCCAGAAAAATGTTACAAAATTGTTATTTACAACTGAAGTGCCTTCAGCGTGTAATTATTTTTATGAAAAAAATTATTTTTCTGCAACTTTTCTTTTATCCTGTCCTTCTGTTTTCACAGGTGAAGTTTACCGTAAACGAAACCAATTACAGCGTTGAAGGCACAAAAATTTATGACCATCGCTCCTACTCCAGAACCGAAGCATACCTTGAGACAACCAACGACAGCATCGTTTATCATGAAATTGTATGGGAAGAAAAAGATGTTGCCGTTTCTGAAGCGCGGACCTATAAAAGAATGAGCTTTGCAAAAAAAGATTGTAAAAAGCCTAAATCCGTTGACATCACTGAACTCCCTGAGAAAAAATCTTCGTCCTATCTTCTTTCCGTATTTTTTAAATCAGGCATTCAGATCTGGATGCTTCATGCAAAGGGTATCAAACCTGTGGTCAACAGGAAAAGTATCGATTTCCAGGCGAAATTCGACTCGAAGGAAACAGTTGATAAACTCGTTGACGATTACTTTAAGAAGAAATAGATTGTCTTTTCTGTATTCCTTTCCTTAATAGCACAGACCATAAAGAATAAAACTTTGTAACCTTTTTCATTTCCCTTCATTTATATCTTTAAAGTTCTTTTTATTAATCTAAAAAAAGGAGGAGAAGATGAGACTATTAACTTATTTGGGAATTGGAATTCTTTGCTTTGGAATTCATTCTTTTACCAACGCACCAACAGAAGCCATGTCGTTGAAAGATGCGCTGGCAAAAGGATTAGTGAAGTTAAACGTCACAGGGCTTGGCGGCCATTCGGGCGAATGTATTGAAGCAGGTTTTCAGAATGTGAGCGCTAAAAAAGTATCGGTGAAAATAGAACCCGGACTTGTGTTTAAACCAGAGGACCCGGGAATGCAGGACATTCTTGTTGTGAAAGAACAGATCATTGTACTTAACGGAAAAGCTTCTAAGAAAAGTAACCTCCTTGGTTTTTGTTGCATCTCCAGCAATCGCTCACCTAAAAAAGGAACAAAATTTACAGTAGCCAAAGAAGTGGATCCAAAGCTGGTTGATATTGCCAGACATATCAACAAAAATAAATACAGCGAAGATGCCATGCAAAATGCGGTTTGGAGTGTTTCCGACAACCAGGAGGTATCAGAGATCTATGACGAAGTTCCTGAAACCGTAAAACCATTAAGAGAAGAAGTATGCAGGTTAACCGGACAAAAAAACGATTGGTTCAACCGACAAGTGAACCGAAGTATTGACGAAGAAGGTTACATTCAAAGCGAACCAACAAAAATTGATGGTAATCTTGTCATTGACATTGATAAACCAACTTCCATTTATCAGACAGTTTATAAAGAGAACGGAGAAGTGGCCTGGGCGCCCGAAAAAGCGCTGGACATTAATTTCACAGGAAAGATCTCTATGAAATTCAATATCACCATTCGTGGCTGGGCCAAAGGGAAATACTATGTAAAAATTACCAGGCCCGGAAAAGAATTACTAAAACAGGATTTTACTGTGTAAAAGAATTTGCCGCATGTTGTTATGACGTGCGGCTAACTTTTAACCGAACTTGTTTTATTTACCACTTTCTTTATGACATCGTCTAATTCTATTGCAGAATTTTCCACGTACCTGATAATATCCCTGTTAATTTCCGCCGATGCATCTTCATGGTTAAAAAGCTGTATCAGGCCAAGAATCCGCGCCAATGGCGCCCTTACCTGGTGAGACTGAATATTAGCAATATCCGACATTATCTTTTTATGTTCTTTAGAGTTTAATTTGTAAATCCTGTATAAAAGAAAAATAATTATTAATAATATTGTAATTCCAAAAAGGTAAATAACCCGTTCCTTCATACGATTAGTGGCCTGCAGTTTTTCAATCTCAATTTGCTGATCTTTTAAAGTTATATTCTTATTTTTTAATTCAAGTTCCCGCTGTGTTTCCAGGTTAATTATTTTTGTTTTGGTTTCAAGAGAAAAAATAGAGTCTCTTGCCGAAACATATTCTTTATGCATCTCGAAAGCGTTTTTATAATCGCCCAAAAGTGTGTAGGTATCTGTCAGGTATTTTGAGAACTCCACAAAGGGTCCTCTAAAATTTATTTCCGAACAAATTAAAGTCGCTTCCTTCAGATATTGAACTGCTTTTAAAAGATTCTCATTTCTTTCTTCAGTACCTGATGCCTCCTTCGCTATTAAAAAATAAATCTCTCCAATATTACCCGAGTTAATGGCAATACTTCTTTTATCATCAATATCTTTACTTATCTTCAAGGCTCTTGAATGATATTCGAGTGATTTCTGAAAATCTTTAAGAAGCGAGTACGTATTTCCAATATTTGAAAGATTAATTTGTACAGAGTTCATTTCCCCGAAGCTCTCATTGATCTTTAAGGCGGCGGTATGATGCTCCAGGGCCTTCATAAAATTACCCTGCTCATTGTAAATGATCCCTTGGTTTCCGAGACTCCTGGCCATTCCTCTTTTATTATTGCTTACTTTATAATATCCATAAGCTTTTGAATAATATAAAAGTGTTTTAGCATGATCTTTTTGCTCAAGATAACATGTACCGATATTTTCGAGAACTATTGCCGCCTGCTGAAAGTTTTGCAGGTGTTCATATACAGACAAGGCTTTAAAGCCATACTCCAGCGCTTTTACATAATTACTTTTAGCGAGGTATAACTGGCTCATATTTGCAAGAACACCAGCGTTACCGGATTGATCCCCTAATTCAGAATAGATCTTCATGGCCTCTGTGTTATGAAACACGGCTTTATCGTAATCGCACTTCCTGTTATAGTTAAGGCCCAGGCAAGCATTCGCAGAAGCAATTCCTCGTCTCCATTTAATTTTAGAAGATGAGCTTTCTGCTTCCAGTCCATATTTAATTCCTTCATCAGGATTTATCAAGGAATAACTGAAAGATAATTCTTCCAGTATGCTTATTTTGTTTGTATCAATTTCAGCAAATTGCAGAAGCCTGTCTTTGAGTGAATCGATTCTTAACTGATTTCTGTTCACCTGGGAACTACACAGAAGAGAAATGAGAACGAAAAAACAAGAAAAACCTGACTTTATCATTGTTGAATAATCTAAGATCAAAGTTATCTCTAATTTAAAAAACAGGCATACAGAAATCGGTCGAAATCCATCACGTGTAAGATTTTTTCGAAAACTGAAACAGGAAAAAATATTCGGCGAATTATTTTTGCGTTAAATAACAAAAATAGAGGTTGGAAAATAAAAAACAGCAGAGTCAACCGCTATGCTTTTATTAAAACGGAACCAGAGAGAAACTTATTTTCGTTGAAGAATACTCAATTAAAACTGGTTATTCATTAGAATACAATCTTTTTATTGAATACATTTTTGTTGTCTGAGACCCTGAGATTATAAATCCCGGTCGGAACATCACTCAAATCGACTTCCAGTTGCGGGTCAGTTGAGCTTTCTTTCTTGTAGATAGTTCGTCCTTCCATTGATATAACTTCAACTATAAAAGATGATTTATCATTTGTTTGTTGTATGGTCAGCTTCTTAATATTACTCCCGTCATGTAGTATCTTATAGCAATCATTCATTACACTTTCTGTTTTAATAGAAGTAGCAAGTCCGGTTGATACATTAATATCATCGAGATAAAACCTGAGATTATTATAAGAACTCGAATAATTTAAAACGTGGAAGTTGACGCTGTAATTACTTCCGGAATATCCTGCAGGGATATTTATCGAGTAAAAATTCCACGCGCTTACATTCGTAAAGGTTCCAAGTGATAGATCCGGATTTCCGTTTTGATAAAGATCAACTTCAATAGAGAACGATAAAAAACTATATGGGTTATAACTATTCATCTGGAAAGAAACATTTTTGGAACCTGCCGGCAATGTAAAATAAGGGGATTCAAGGTTCTCGTTTATTTCCATAGATAACATTCCTGCTCCTGCATAGGGTACTTTCCCGTTTTCAGAACCTGTTACTGTCCCTTCATTGTACCATCCGGTAAGAGGGCCCTCAAAATCCTGTGAAATGAGTGTTTGCGCGTTTATATGTAATACAAAAACCGAAAACAATATTATTAGAATAGCACCTGCTTTTTTCATTTGGTAAATTGGTTTTATTATTACGCTAAAATATAGTTTTATCGCGAATATCATTACCATAGGGAACGTTTTTCACGCAAAAAACAATTCATTAAAAAAGAAAACACAGAGGACCCCCCTGTGTTTTTGTTAAAACAGAACAGAGAACAAAGCTATTATCAGTTAAAAATACTATCCTCTAAAGGCTTGGTTACGATCTCAGGCTTTGGTCCACTACGTCCCGATCTTCCGGCGTGACCCTGGTGTCCATCAGACGCTTTTTTACTACCACTACCGTTATTACCTCCGTGATAACCACCGCTCCCACCCGATCCGGGATAACCTGCATGTCCGCCACTATTATCAAATTTGATATTCACATTTGCAATATTTACACTTGGGTCCACAAACACTTTAAGTGTTCCGCCGTTGCCCCCACTACCACCGTTGCCTCCATTGCCACCAACGCCTCCTGAACATTTAGAGATAATTGTTCCTCCTTTCTGAACCTTTCCACCATCGCGTCCCATTCCTCCGGTACCGCCATATCCGCCATGTCCGCCGGAAGCATACACAGTAAGAGATGCTGCCGATGAAAGATCCAGATAACTGAATTTGATTTCACCGGTGCTTTCATTCACACATTTTACAATCACCACATCTTTGTTCATTTGTTTTTGTTGAGTTTTTTTAATGTAGACGGTTACATCCGGACCATCCTGTCCGTCGCCGCCATCACCGGCGTCGCCACCCTGTTGGCCGTCTGTACATTGGGTATCTCCGCTACTTCCTGTAAATCCATGGGCACCGGTATGACCATGATCCCCCGGCTTGCCACCAAATCCTGTCCATGAAGATTTATTTGCAAAAAGATCAAGTGTAAAAGTGGTGTCAATTCCAGCTTTTAATTTATATACAGCATGTATTTTTACCTTACCGCTTGGGCACTGAGAAATTTTATCGCTTACTGATAATGTATTCTGATTAATAGCAGCTCCATCAGCAGTAATGTCAAAATCTTCCCACTTCACAACGCCATCTTTTTCGGGATAATACGGATATTTTTTTCCAAGGGAATCAGTAAGAGTTACTTTAAGATTGAGAATGCGCTTACTTCCGTAGGTAACAAAGCCAGGCTCAGGACAGGTTACAAGAAGTCCGCTTACCTTACGTGGAGTAAAACGTGCTTTTTCCTTCGCCAACTTTTTTTCTTCCTTCTTTTCTTTCATCTTTTCAATACCCAACACAATTAATACACAGGAAGAAAATGAAAAACAGATACACAGAAGTAAAACTGCCTTCCCTACTCTTTTAAAAAAATTATTTTTTATACTGTACATTTTCATAATCATTGATTTTTGTGTTTATAAGCAGGACAAAGTTCATGAGACTTGCAGGAAGACATGCCGCAAGCAATAAGCAAAGTCAGAATGACTACGATAAAAAATTTTGATTTCATCTTGTTTGGTTTAATAAGGCTAAATTATTATTTGGGACTGGTGATACCTCGCCGTTTACAAGGATTATTACACATTTTATCAGAGCAGTCCCCCGGTATAACATAATTATTACATTTGTGTAAGTGAATCGTACGCCTATATTTATTCTTTGCCTTATTGCGACTTGCCTGAACATTTTTTGTCAGTCATCCAACAAAATCGATAGTCTTAAAAAAGCCGGAAATTATGAGCAGGCATTGAACATTTATCTTGATTTAATTAAAAAAGATAGCCTCAATGGAAACCTCAAAGAATTAAGCAAAGATTACATCAACAGCGCCTACATTTACAGAGATATAGGTAATTATAACAAGAGCCTGGAACTATTGTTCAAAGCTCTGAAAATTTCAGAAAAACTAAATGACAAAACCACCCAGGGTTATGGTAATTATGGAATAGCGTTGGTTTATATGACTATTGGTCAAAAAGAAAATGGAGCCGTATATATAAACAGGGCCATAGAATCTTTTTCATCCGAGCCACAGAACATTGTTCTTGCCAATAGTTACAATATACTTGCATCCATACTCTCCTCAGAAGGCCGGCATGACAAAGCCCTTGAAACATTTGTGAAAGCCGCGAAAATTTTTGAAAACAAGGATGAAAAGGAAAATCTGGCTGATGTATATAATAACATTTCGTTTATGGAACTGGAACGGGGCAATAATCCAGACGCATTTAAATACGCTCAAAAGGCTCTTGGCTTATACAAAACCATGAACTCGGCAAAAGGCATGGCGGCTTCTTACGTAAACCTGCAGGCAATCATTTATAACACGCACGTTAATCCTTTAAAGAGAGTATTCAAAAAAGAAATTCTCTACTGTATCAATTATCTCGACTCGGCCCATCTGGCAATTGAACCTTATAAGGATCCCGAATATCTGTTAATGATCTATAAGAATAAATCAGGAGTTTACGATTATCTCAACCGGTCGGACAGCGCCTTTGTTTACCTGCAAAAGTATCAGGCCTTACACGACAGTATAAACAGTCTCGAAAACAAAAAACAAATTGAAGAACTTAAGATCAGCTATGAATCAGAAAAAAAAGAACAGGATATAAAATTACTTGAAAAAGAAAACGCTCTATTACATGAAAAGGAAAAGAAGCGCTGGTTATATGCCGCATTTTTTATTGGAGGCTCTGTCATTCTTATTGTCATCATTTTAGTGACCGTTCAATACCGCAGGAAAAAACAGCAGGCCGAATCGGCACGGGATAAAGCTGTATTTGAACTACAGGCATTGATGGCGCAGATGAATCCGCATTTTTTATTCAACGCTCTTAATAGCATACAGGATTTTATCTTAGAAAAAAGTAAACATGAGGCCTATGATTATCTTGCCCGTTTCAGCAAACTGGTGAGAATGGTACTCAATAATTCTGAAGATAAAATGGTTCCGCTTCAGCGTGAGCTTGAACTTATTAGATTATACGTTGAACTTGAACAATTGAGATTTACGAACGGGTTTGATTTCACACTTGATATTTCTTCCGGCATAAATTCCGATACGGTTGAAGTGCCAACCATGCTCATTCAGCCCTATGTAGAAAATGCCATCTGGCACGGACTCATGAATCTGAACAATGAACGAAAAGGAGAACTTTCCATCAGGATAGAAAAAAACAGCAGTCTTCTGAAAATAATTATTCAGGATAATGGCGTGGGAAGAAAAAACGCGGCTCAATACCGTAAAGAGGAAATGCATAAACCTGTTGGAATGAAACTGACAGAGCGCCGCCTTCAAATGATCAATAAAATGCAGGGTTACGAAAACGCCTCCGTTTCTGTTTCTGATCTTTATGATAAAGAACAAAAAGCTATTGGTACCAGAGTAGAAATAAATCTTCCATTATTATGACGAAGAGAACGGCGATAATTGTAGATGACGAAGAAAGAAGCAGGCGCGTACTGAAAAGTCTGCTTTCGAGTTTTTTTCCGGAGACGGAAGTTCTTGGAGAAGCTTCGAATGTGGACGAGGCCTACGAACTCATCAACAAAAAAAATCCCCAACTTGTTTTCCTGGATATACAAATGCCACGCGCCAATGGATTTAGTCTTTTAAAGAAATACGAAGTCGTTCCCTTTGAAGTTATTTTTGTTACAAGCTACGACAAGTATGCCATCAATGCTATTAAATTCAGCGCGCTGGATTATTTAATGAAACCGGTAGAAGTAAAAGATCTGACAGAAGCTATGGACAAAGCCGGAAAGATAATTGATCTTAAAGCGAACAGGAACATACAAATGATCAATCTTCTCAACGCTGTTGGTCACGAAGAAAAATTACGTAAGATCGCTATTCATGAAGGTGATTTTGTAAAATTGGTGGATTGCGATCATGTTGTATCCATTGAAGCCGACGGAAGCTACTGCCATATCATCACCGACCAGAACGACCGTTTTACATTAGCAAAATATTTAAAGGACTTTGAAGATTACTTTGGCGAGAGCAGTAATTTCATCCGCATTCACAAGAGTTGTCTTCTTAATCTAAAACACATTATCAAATACAGTAAAGGTGAACCCTGCATCATTGAAATGAGCAACGGACAAAACTTTGAAGTATCGCGAAGAAAAAAACAGGAAGTGCTTGAACGATTAAAAAAGTAATTTCTATTTTTATGCTTACACGTCCACGTTCCCTTTAGATTCATTGTTTCAGGTCTTGTCTTTTCCTTTAGCTCTGATCGTTTCTCTGAACAGAACAGGTCGTTAAAATAATACTGTTAAAACGCGGAGCATAGGTATAAAACGCAGTTTTTATTTTCAGGATACATGTATCTTCAACTTTAATTGTGCATTGTAAAGTTAATCCGGGGCTATTCTTCGCTTAAAACCGTTCGCCGGATTTTTAGCACATGTTTCATAAGCGGAAAAAGGCTTCGTTGTAATTAATACATTTAAATAATGAAATACATTTTACTTATTCCGATCGTGTTGCTCCTGTTTTCGTGTAGTAATCAACCAGGCGTTGAGAAAAAGCTACCATCCGTATTTGAAAAGATAAAAGACAAACATATTTTATGCTATGATCTTAAGGAATTATTGAGGAACCTGGACACAACCGTTGCGGAAGACAAAGAATTCTGGTTGTCGATCATCAACGATACAAATTATGTTACCATGCAAAGGGGCGCCTGTGTCTTAAAATTATTTGAACGTTTTGCCAGGCCCGGCTCAAAGATAAACGATATTGGCCCGGTATTTACCAGTAACTATCCTGGTCTCCTTCTTCAGGGTCCTGCTGATACAGCTTTAAGAAAGCGCGGGATATTTCCACGCTCAGGCGGAAGCTGGAAAGACGTGGGTTTTTATTTACGTGGCGGGGATGCTATTTCTATGGACTCGCTTACTTCACTTGCAAGATTTGTTGCAGAAAAAAAAGGGAAATTATTTACCATATCAGTTTACAGCACCTATCTGAATGATGTAAAAGCAAGTACCTGTAACCAATGTCATGAGCGAGATTATCTGGCCCTGCATATTGCCTTATCAGGAAACATGACTAAGGAACAATTAAAAGAATTTCTTTACTCAGGAAAATCAGCCGGTCTTGAAGACATAACTGTACTTGGCGTTTATCCGGAATGGGGAACTCCTTCAAAAAACAAAAGCGAAGATGACCTTTAGATTTTTGTAACCTCATTCCTATTCTATTGTTATAAGTCGGATGATCTATAACTATCTGATTTCTGTTCCATATACCCAATGAAATATCTTCTTTTTATAATTACTGCTTTTCTTTGTTCGTGTATCTATGAACGACGGTCATATAATTTAGCTGATAGAATGGAGCAATGGCAAAAGGATCTTATTAAAGATGTTAACGGATTACACAAAGTGTATCTATGCGCTGAAAATAAATTTATACTTAAGGGGAAAGTCAGAATCAAATTAAAAAAAGATTCTGTTTTTTTAATGAAGATCAAAAAACGGAAAGGATATTTTTTCCCTTATCAGAAAAAAGTCAAAGGAAAATGGAATGACAATATTTGGGATGGACGTATTGAAGCAGAAACAACATATTATGATGATATACCTCTATCCATCTGGCTCTATCCTTTTCCAAATAAAACAGACAGTTGCAAACCCGGCTTTTATTTAAAATAACATGCAAAAGAAAATACACATCTTCATTACATTATGTCTCATTCACTCGGCACTATTATTCTCTCAGAAGTTGAACAGCGATTCACTTATTTCTGTTATTAAAAATTCAAAGTGTATAGAGATGGAACGAATTGGCATTACTGCAGTAAAAAGTTACATTTACAGAGCTGCTTCTGTATTATGGGAGCAAAGCTCAACAGAAGACCTGATTAAATTCTGTGAGGATAAAAATGCAAACGTTCGTTGCTACGCGTTTCTTGGTTTGATTATATATCGGGACGAGAGAAAAATAGCGGAACAGATCGCCGATCGGCATAAAAATGATTGTTCAAGGGTTATTAAATGGGGGAGTTGTATTCAATGGGGATGCACTGTGAGCGAATTTATGGAAATGAAACTGAGAGAATTTTATTCGGGCGACACATTTTACAGGAGGTTAAATTGATGTATCTCTGCAGAAAGAATACGCTGTTTAAATACGTACACCAATCAAACAAATATCTCTTCTTACCATAGCTATCGTGTCGCTCAGAGCAGGCTACTTCATTTGCATTAAACTTTAACGCCAATAATGCAAACATCATCAACCTGTTCAAGATCGCCCTTCCAGTTATCCAAAGCGGTTTTCAATGCTTCCTTCTGCTCATTCATTTGTAAAAGGGAAATACTTATCAGCAACTCCTTTAGTTGCTTATACATAAATTTCTTCCCACGCTGCCCGCCGAACTGATCCGGCATTCCGTCTGTTAACGCGTAAACAACATCGTTCTTTTGCAGTTCAACATTATGCTTCGTAAACGGAACAGTGTCTTTATCGTGTTTTCCAACCGGCATTTTATCCGGGGGAAGTTCAAGGATCTGGTTTCCTCTTACGATCCAGATCGGATTATTAGCAGCGGCGTAGGAGAGCTTATTATTTTTAAAATCAAAACAAATAATACTGCAATCCATTCCATCCTTGCCCCCATCAGGACTTCCATCCTTTTTCAGTCGCTCAATTATTTTTTTACGGGAATGATTTAAGATCTGGTCCGGCTCTATCAGTTTTTCCTCTTCAACAGACTTCTCGAGGCAGGAAATATTCAGAATGCTCATAATTGCTCCGGGAACGCCATGGCCCGTGCTATCAGCTGTTGCCAAAGCAAAATCGCCGTTGTTTAATTTACCTGCCCAGTAAAAATCTCCGCTTACAACATCCTTTGGCTGAAAGAACACGAAATAATCATTCAGGTTATTGTCTAATAATTCTTTTGTTGCCAAAAAACTCCGTTGTATTCTTTCCGCATAATTAATACTGTCGGTTATCTCTTTATGTTTCTCTTCCAGAATATGTTTTTGTTTGTCAACAATTTCTTTTTGCTTTTCTACTTCCTTCTTCTGCAATGCAATGATCTTGTTGGCCTTTTGTTTCTGACGGTAACTCCTGAACACAAGTATTGCCACAATGAGCATTAGCATCAAACCAATAATAAGATAATTGCGCTGCGTTTTCTGCTGCTTCATTTCTTCCGCAACGATAGCATCTCTTTTTTCCTGTTCTATTTTCTGTACGGTTTGCTTTTTATCAAACTCAAAATTCATTTCATTTCTTACCAGTTCTTTTGTCTTCTTTGCGTTAAAGATCGTGTCCTTCAGTAAAGTATAATTCTTATAGTATTTATAGGAAAGTTGCCAGTTCTTTTGCCGGACATATAATTCGCTTAGTTTTTGATTAAGTTCACTTTGATTACTGAGGTCTCCTATTTCTTCAGAAATTTTTAAGGCGCTTATCAGGAGTTCTTCAGCTTGCTTGTATTTACTTTGTTGAATATAAATGGCTGCGATCTTCCCTTTCCCGCTTGGGATCAAAACCTTGTCTCCGCATTCTTCTGAGGCTTTTAACGCTTCAACATAACTTGCGAGGGCCTTCATGGTATCACTCTGCAACTCATATATCGTTCCGATCTCAATAAGACTGAGTCCGATCATTCCGGGATTTTTATTTGCTCTGGCTTTGGCCAGGGATTGTTTATAATGATCCAGGGCGTTTCCATATTCCTTTTGCTCTTTATAACAATTGCCAATATTGCTCAGTATGGCTGTTATTCCAGCTTCATCTTTCAGCTCTTCTTTCAGGTGCAGGGCCTTAAAATAATATTCCAGTGCTTTTGCATGTTCACCATTGCTGAAAAAAATGAGTCCAACATTAGCCATGGCTCTTGAGATGAGGGACTTGCTATTCGTTTCTTCAGCGATCTTTAATGCTTTTAAATAATATTGAAGGGCCACCGGAAAATTATCCTGGTAATAATAAATAACGCCAAAATTAGTGACTGAATTAAAAACTCCTCTTTTAAAATTAAGGTCCTCACCCGATTTCAACGCAAGGCGCAGAACAGAATCAGCGCTCAGAAATTCGCTTTTGAGTATAAGCTCCCTGGCAAAACGGTTCAGGCCATTTACGTAAGTAGTATCCGGTTTCCCGCTTGCAGGAATTGAAGAAGAATGAATGTGTTGGGCACAGTAGTTACTTTGATTTAAAAAAAACACACATAGTACCACAATTATCCTTTTAGTTTTTTTCACTTTAAGAAGAGGCTTTTATTTTATGAAAATAAGGATAATATTGGTTGGAGACAATCGGGTTTGAATTTGTCAGAAAATAAAAAAGTCCCGGTTTTTCGCCGGGACTTTTTTTATGAAGTGAAATTATTTTATTTACTGATCAGCTTCTGAACAGAAACTACTTTTCCATTCTCAATAAAACTGATAAAGTACATTCCCTGTGAAAGGTTTGCTTTTACATTTTGTTTCTCATAAACAATAGTTTGTTTGTAAACCAGCTTACCAATTCCATCATGAATTTCAATTGAAGGATTCTCTGATAAAGAAGAAACCGAAACTACAAATTCGCCATTATTAGGATTCGGATAAATGCTCATGAAAGAATTATTTCCTGCCGCTTTATCAATTCCGGTACATGGCGAAACTGTTAATGCAACAGTTGCCGTTCCTGTACAGCCGCTTGCATTGGCTCCTGTTACAGTGTAAGTAATGGCACCTGTTCCAGTTGGTGTAAATGCTGTTCCGTCTGTTACACCGTTCGACCAGGTATAAGTTGTAGCGCCTGATCCATTCAATGTTACCGTTGATCCTGTACAGATCATTGAAGAAGATGATGTGGCTGATACTGTTGGATTTGATCCAACGTTCACTGTCACCGCGGCGCTTCCCGAACAGGCACCTGTGCTTCCGGTTACTGTATATGTTGCCGTTGATGTAGGTGTGATAGAAGCTCCGTTAGAAATTCCGTTCGACCATGTATACGTTGTTGCTCCTGTTCCTGTTAAAGAAACATTTCCTCCTGAACATGCTGACGAAGGCGATGCCGATGCAACTAATGTCGGAGTGGGATTTACATTTAATGCGGCAATGGCTGTGGCAGTACATCCGTTAGCAGCAGTTCCTGTTACTGTGTAATTAGTTGTTGAAGCCGCAGCAAAAGGTGTTCCGTCAGTGATACCGCCACTCCATGCATACGTTGAAGCGCCGCCACCAGCGAATGAAACATTCACGCCGCTGCAAACTGTAGTTGAACCCGGACTAGCAGTTACAACAGGATTTGTATTTACTGTGATTGAAACTGAAGCCGCTGCAGTACAACTGTTCGCAGCAGTTCCTGTTACAGTATAAGATCCTGATGAAGCTGGCGCAAATGCTGTTCCGTTGGTCACGCCGCCGGTCCATACATAAGTCGCAGCTCCGCCACCTGTTAATGTAATATTATTTCCTGCACAAACTGTATTTGTTGTTGTATTTGCTGTAACGTTCGGGTTTGCATTCACATTCACAGCTGAAACTGCAGTGGCTGTACATCCATTGGCCGCAGTACCTGTTACGGTATAATTGATTGAAGATGTCGCAGCAAAAGGTGTTCCATTCGTGATTCCACCTGTCCATGCGTAAGTTGACGCTCCGCCACCGTTTAAGGTAATGTTTGTTCCGTTACAAACTGTGGTTGATGGTGGTGTTGCTGTTACTGTAGGATTTGGTTTTACTAAAACTGTTTTTGTAGCTATACCGAATGAACCACAGGCATCTTCAACAACCATAAGCGTAGTGAATGTTCCCGCTGTAGGATATGTAGCCATGGTTGTGGCGCCTGTCGCCGTTGGAGAAGGTATTGATCCAAAATCCCATTCGTAGGTTCCGGCTGTAGATCCTGTTGTACTGTAGGTTACATTTTGTCCCGCACAGATCGTATTCGTTGAGTTCGAAATATTGGCTACAATCGGAGCCTGTGTAAGGAATGGATGGATCAATAATGAAATATTTAAACCCCACGACGTATTAATATAATTCCAGCTGTTATCGCTCCATTTTTCGCGTGCTGTTGAAGCCGGTGTCTGAGTATTTGAGTTACTCACAATACTTAATGAATCTTTTGCTCCAACTGCCGGCCATGACAATCCGGACACATCCACGCTCACGAAAAATTGTTTCGAGACAGGAAGATTGATCGGTGTTGGAAACATCACTAATGAGTATTGATTATTATTTACGTCATTCATAATGGTTGCCATAGTAATTGTACCCTGACCCAGAGCAGCGCCAACGACGTTACCTGTACCATTGTAAACTTTAATAGCAACAGTTTTTGTTGGAACAGCGCTATACGCGATTCCAAAACCAACGTATACCTGTGTGATCATTGTGTTTGCACTCGAAGAAACATCAAAGTACATGGCTTTTTCACGATCACCATATGTATTCGGACCATTTACGAATCCATCCGCCGCGAAAGGTGTTCCGGTTCCATAGTTTACCAGCGACCATGTTGCAGGTACCGGAAGGTTAACAGACATACACGTTGTTGTGGTTGGCATGTTAACAGCCAATGGAACAAAAGCGGTTTTATTCGCTGAATTAGAATTCTGATTTGATTTTGGTTTACCGTAAGAAAGTTGTTCGGCATTCTTTCCGGAAACATTAGAGGATCTGTTCTGTTGTGCGGTACTGAAATTAGCAAAGAGCATCATCAGGGCAGTAAGAGAACCAAAGAGTAATGATTTTTTCATGAGTTAAGTTATTATGATCACCTAAGATATAACTTTTTTCGTGGAATCTAAATTTTTCAGCACTACCAACCGATAATTTTACTCAACCAGGCTGCATATTTATTGTTTGAAACATAATGCCTGCGCGTCAACAGGCTCAAGGGATACATACGTTTCCGGCAGAATATTTTAACAATACGAATTTTAACATTTTTAATAGTCTCCCCAACTGATAAGAGTCGTTTTTGACATTCGGGAAATTACGACTTTTTTTTCTTCGTGGCTTTGGGTTTTAATGTTTTCGCGTACTCAACACTTAACAGAACATAAGGTTTTAACTCTTTTGTCTTTTTAAGAAGTGCGGGTGAAATCGTAACGTATTCTTTCATCACCGTTCCATACGTTTCAAATAATTTACTCTTAAATTTTTTAATGAACTCATCTCTTTCCTTCTCCGGTAACCGAAGTGCGACCATTCCTTCCTTAAGAAAAGAATACATATTGCCGTTCATGGATGTGTAAGGCATAGTTGCTCCTTTGATTTCTTCTCCGGTAATTGAACTAATCAATGTTTCATATGATTTGAAATTCTCGGGTTCGGGTGTGTTCGCTTTTTTGGCCATGATGTAAAGATAAAAAGTCCTGGTAATTTTTATAAACATAGAGAATTTCAAATTATTATCTTCGGATCATAGTTTATACTCTTAAAGCACGCACCATGAAAAAACTGATTGTTATAACGTTGTTTCTGATCTCCATAAACAGCTTTGCTCAAAATAAAACTACTTCAAACAATTATTACGTCGTTTTGTATACCATTGGCGAAACATGGGACACTACCAAACACTATCACGAACAAAAATATTTCAACGAACACTCTGCTCACATGAGTTCGCTTCGAAAAAATAAAACAATAACCATAGGCGCGCGTTACGGCAACACCGGCATGATCGTGATTGAAGCGAAAGATGAGAGTGCGGCAAAAGCTCTTGTGAACAAAGACATTGCCATTCAGAATAAATTATTTAAAGCGGAGGTTTTTTTGTTTGAGCCTTTTTACGGAGGTTGTGTGAAGGAAACACCATAATATCCTTTCAGAAATTAATTTAACAGCATTCTTAGTTCTTTTAAAGATAGTCTGCATAACTTTAACCAAAAATACAAGCACATGGAAGCAACTCTCAAAATCTGGGAAACCAACAGAAACAATTATTTAAAGCATTTTAATTATAGTCTTGAACAACTCAATCATATTCCGCAGGGATTCAGCAACAATCTCATCTGGAACCTTGGACATATAGTCGCTATTCAGCAAAGATTACTTTATAGAGGATCGGGGTTGCCTATGAATATCAGCGATGAATTTTTCGAAACATACAAACCTGGTTCAAAACCTACTGGTAAGACTACACAAGCCGAAGCGGATGAAATAAAAACACTTCTTACATCTATGATCGATGTTACAAAACGTGATCTCGCTGCAGGGAAATTCACAAATTACACAGCCTTCACAAGTCTTACCGGTTTTCATATCGGTAATTTGAACGATGCCATACAATTCAACAATTACCATGAAGCGATGCATCTTGGATTTATGGCGAATATCAGGAAGTTTGTGTAAAGGATCTTGTCATTTTTTGTATCATAATTTTTCGTTAGTATCTTTACCTGCTATGACGAAATTCAGAATCTCCCTGCTGTTCTTATTACTTTCACATGCTTTTATTTGCCAGGTTCCATCTTATCTCTGGGCCAATGGTATAGGCAATTCAAATAATGTTTTTGGAGATCAGGGCATGTCAGTCAGTGTAGACGCTTCTGGAAATTCCTATGTTACAGGAGCGTTTTATTATGTTATGGACGCAGACCCCTCTCCTGCAACGTTTACTCTTAATGGAGGAAGTAATGGTGCATGTTTTGTAACAAAGTACGATTCGAATGGGAATTTCCTTTGGGCATTCAGTCTTTCGGCAGGCTACGGATCTACCCGTATAACCTGCGACTCTGTTGGAAATTTTTATTTAATGGGTTATTTTGGCGGGGGAAGCATCGATCTTGACCCTTCTCCGGCAGGAGCAGTTTTAACCGGTGGCGGCGGTTTTATTGCAAAGTATAACACATCGGGTAACTTTCTCTGGGGAAAATATATTATGGGATCGTGGGTCTATCCTTTACAAATAAGGCTTGATAAAAATTACGATCTTGTTGTCGGGGGAGATTTTCAGCTGAACTGTGATTTTGATGTAACATCCCCTTCAGGAACGGTCACTTCGATCGGACAGCCAGATGCATTTCTTGCAAAATATGATACATCGGGAAATTTCCAGTGGGTAAAATCATTCGGAAGCAAATTGATAGACAATGTATGGTCGGTTGACTTTGACAGTGCAAACAACATTGTTATTTCAGGTATGTTTGGTGACACCTGTGACTTCGATCCTAGTCCTGCGACTGCTATCCAGTTAAAACATCCTTCCAGTAGTGGTAATGGTTTTATCGCAAAATACTCGCCATTGGGAAATTACCTATGGGCGAAAAATGTAACCTATGGGCCGGGTGGGTATAAACGCTGTAAATTCGTGAATGTTGATATTAATGACAATATTGTTGTTACAGGGAATTGTGATGGCGTAACGGATTTTGACCCGAGCGCGGCTGCTTATACTGTTGCACCAATCGGTCCATTATGGGACCTGTTCTTTTGCAAATACAATAGCTCAGGGAATTTCATATGGGCTAGAAGACTGGGATCGACAAATTCAAATTCTGAAGGTAATTGTATAAAGACAGACAAAGCCGGTAATGTCATTCTGTGTGGAGCTATCAGTGGTACGGTTGACATGGATCCATCAGCTGTTATAAATAATCTGAATTCTATCGGGGCATCTGATATAGTTGCTGCCGGTTATGATCCATCCGGAAATTATAAATGGGCCTTTAATGTGGGGAGTTCACAAGTGGATGTCGTACAGAACTTTGATATGGACAGCTTATCGAACTTATACCTTACCGGTTGTTATCAATACACAACTGATTTTGATCCGTCTCCTTCTACAGCAACCCTAATATCAAATGGGAACCTCGATTTCTTTGTTGCAAAATACAACGCTTGCTTCAGTCCGGAAATACCAATGATAGCATCAACTTCATCAACTATTTGTGCGAATACTACCACAACCTTAACAATTACCTCCGGCAATTTAAATAGTGCAGTTAACTGGCAATGGTATTCGGGAAATTGCGGCACAAATGCGGTAGGATCCGGAACTGCTATTATGATCACGCCGTCTGTAACAACAAACTATTTTGTTCGGGGTGAAGGTGGCTGTATTGGAAATGCAGGAAACTGCCAGTCACTTACTATTGTGGTTCTTCCGTCTCCATCAGTAAATATCACCAGCAGCAACACACAACTTTGTACAGGAGATTCGGCAACATTGACTGCTCAGGGGGCTCTCAGTTACACATGGAACAATGGCGCTACAAGCTTTTCCATTATTGTAACTCCTACCATCACTTCAACTTATACCATAACCGGAACAGGAATCAACGCCTGTGAAGGAACTGCTGTTATAAGTCAGAGTGTAAATGCTCTCCCTTTAATAGGTATAACGAGTACACATTCTACATTGTGTATTAATCAGTCTGCAACGTTAACTGCTACTGGTGGAATTACATATACCTGGAGCACAGGAGCGAACAATACATCGATTGTTGTGACACCCAGCATATCCACAACCTATACAGTTTATGGAACGGATAATAACGGTTGCGTTAATTCAAATATCTACATGCAGCAAATTGACCCTTGCGCAGGTCTCAATGAACCGTTCTCAGAATTTTCTTTTGGATTGTTTCCTAATCCTGCAAATGAATACGTTCATATAAATTGTTCATTAAAGACATTTATATTTGAGTTAACCGATAACATTGGAAGAATACTTCTTAAAAAAGAAATACACAACTCTACTAGCCTGGATGTTCATTGGGTTGATCCGGGAATTTACTTTTATAAAATATTCAGTAAAGAAAATACCGAACTGAAGCAAGGTAAGTTAATTTTAAGTAGGTGATTCACATATTCAGTAGTCAAAAAAACACAAAGCAGTTCTTTAAGTCTTATTTATTTCCAAGCATCCATTTTTAAAAACAAACTTTTAACCTAAAGATTAGCTTCGCTAATCTCCCCTTTCCAGTAGTCAATCCCGATAATTATCGGGAACAAAAGCCGCTGCTGTGCATCGGTTTTTCGTTTCATGTCATCGCTTTTGAAAGTAAACTTAAAAGTATGAGTCAGTGAGAGATTAACTGCGTTGATCTTGCCTAACCAGAGTCGAAAATGCAAAAGTAAAAGCAATGCTTTGATTCTTTATTTTACACTTCCTCTAATGAAAGCCTTGCTTTCAACGCGTCAGTGTAAAATAAAAAAGCCCCACCTTTCAGGTGGGGCCTTTGCATTTTCTCGTGGATCCGGAGAGATTCGAACTCTCGTCCAAATAAGGAAAAAATAAGCTTTCTACATGTTTAAAATTAACTTGATTTTCGATCAGAGCCAGGCGTTAATTCATACCAAACTCTGACTTATTTGCTAATATTGTTTTACCTAGCAACGTCAGCAAAACAAACTACACATTTATGATGCTTTACCCGAGGCGCAGAGCAGTTTAGCTCCCCGGAAAGCAAAGGTCACTTAATTCTAAATTAAGCAGCCATAGCGTAAGAGTTATCTTCGCCAAATAAAAGTTTTGAAAGTTCCGTTTTAAGAGCTCTTCTTACAACGCTCTACATGCTTACATATCTAGTCACCTACTGTCAAAACCGGTCGGACCCATTTTGAAATTATAAATTGTAAATGTTGAATGATAAATTAAACACCAAAAAATAATTTCTTTAAAGAACTAATGCAAAGTTAGTAAATTTTTATGGCTTTCAGCTTCGTTTTTAATTATATTTAACCATAAAACCTGACTTATGAAAAAACTAATATTTCTTCTGATGGTGTGCCTTTCAGCCTCCCTCACCGCTCAAACGATTAAATCAAAAGCACTAAAAATAAAATATACCCTTCCCGCCGGATGGAACGCCGAAGAGTTTGGCGGAAAAACTTCCTGGGAAGAAAGCGGAAATACCCTATGCAAATGTTCAGGAGTTTCATTTACAAAACAACATAAAGACGGTAAAATGAATGTGCTTGTTTATCCAAGCACTCAATCCGGACTCGATTCCTTAAAACGCAATTTCGCAGGTCCGCTTCGTTTCGAAAACGTCGAAAAATTTGACAAAACACGTAACAAAAATTTTTCCTTCGAAAAAAAGAGATCCAATTTCACCGATAAAACAGGAAAGAAATCCTTTGAAGTAATTCGCTATTTCGCAAAAGTAGACGATCATTTTTATATCATCTACACATGGCAGGAAAACATGGGCGCCATGAGTCCGAATGCCGAGAAAGAATTGTATGAAATGGTGAACGCCATCGAACCTAATTAAACAATAAACCGTTCTTATTTACGTTCCTGGTAAAAACACCATGAAAATCTTTGATAAAATAAACATCATGAAGCTAACTCTGTTCTGCTTCATGACCGTTTCTCTCATGTTTATATCCTGCGGAAGAAAAAATAGTTGTGTGGAAAAAGCAGCTTCACCCGATTGTGTATGTACCATGCAATACGACCCGGTTTGCGGTTGCAACAAAAAGACTTACAGCAATGCCTGCGTAGCTGAATGCCATGGTATAAAAGAATACACAAAGGGAGAATGTAAGTAAAGAATGATTTTACTTCCTGATTAATTCCTTCACCTTCTCTACTTCCAGATCCCTTTTCATTAACAGGTCATTGAACGTATATTCGATTTTATAATCAGGAATGATACCATGTCCGGTTGTTTTCGGACAAACATCATGAATGATCCTGAACGCGGGCATCCTTAATCTTATTTTAGTATTAGGGAGTTTGTACAGTGGCGTTATGCCGGCATTACATCCTTCCAACGTGCCAGCTGTTTCTTCTCCTACAAAAGTGGCGCGGTTATTAAACTTAAGATAAGCCGATACAAGGCACGATGCCGAAAACGATCCTCCATTGATAAGCACATACAGTTTTTTATCGTAGTGATTTTTCTTCATCGGTTTTATCGTGTAAGAGTAATAGTCAGTGTCGTTAACTGTTTTCTTTTTTGCAATGAGTTTAAATCCTGTCCTCATCAACTTAAAGAAAATATTTCCTCTTGTATATTTTTTATACGGATAAGATCTGATACCTGTTTTCAATGTTTGTGTTCTTGCCGAATCGATAAGATAACTTAACAGCCTGTAACTGTTCTCCAAACTTCCACCGCCATTGTTACGCAGGTCTATCACCAGGTTTTCGGATTTATTGTTTTTTAATTCTTTGAAAATTTTCCGGTAGCTGCTCTTGAATTTTCTTCTCGAAAACGCGTCAACCTTCAGTAACATTGTTTTTTTATCATTATCAAGATAACGGTATTTCATTTTCGATTTTTTAAAAAATGTATACAGACTATCATCTTTTGCCGACAACTGATAAGCCGGGACGTTCTTTGCCTTAAAGGCTGCGAAATGAATTTTCTTTATCGAATCTCCCTGTTTAAATTCTACATAAAATGTATCTGGCCTCCCAAACAGTGAAAGGTAATACGTATTGAATCCGAGTTTTGTGTAATGGTCCTTTCCTGAAACATTATAACCATCGGTGCTTATGAAACGCCGGGTGTGGCGCAATATAGAATCAATGCCTACGCCATTAATGCTCACAATCTCATTTCCTTTTTTCATGAGAGTATCTTTTCGCTTATTGAGACTGGCCAGCATATACACTTTGTTTTGAGCGGGAATAAAATAGTATGGCGCATAATTGAATTTTGCTTTTTCGCTATCCTTATAATATTCTTCGGAGTACATCACTTCGGTGTGACCGCAGTGCAGGTTGTCTATCACCAGTTTCATTTTTATTCTGAATTGCTTTTCGGTAAGACTATCTTTAACTGTTGTGCTAACACTATCGAAATAAGCTTTGTAAAAAGCGCGATCCTTAAAAATTCCAATGACAGGGTGCATGGCAAGAACAACATCGCTCACAACCTTCACATCTTCCTTCAGGGCGGCAGGAGGATATTTTCTTGTAAAGACGCTTTCCTTCTTAAGTTTTGTCTGCGAAAAAAACTGAAGTGGGATTACAAGAAGTATCAATAAAAATCTTTTTAAACCACTCATAAATACTATCTTTGTAAAGTTACGAATTAAACCGGCGTTTTATGCAAAAGCTAAAGATAGGCGTTCTTCGCGAAGAAAAAAGTCCACCAGACAAACGTGTTCCTCTTACCCCATTGATCTGCTCAGAACTTACCAGGCGATATACGCATCTTGAGATCGTTGTACAACCCAGCCAGATCCGCTGTTATTCGGATTCGGAATATACTTCATTTGGTATTCCACTGCAGGAGGATCTTTCGGACTGCGATGTTTTAATGGGAGTTAAAGAAGTGCCGGTTGAAAAGCTGATTCCTAATAAAAAATATTTTTTCTTTTCTCATACCATAAAAAAACAGCCTCATAACCAGAAGCTGATGAAGGCCCTGATTGAAAAGAAAATACAAATGATCGATTATGAAACTTTAACAGATAAGAACCATAACCGCATCATTGGCTTTGGGCGCTACGCAGGCGTTGTAGGGGCCTATAACGGTATTCTCGGGTACGGATTAAAATACGATCTCTTCCGCTTAAAGCCCGCTCATCTTTGCCGCGACCGTGCCGAAATGGAAGAAGAGCTTAAACGCGTGAAGCTTCCTAATATTAAAATTGCACTCACAGGTGGCGGACGTGTGGCCAACGGCGTTATTGAAACACTGAGCGCTTTGAGGATCCGTAAGGTTACAGCCGACGAATTTCTTAGCGCGAGTTTTCGCGAACCCGTGTATTGCCAACTCAATCCACGTGATTATGTGGAGCGCCCCGACGATCATAACTTTGACCTGAATGATTTCTTCAAACATCCCGAACATTTTATTTCGAAGTTTGCCGAATTCACAAAAATAACTGACCTCTATTTATCGGCGCATTACTGGGATCCCCGTTCTCCTAAAATGTTTACACGACAAGACATGGAAGCACCCGATTTTCACATCTCCGTAATTGCCGATATTACCTGCGATATAGACGGTTCTGTTCCCACCACCATTCGTGCGAGCAGCATTGCCAACCCATTCTACGGGTATAATATCTTAAATCATCACGAAGATCTTCCATTCAACAAAGACACTATTTGTGTGATGGCAGTTGACAACCTCCCATGCGAACTGCCCCGCGATGCAAGCGATGATTTTGGAAAAGATCTTACAGAACGCGTGCTCCCATTCGTGTTTCAGCAAGACGAAGACAGGGTAATTGAACGCGCCAGCATTTGTATTAACGGAAAGCTTACGCCTCCTTACGAATACCTGAAGGATTACGCATATTAACAAAATAACATTCCCCCGAATGAAAATAAAACGCCTGCTCATATTTCTGGCCCTCTTTTGTTTTGCGCAAACGAAAGCGCAGAACAGAGATTCTATACGTAATGTCAGTAATGATCTTACACAGCCCGACACTATGCGTCTGAAAGCTATGTACAAGCTGGCATGGTCTTACATCTTTGAAATACCTGATTCTTCCCTGGCTATTAGTGAAAAGCTCTATAGTTTTGCTCTGGAGTGCAACAGTAAAAAATACCAGGCACAGGCGTTAAAGATCATTACGAAAGCCTTATACTTTAAAGGAAATTTTCCACTCGCGCTCGAATACACATTTAAAAACCTGAAAGTAAACGAAGAAATCAAGGACAAACGTGGCATTGCTGATTCTTACAATATGCTTGGAAACATTAACCACATGCAGGGCGAATCGGAAAAGGCCCTCGAATTTCACCGTAAAAGCTTAAAGATAAAACAGGAAATAAATTACCGTGAAGGAATTGCCGGAACCTATAACAACATTGGCAATGTTTATTTACAGGATGGTAAAAAAGAAGAGGCTCTGGATAATTTTCTTAAAGGATTAAAAGTATTTGAGGAACTCGGGCAACCACACAACATTGCCGGGGCCAACATTAACATTGCCGAAGTATATGCCTCGATGGGCAACACTGAAAAAGCTATGGAACATTACACCATTACAAAAAAGATCGCGGAAGAAATAAAGGAAAATAATTTAATGTCGAACGTGCTTGCAGGAATTGGTCTTATTTATCTGAAGCAAGGCGATCTTAACAAAGCAAAATCGTTTTGTGAAGAAGGTTATAAAATGGCCAGCGAAATGAATGTGCTCGGTCAGATAGAAGCTAACTGCGACTGCCTTTACAAAGTGTACTCGCAGTTAGGCGATTTCAGGAAAGCGTTTCAATACCACCAGGAATTTATTGCCTCACGTGATAGCCTGAGAAATGAAGACAGGAGCCGCGAAATTACAAGCAAGATGTTCCAGTTTACCTATGAGAAAAAAGCCGCGGCAGACAGTGTTCGTAATGCCGATCTTCAGAAAGTAAAAGACACGCAACAACAGGCAGAACTGAAACAGGAAGCAACGCAACGTTACGCTCTTTATGTCATTCTCGTATTAGTGGGGATTTTTGCAGTGTTCATGTTCAACAGGTTTAAATTTTCACAGAAACAGAACAAGATCATTGAATCACAAAAAGCCGAAGTGGAAAACCAGAAACACATCATCGAAGAAAAGAACAAAGAGGTGATGGACTCTATTCATTATGCCAAACGTATCCAGCAAACACTTCTCGCCGGTGATGTCATGCTTAAAAGTAATCTGGCGGAATATTTTATTTTCTTTCAGCCGAAAGATATTGTGAGCGGCGATTTCTATTGGAGTACAGTTGTTCAAAGTAGTTTAAATAATTTAAAAATTGATCGAAGCGATCCTGCCACTTTAAACAATTTTAAACCATCTTTAAATCATGAACATTTCTACTTTGCGGTTTGTGATAGTACAGGCCACGGCGTTCCCGGAGCATTCATGAGTTTATTGAATATTTCTTTTCTCAACGAAGCCATCAACGAAAAAATACTTCGTCAGCCAAATGATATTCTTGACCATGTCAGAAAAAGATTAATTGAATCTCTTCACAGCGACAATAACGACCAGGGCTCTAAAGACGGAATGGATTGTTCTTTACTTTGTTTTGAAAAAGAGGGAAACAAAACCATGCTTCATTTTTCATGCGCAAACAATCCTCTTATTTTTATACGTGATGGTAAATTAATTGATTTTTCGTTCGACAGAATGTCGGTTGGACAATCGCCCAAAGAAGACCAACCATTTACTATGAACAGCATCGAATTACAAAAAGGAGATGTGATCTATGCCTTTACCGACGGATACTCCGACCAGTTTGGTGGCGCCAAGGGCAAAAAATTCAAATACAAAAAGCTGGTAGAGACTTTACAGGCTAACGCATCACTGAACATGCAACAACAAAAAGAAATTTTCGCTTCAACGTTTAATGAATGGAAAGGAAACCTGGAGCAATTGGATGATGTTTTGCTAGTTGGAATAAAAGTCTAATGGAAAATGTAAGAGGGAAAATGGAAAATGTATTACCGCATTAGATATTGGTTCTTATTTCATTTACTTTTTCTTTTAATCCCACATAAAGTTCATTGATATCAACGGTTTCATTTGCTTCGATTCTCTTTGATATCATTGTTAAAGGAAAAAGTATTATAGTTGTATCGGGTAATTGAATCGCCGGATCTGTGCCATACTCATCTTCAACCTGAACCCAAATAAAATTCATGTCCTGAATAAGTGTATCTCCTAAAGTTATTCCCAGGCACTGCAATTTAACTTTGTCTTTTTTGTCAATCCAATTTGATTTCAAAATAGTGTCCAATAAAGTTAATTTACCTTTAACAGAATCATATTCATTTAAATTCTCCGGAGTATAGTGATTTCTAACCCAATCTCTTTTTGCTTTAATAGATTGAGCCATTTCGTCTGTCAACTCTGAAATTTTCTGCATGAGTGAATGTTATTAATAAAACCAGGATAAACCTCTGCGTTTTCTGCCCTCTTCTGCGACCTCTGCGAGAACCTATCTACGGTTTCATCTTGCTTTCCTTCACCTCGCTAAACGAAGGCCAGTTATTATGATGCCAGTTGGCGATCACCGTTCCGTCTTTCATCAGCATCAACCCCGGGTTACTGCGGATCATGGTTTTAAGAACGATCATGTCAACCGTTACGAAATCACATTCGATACCCGTTTTCTTTTTGAACGCATTAATATCAGATTTGCCGCTTGCCGACATGGCAATTACTTTATACTTCTCACCCGTTGCGAGTTTGATAAAGTCCTTGATCTTGGCGCAAAGTTCAGGGTCTGTTTCTGTCTTTTTAATATCGTACATAATGAGCCAGAAACTGTAATTCTTTTCATTTAAAACAAGATCCGAAATATTATTCCCTGAAGTATCATTTACAGTGAAATCAGTTATTCTCGGAGGATTCACGGCCTCACTGATGAGTTTATTTTCAGTCGCCTTCCATTTCCAGTTCAGAGTATCTTCCCATATTTTGGACTTCATATACTCGTCCTGTTTCATTTCTCTTAATTTGGTAGTGTCTTTTAAATTCATGTATACCAGAACAGATTCGTAGACGGGATCTTTATAGCCAGCCCCCTTCTCCATGTTCTTCTTAATATTATCCCCAGGCGCATAAGCTCTGAAATCGAGTGGTGGTAAATTTCTGTAAGCATAGACCGGGAACCCAATCGAGAAAATTGTCCCTAAAAGGAACAGTAGACTCACAATCATTGGTGGTAAAAACTCTTTGATATTTTCTTTTCCTGCAAAAAGAATAGCGATGGCTATCATTAAGATGACATCCTTCCAAAAACTTTCCCATGGCCTTAGTTTTAAAAAATCGCCAAAACAACCACAGTGTGTTACTTTATTATAACACGCCGAATAAAAAGTTAAGAACGTGAAGAAAGCGATCTGGGCTAACAGTAACCATAAAGTGAGATTCTTTTTCATGCCGAGAAGAAGCATCACACCTAAAATAATTTCACTGGCGCAGATGATAATGGCCAATGGCAACGAAATATGCGCGAACCATTCAAAGAATCCCCAACCTGTGTCAAGCTTAAAAACCTCGAAATATTCTTCCAGCTTATAGGAAAACCCGAGTGGATCGTTGGCCTTAATGAATCCTGAGAAAATAAATAATCCACCCACAAAAATCCTGACGATCTGGGTGAACCAGTTAAAGATAGTACTCATGGAACCCTTAGCTGTGGCCAGCCACGGGAAAATGTTAATGATCACCAGCATGGTGGCGAGGAGGATGCCAAGTGTTTGCTTACTGAAACATGGCGGACAGGTAAGATATAACAAAGCCGCCAGTCCTGCCGACCAGATCAGCTTGAAGAGTTTGGAGGATAAAAAGTTTTTCATGACGTTATGCTTTGCAGCTAATTTAGTAGAGATATTCTCTGTATGGCCGCAAGTTAAATATTTTTAACTAAGATCGGACTGTTAATTTCAGATTCTGACCCCCAATACAAGGATGTCGTCGATTTGCTCGTTCTTGCCCTTCCAGTCTTCCATCTCCTTCTCAAGATGTTGTTTTAACTCGGCAAGAGGAAGATGACTCTTTTCAAGGATAAGTGTCTCCAACCTCTTGTATTTATACTTCTTGTTTTTTGGTCCTCCGAACTGATCGGCATATCCATCAGTAAACATAATAATGAGATCGTTTTCGGCTAATTCAAAACTATTAAGCGAAAAAGGTTGTATTTCGCCATGATGTTTCCCGACCGGAAATTTATTTGGCTTAAGTACTATGTTGGTTTTATCGCGAATGATCCATACAGGATTATTTGCCGCCGCCATCTCCAGGTGTTTTCCTTTGATTTTGATCAGCGCGGCATCCATACCGTCTTTATTATTACTCAGGCTGAAATTATCAATGAGCTGGGTTCTGAGTTCGTTAAGAATAAGATCAGGCCTGGTTATCTGTTTATATGAAATGGTTTCTTTGAGAAATGTAATTCCAAGAAGACTCATGAACGCGCCCGGAACACCATGGCCCGTACAATCGGCGCACATGATCATAAATTCCTTTTGGCCTGCGGCCGCCGTGGTCCCGGTAGTTGCCGGGACGGAGGAGGCCCAGAAAAAGTCGCCACTCACAATGTCCTTTGGCTTATACAAAATGAAATGATCCTTTAAATTAGAACTGAAGACCTGTTCGCTGGTAAGCAAGCTCTGCTGAATGTTTCTCGCGTAATTGATGCTGTCGGTAATCTCTTTATTTTTTTCTTCGATCACTTTATTTTTATGGCTAAGCACAACGCCGGTTCGTTTACTTACCCTGTAACTCCTGAAAATAACAATAGCCGCAATGATTGCCATCAGCAAAGCGATTCCTGAAAAAAGAATGAAACCATTTTTCTTAGAGTTTTCAGCTTCGGCTATCTTGAGATTATTTTCTTTTTGTTTTAATTCAGCATCCTTTTTATCACTCTCATATTTCGATTGAAGTTCTTTGTATTCCGATGTCAGCTCTTCTTTTCCTATGGAATCTTCGGCAGCTCTGAGACGTTTGTAATAATGAAGTGCCAGCACCGTGTTCTTTTTAGCGTCGTATACTTCGGCTAATTGAGATAAACCCTCCTTAAACGTTTTTCCGTTCCTGGTTCTTATTCCCTCATCTAAAACTCTATTTGAATAGAAGACCGCGCTGTCGAACTGGCCCATGTGTTTAAATACAATGCTTATGTTATTGTAAGAGGAGCCTAACGTTTTGTCTTTTACCTTGATTTTAAGTGCGAGCGATTTTCTCAGAAAAGAAAGCGCCTTATCGAATTCTTTTTTGTTCTTGTAAGTAAGACCCAGATTATTATACGTAAGAGCTGTATGCTGAAGATCCAGTTTTGTTTCACTGATCGTGAGAGCATTCTCATGATAGAACAGGGCCGAGTCGAGAAGCAGATCGGTTTTATACATGTTACCCAGAAGTGTATAATTTTCCCATAATACTGTTGGATCCTGTAGCTGACGGGCATATTTAAGGGAAATGTGGCAGTGATTAATGGCCACTTTAAAATTTTCATTGATCTTGTTCACATAAGCCATTTTGTATCTCACATACATGATAGCTGTTTTATCATTGCAACTGTCGGCAACTCTAAGTGCAACAATTAAATGATCCAGGGCTTTTTGCGGACTTTCTTTCTGTGCGTGAAACGACCCTACTTTATAATAACAGAAAGAACGGATAAAACAATCTTTGCTGTTTCTGAAATTAAGAATTTCGTTGAGAAGAGAATCAGAACTGGTACTGGTGAGTTTTTTATTGGCTGATGCTTTATAAAGCAACTCAATTTTAGCGCTGTCGTTTTTTGTCCTCGCTAATCTTACGCGGAGAGAATCGAGCACCGAGCTAAAAGCGTGTGAACATGTTAAGAGAAAAAATATAGATAATATCCCTTTTTTAAGCATCTCCGGTATTAAGTTTTATCAACGCAAATACTGAATAATTGATCATATCCATGTAGTTGGCATCGACTCCTTCGCTGATAATGGTCTGGCCTTTATTATCCTCGATCTGCTTTACCCTGAAGATCTTCATGAGTATAAGATCGGTAAGTGAACTCATTCTCATATCCCTCCAGGCCTCGCCGTAATCGTGGTTTTTATCCAACATTAATTGTCTTGTAATACCAATGTGTTTGTTATAAAGCGCCTCTACTTCGGCATAAGGAAGATCGACCCTGGTATCGTCTTTCAGCTCAAGTTGTATGAGCGCAATGGCGCAATAGTTAATAATTCCTATATATTCACCTTTAATATCGTCTCCCACTTTCTGGGTTCCTTTTTCTTCTATACTTTTAATGCGCTGTGCTTTGATAAAGATCTGGTCGGTTAAAGAAGTGGGCCTTAAATTGCGCCATGCAGTTCCATAGTCCTTCATCTTTTTTAAAAAGATATCTTTGCATTGAGAAATGGCTGCGTCGTATTGTTGAGATGTAGTTTGCATAAAATTATGAGCAATAAAATTAACGAAATAAAACAAACTGAATATAATTGCAACGGTAAATCATTAACATTTATTAAACCTTTGTTAATGGGCATTGTGAATGTAACTCCCGATAGTTTTTACGACGGCGGCAAATACGATACAGTCACGGATATTTTGCGTGATGTGGAAGAAAAAGTAAAGAACGGTGCCGATATCATTGACATTGGCGCGGCTTCTTCCCGTCCGGGCTCCACCGAAATTACAGAAGATGAAGAATGGAAACGCCTTGAACCTGTGATCAGGGAAGTAAGAAAGAATTTTCCATCCTCCTTTATAAGCATTGATACCTATCGCAGCAGCATTGCTAAAAGAAGTGTTTCGGAAGGAGCAGACATTATTAACGACATCAGCGCCGGGGATCTTGATGAAAACATGTTTTTTACAGTGGCAAAGCTCAACGTTCCGTACATTCTCATGCACATGCAGGGAACACCAAAAACCATGCAAGTATATCCTGATTACGAAAATGTCGTTACAGAAGTCGTGGAAAATTTCAGGATAAAACTATCTAAACTTCAGGATTTAGATTTTGACAAGATCATACTTGATCCTGGCTTCGGTTTCGGAAAAAATACCGGACATAATTTTAGTCTTCTGAAACATTTAAATGCGATCGTTAGCCTTGGGTATCCAGTACTGGCAGGTATTTCAAGAAAAAGTATGATCAACAAAGTGATTGGTACCAATCCGGTAACCTCGCTCAATGGGACCACTGTTCTTAATACGATAGCGTTAATGAACGGGGCCTCCATTCTCAGGGTTCACGATATTACCGAAGCAAAACAAGCTATTGAATTAGTAGAATTTTATAAAAATATTTAATTTTAGATGATGAGTTTCTCTGCACATAGATCCAAACTAAAGAAGTTCTTTTTATTTTCTCTGGTTGTTATTCTGTTTTCGTCCTTTAAAACCAATCCGCCTCCATCCTACCAGATCGCCCTTTTAAAATACAATGGTGGTGGCGATTGGTACGCTAATCTTGAAACTTCACTTCCTAACCTGATCAAATTCTGCAACGATAATCTTAAAATGAATATCCATCCCGAACAGGCCATTGTGGATGCGGGAAGTTCTGAAATTTATAATTACCCTTTCATTCACATGACAGGCCATGGCAACGTGATCTTCTCCAACAGTGAAGCCGAAAATCTGCGAAATTATATGCTTGGGGGAGGTTTTCTTCACATCAGCGATAATTACGGTATGGATAAATTCATCCGTACCCAGATGAAAAAAGTATTTCCTGAACTCGATTTTGTTGAACTTCCTTTCGAACATCCCATCTATCATCAGAAGTTTGATTTTTCGGCCGGACTACCAAAAATTCACGAACACGATAACAAACCACCTCAGGGTTTTGGCCTGATCTATAAAGGCAGGCTGGTTTGCTTTTATGATTTCGAATGCGACCTAGGCGATGGTTGGGAAAGCGCTGAAATACATAAGAACAGCGAGGAAACACGCACTAAAGCTCTGAGAATGGGCGCTAATATTCTTACCTATGCCTTTCTTGGCTTCGATAAAAAATAACATGACTGTAACTTTTGCTAATACACAAACGTCTTTGTTGTGATGAAAAAGATACTTTTCATTTTACTCGCACTTGTTACTAAAGGAATTTTCCCTCAGACATTTATTCTTTCCGGAAAAATTACCGATGGAAAGGAGCCTCTTCCTTTTGCCAACATTTACATTAAAGGAACCACGCAGGGCGTTAACAGCAACGATGAAGGAAAGTATACTCTTAAATTAGCCGCAGGTCAGCATACCATCGTTTATCAATATGTTGGTTACAGCAAGCAGGAAATTCCTGTAGATATTACTTCGAATAAAACGGTGAACGTGGATATGAAGGGCGACGCCATTTCGCTGAAAGAAGTAGAAGTGAAAGCCGGTGAAGATCCCGCCTACCCCATCATGCGCAAGGCAATAAAAAAACGGAAATATTATTCAAACCAGGTAAACGAGTACTCCTGCCAGGCTTACATCAAGAACATTCAGCGACTCACAAACATTCCGGAAAAATTCAAAAAACTCATAAAAGCTATGAGTGGCGAAACCATTGATTCTACTGATCTTGGTGTGATTTACCTCAGCGAAAGCGAAAGCAACTATTTTTTCAAAAAGCCGAATAAGCACAAAGAAATCATGTATAGCAGCCGCGTGAGTGGATCAAGTAAAACTTTTAGTTATAATCAGCTGAGTCAGCTTAAAATGAATTTCTACGAAAACCTGATGAATCTTCGTGGTGTAAGCGATCGTCCTTTTGTTTCGCCTCTCAATGGTAACGCCTTTTTTTATTACCGTTTTATTTTGTTAGGGACTATTACTGAAGACGGTTATATCTTCAATAAAATCAAAGTGATCCCCAAACGAAAAAATGATCCTTGTTTTACCGGTATTATTTATATCCAGGAAAATGCATGGCGCTTAACCGGCGTTGAACTTAACCTGACCAAGAACCAGAAAATTAATTTCGTGGATACTTTAACATTCCGTCAGCTCTACGCTCCTGTTATTGGAGATAGCATCTGGATGCCCGTGAACTACAACATCAGTTTCAATTTTAATTTTATGGGCATACAAGGCGCAGGTTACAATAACGCCATTGTAAAAAACTACAATCTACAGCCGGAGATCAAAGAAGGATTTTTTAATAACGAAATTCTTGTGATTGAAGATGGTGCCAATAAAAAAGATTCGGTTTACTGGAATGCCAACAGACCTGTTCCCCTCACACATGAAGAAACCATCGATTATAAGAAAAAGGACAGTACGGAAAAAATTACAGAAACGGACAGGTATAAAGATTCCGTAGATAAAAGAGGGAACAGGTTCCGATTCAATGATATTTTCTTCGGATACAATTATTCCAAAACTAAAAACAGGTTAAGCATTGATATTCCGGGAATCATTACCAACGGCGTGCAATACAACACTGTTGAAGGTTTGAACCTGAGTTACAACTTCGGATTAACAAAACGATATGAAGATTACAGGGCTCACCAGGTGAATGGAAAATTACGTTATGGTTTCAGTAATTATTTATGGGGCGGAGAATTGTCTTACAATTATTTTTACAATCCAAAAAAGTTTTCGAGAATAGGAATCAAAGCAAAATCCATAGCAGAACAATATAATCAACTGGACCCCATTTCACCTCTCGTGAATTCGCTTTACAGTTTATTGATGAACGAGAACTACATGAAAATATTCAAGGAAACCGGTGTTGAAGGAAGTTATTTTACTGAGATCACCAATGGTGTTTTCGCGAATTCAATTATCCGTTACATGCAGCGCGACGGCCTTAAAAACACAAGCGACCTGCTCTTGATCGACGATCGTAAAAAACTCTTCTCAAGTAACGATCCGTTAAACTCATTCAACCACGATTCTCTCTTTACAACCAACCAGGCTTTTACCGCGGAACTTAATTTCTCGTTTCGTTTCAGGCAGAAATATGTCACCGCGCCCAACCAGAAAATTATTACAGGAAGTAAATATCCACGCTTAAGTGTTTCATATAAAAAAGCGTTTCCTGTTTTAGGAACAACAGCCGATTACGATCTGGCCAGTGCTATGATTTACGACGAAGTTAATTTAGGATTATTCGGACGGTTAGGTTACAGGATCAGAGGTGGAGGATTTCTGAATACAAAACAATTGTACTTCATGGACTTCAAATATTTTTTAGGGAACCAGACTATTTTCAATACGAGTGATTATCTCAGTAGTTTCCGCCTCTTACCATATTATACGTTCAGCGCCGATCAGTGGTTTGGCGAGGCTCATGCCGAACATCACTTCAATGGATTTATCATCAATAAAATTCCTTTACTTAAAAAATTAAAAGTACAGGAAGTGGCAGGTATTCATTTTCTTACCAGCAATCGCCTCAAAGATTATTACGAAATCAATTTCGGGCTCGAAAATCTTTTCCGTGTTATGCGAATTGATTATGTGCTTGGGTACGGCATCAATAACCAGGTACGTTCAGGGTTTACTATTGGGATTAATACTAGGCTTTAGTTCTCGCAAAGTTGGCTAAGTTTCGCAAAGACACGCAAAGCTGCGTGAATGAGAGTTTTCTTTGCGCGGCTTCGCGTTATTCTTTGAAACTTTGCGAGAAAAAATGGAGTCAAAAAACTATCTTATCACAGCAATTCTTTTCTCCACTCGTTTCCCATCAACGGTTACAGAAATAAAATAAATTCCTTCATCAAACTCCTTTAAAGAAATTTCCGTTTTTGGTTCAGTAATGATTTCCTCTTTTATAATTCTTCCAACAATATTCATAATTATGTACGAAGTATTCACAGGAAAATCATTAAGCTCTATTGTTACTTTTTCTTTAACAGGATTAGGATACAACCTATATAAATCTGTTTTTGATTTTTCATTTAATCCTGTTGAAGCATCTTTCACACAACGACAGGCAAATCCATTATATTTCTGAACATTTAATCGCTCAATGGTATCTTTCTCGGCCCATAAAGTATAATGGTAAGCATTCATAGCGTTTGTCTGCGTGGATGTCCAGAAAATAGAGCGCAAAGTTAATCCGTAAAATATTCCGAACGCATCCCTGTCGCCCGCCGCTTTAGCAGAGAAACCCGACGTGTTTGTTCCTGCACCTCCGCCGAAGCCTTCTCCCAATGCTTTGAGTTTATTCCCTCCCGCTCCGGGAATAACTGTTCCTCCCGCTGCCACGATCATAGCCTGAAACTCAGCATCAGTTGGCACATGCCAGCCGCCTGGACATAAACCTTGTCCTCCCGCTGTGGAATTGTATTGCATCAATTCATCCCATTCGTACAATGCGCCATAAGCAGGAAGTTTAGAAGGATCGCCATTGGGCGCGTACTTTTCAGCAATG